>JBEIQZ010000113.1:0-12975 GCA_040376255.1 Alphaproteobacteria bacterium
GATGTCCCGATCGCCGGCGCGGGCCTGCCAGGCGTTGGTATCGGCGGGATCGGCCTGCGGGGGGGCGGGCGGGGCGACCGGAGCCGTAGGCGGAGCGGGGGGGTCGGCACAGGCCAGCCAGAGCGCGAGCAGCATCATGCCGCCAGTGTATCGCGGTTGCCGGTCAAACAGGAAGCGCACAGACGACCGCGAAGCAGAGAGGGCGGCGATCAGGGATCACTCCCCGATCACCGCCCTCCAGATCAGCCTGCTGCGCCTGCCGCGCGGTGCTTACTGCACCACCACCGAGACATAGTCGGTGGCGGTGGGGTTGAGGTCGGAGTGGTCGTTGTTGACCAGGTAGGCCTCGATGGTGTGGTCGCCGCTGGAGAGGCCGCTCACCGAGCAGGTGTTGGCGTCGGTGCAGAAGGTCCAGTAGGAGCCGTCCACGAAGACGTGGAAGTGGCCCTCACCGCTGACGTTGGTCCCGCCGACCGCGCCGGCGTTGTAGGTGAAGTTGGTCGGGCTGGTCTGCAGGTTGAAACTGCTGGTGACGGTGTCGCCGTCGGCGGGCGAGGTGATGCGGACGTCGTAGGCGGAGCCGCTGACGATCACGCGCTGGTAGTCGACGATGCTGAGCGGGGCGTCGTCGTTGCCGGTGAGGTCGATCTTGACGATGTGCTCGCCGGGGGTCAGGTGGTAGATGAAGATCGAGGGGTCAGAGAAGGAGTAGAGCTGCACGCCGTCGACGGTGAGCTTGAAGTGGCCCTCACCGTTGACGTTGGGGCTGCCCATCGGGGGCATGAGCGTGAAGTTGCTGTAGCTGATGCCTGCGACCAGGGTGGAGGACAGGTAGGGGCTGGCGATCTGGTCGATGGAGACGTAGGGGACCTCGGGGGGGACGTTCACCAGAACCTCGGCGCAGGTCATGTTGTCGACGCCGCAGGTGCCGCCCTCGCGGAAGGTGGTGTGGTCGTTGTTGACGAGCCGCACGGTGATGGTGTGGTCGCCGGGGGTCAGGCGGGTGGCGAGGGCGTTGACCGGGTCGGTGCCGTAGTCGAAGTAGACGCCGTCGACCTCGACGTGGTAGTGGCCGTGGCCGGTCGCGTTCGCGGTGCCGACGGGGTCGATGGTGAACTGCGCGATGCCGAGGGTCATGTTGACCGAGCTGCCGTTGAGGACGGTGCCGCTGGCGGGGGAGGCGATGAAGATGCTGGGGGCGACGACCTCGACATCGACCGAGGCGTTGATGCCGAGCTCGGAGTGGTCGTTGTTGGCGAGGCGCACTTCGAGGGTGTGGGGGCCGCCGAGCAGGCCGTTGAACGTGTAGCTGTTCTCGGCGGTCAGGTCGACGTAGACGCCGTCATTGTAAACATGGAAGTGGCCGACCCCGTCCACGACCGCTCCGCCGACCTGCGAGGCGTCAGCGGTGAAGTTGGTGGTGGTCCACTCCAGGGTGGTGAACACATCGGTCAGCGTCGTGCCGTCGGCGGGCGCGGTGATGGTGATGGTGGCGTCGCTGTCGGCGTCGGAGTCCGTATCGGAGTCGGTGTCCGAGTCGGTGTCGGAGTCGGAGTCCGTATCGGTGTCGGTGTCGGTGTCGGTGTCGGTCTCGTCGGTGGTGCCGGGGGAGTCCTTGCCGCCGTCCTCGCCGTCACAGCCGAAGGGGAGGAGGAGGGAGAGCATCCAGAAGGGGAGAGTGCGGGTCATGGGAACTCCTGATAGCAGTACGATGGAGCGGAGCATATGGATCGCTCCAGAGGTCGGGGCGGGATTGTGGCAGCATAACGCCGTTCTGTCAAGCCGAAGACTCTGGACTCTCTGGTCCTCAAGCCCGCTCCGCTCCGCCCGATCCAGTAGAACCGGGACACCCCGGCGGAGATCTGTAATGCCCGCACCCTGCACCCGGCGCCCCCTGCCCCTCCGGCCTCCCCTGATCCCGGCGCTGCTGCTGCTGCTGTCCGGCTGCGCGGCGGAGGAGCCTGCGGCGGTCAAGCCGGGGATCGCGCTCGATCTGGACGGGGACGGCTTCGCGGGCGACGATGACTGCGACGACAACGACGGCGCGATCCATCCGGGCGCCATTGAGGTCTGCGACGGCGCGGACAACGACTGCGACGCGGCGGTGGACGAGGGGGGCGGGCAGGGGGTGCTCTACTACGCGGACGCAGACGGGGACGGCTACGGGAGCCCGGCGGCGATGCAGCGGGCCTGCACGCTGCCGGACGGCTACGCGACGACGGCCACCGACTGCGACGACGCGGACAGCGCGATCCACCCCGGCGCGCAGGAGGTGTGCGCGGCGGAGGGCGCGGGCGCGGCGGACGAGGACTGCGACGGGCTGGCCGACGACGCCGATCCGGCGGCCACCGGTCTGCGGGACTGGTACGCCGATCAGGACGGGGACGGCGCGGGGGACAGCGCGCGGGCGCGGGCGGCCTGCGCGGCGCCGCCCGGTTTTGTCGCGGCGGGCGGGGACTGCGACGACGCGGATCCGGCGGCGGCGCCGGGCGGGGCGGAGGTCTGCGACGGGCGGGACAACGACTGCGACGGGCTCAGCGATGACGCCGATCCGGGCGTCTCCGGGCGGCAGACCTTCTACGCCGACAACGACGGCGACGGCTTCGGCACCGCGCTCGCCACGCTCACCGCCTGCGACCTGCCCGCCGGCTACAGCGCGCTCGACACCGACTGCGACGATCTGCTGGGCGCGGTGTGGCCGGGGGCGTCGGAGATCTGCGACGGGCGGGACAACGACTGCGACCGGCTGACCGACGATCAGGACGGGGACGTGCTGGGCGTGCAGATCCGCTACGCCGACGTCGACAGCGACGGGTACGGCGATCCGGCGACCGCCCGGAGCCTCTGCGATGCCACCGGCACCGGGGACGGGAGCGACTGCGACGACCGGGACGCCGCAGTGAACCCCGGCGCCGCCGAGGCATGCAACGGCGGCGTTGACGACGACTGCGACGGGCTGGTCGACGACGACGATCCCGGCGCCCCGGTGCAGCCCTGGTACGTCGACAGCGACGCGGACGGCTGGGGGGACAGCGACGACACCGTCATCGCCTGCGAGGCGCCCGCCGGGTACGTCGACAACGACCTCGATCCGCTCGAAGACGCCGCCTTCTCCGCCATCAGCGCCACCGTCGATCTGCAGGAGGTCACCGATCTGGCGGTGAGCGCCACGGCCATCTACGCGGTCGGCTTCGACGCGGGCGGCGCGCCGGTGGTGGTCGGCATCGACCGGACGCTGGGGACGGTGACCGAGCTCTACGCCGACGCCCCGCTGCTCCAGCCCTCCGGCATCGCCCTCTCGGCAGACGGCGCCACCCTCTACATCACCGACGTCGCCAGCACCGCAGACGGCGGCACCGGCGGCCTGTTCGCCCTCAGCACCTCCGGCGGGGCGATGCGCGCCCTGGGGATCGGGGCGACCGCAGAGATGCCGGGGGACGTGGCGCTGGACGCAGACGGGCGCACGCTCTGGGTGTCCGCGATCCGGGCGTCGGACGGGGCGCCGGTGATCTACGCCTGGGACGGCGCGCTGCGGGCGGTGTTCGCGTCGGGGCTGGAGGAGCCGATGGCGCTCGCGGCGTCGACGGATCGGGTCTACGCCGTCGACGCGCGGGCGTCCGGGGCGGCGCTGCTCAGCCTCGATCCGGCGGCCCCCGGCGCGGCCCCGGAGGTGCTGGCCACAGGGCTGCGCCTCGCCTGGCCCGGCGGCGTCGCGCTCTCAGCGGACGCGGGCTGGATTTTTGTTACTACGCTGCGGCCCGCCTCGGTGCGGGCGGTGGCGGCGGACGGGAGCCGGGAGGAGTCCCTCGATCTGCGCGGGCTGATCGGCTACCCGGTCGGCCTGAGCGGGAGCGGGGATCGGCTCTACGTCGGGGACAGCAATCCGGGGGGCGGGATCGGGTGGTGGGGATACTGAGCCCCGGATCAGAGCGCCAGCAGCTCCGCCGCGCTCCGCCGCTCCCCCGGGCAGAGCGGCAGCAGCAGCGGCACGATCCGCTCCCACTGCGGGCGGAGCGGGTCGGCGCGGGCGGCCCGGCGCTCAGCCGGTGTCAGCGGCGGCAGCCAGGGCAGGAACCGGCGGAGCCACGCGGCGGCGAGGGGGCTGGAGCCGGGGCCGGAGTCAGAACCTGAGCTGGGGCCGGAGCCGGGGACGGGGATCTGGGTGAGGACGCCGTGCCGGAAGGCGGCGCGGGCGCCCTGCACCGCCGGGTCGGAGATCGGGCGCCCCTCCAGCAGCTCCATGACCGCGTCGGGCTGGAGCATGTCGCGGCAGGCGAGCGAGAGGGTGCAGTCCTCCGGCTTCGCGCAGGGGAGGCAGGGCAGGCGGGCGGTGAGGGTGCGCGCGCCCTCCGCCCAGGCGCCGGTGTCCTGGGGGATCGAGGGGCCGGAGAACAGCGCGAGGGTCGGGGTGCCGAGCATCGCGGCGAGGTGCATCGGGCCGGTGTCGTTGGTGAGGAGCAGCGGGCAGGCGGAGAGCAGGCGGCGGAGATCGGGGAGATCGAGGCCGGAGGCGTCGATGACGGAGGAGGGGGGCGCGCCTGCCGCGACCGCCCCCGCGCAGATGCCCGCGACCAGCGGGCGCTCCTCCGCCGATCCCAGCACCAGCACCGGCATCCCACGCCGGGCGAGCCGGGCGGCGATCGCGGCGTAGCGGTCGGGGGGCCAGCGGCGGAAGGGGTCGGCGCTGCCGGGCTGGAGGCAGGCGAAGCGGGCGCCGGGGGCGAGGCCGAAGCGGGCGGGGAGGTCGCCGGGATCGGCGGAGAGGAAGGGGCCGACAGGGAGGGGCGGGGCGGCGCTCAGGTCGCCCGGCGGGTCGGGCAGCAGGGCGTTGAGGCGGAAGGCGTCCGCGAGGTTGAGCAGGCAGAGCCGCCGGATCATCACCGCGCTGGCGATCCAGAGGGCGAGCGGGCCGAGGCGGACGGCGCGACCGCTGAGCTGTCCGTCGAGGGTGAAGGTGCCGGAGCGGGCGCGGAGCGGGTCGGCGCCGGGGTGCAGCGGGACGAGCCCGGCGAGCGCGTTGATGGCGGGGGCAGGGCAGAGGTTGTGGATCTGATCGTAGCCGCCTGCTGCGCGGCGGATCAGCCCCTCGCGGTCTTCGGCGTCGAGCAGGGTGGCGGCGCCCGGTAAAAAATCGGGGGCGTCGGCGAGGAGGGGGCGGTAGCGGCGGGAGACGAGCATGTCGATCTCCGCGCCGGGGTTGGCGAGGCGGATCGCCCGGAGCGCGGGGAGCGCCTGCAGCACGTCGCCGAGCCGGTGGGGCTTGATGATCAGGACGCGCATTATTCCAGCAGTTCCTCGCCGCGCTCCCCGCCGGCGACCGCCTGCAGCGGCTCGTCGTGGTCGTCGGCGACCTGACCGACGTAGCGGAGGGCGTGGCTGAAGGTGTCGAAGTCGAGGCCGCTGTAGGCGAGGGTGTGGGTGAAGCAGACCGTCTCGTCGTCGAAGAGCTGGAAGGAGCCGAACAGCACGCGGCTGTTGAGGCGGAGGAGCCGCCCGAAGAGCTCCATCTTCGGGCGGAAGCCCAGCAGCAGCATCGCGACGATGCGGACGTAGGGGCGGCCCTCATGCTCGAAGCAGGAGAGGAACAGCATCGACGAGCCGCAGCGCAGCACGTGGATGCCCTCAGCGGTGGGCTCGCTGTCGAGCTCCAGCCGCTCCAGCCAGGCATCCACCTGATCGCGAAGGTTCCGCAGCGCTGGGGTCATCCATCCCTCCCGGTCCTGGCAGGTTAACCACCGATACTCTCTCGAACAGGCCGGATCATGCTGCTGCTCGCCCTCACCGCACCGCTCTCCGCTGCCACCTTCCAGGTCAATCCTGCCGGGGGCGCCGGGATCTACACCACGATCAGCGCCGCGATCTCCGCCGCCTCCAGCGGAGACAGCCTCAACGTCGCTGCCGGGACCTACGCTGAGTGCCTGAACCTCGCCGGGAAGAGCCTCGCGATCACCGGGGCCGGCTCCGCCAGCACGACGATCAACGCCGCCGGTACCTGCACCAGCGCCGTGAACGCCGGGAGCGGCGAGACGTTCACCCTCGACGGCTTCACCGTCCGCAACAGCACCTCCCGGGGCGTGCTGATGACCGGCGCCGCCGGCACGCTCCGCGACGTCACCATCGTCTCGCCCGGCAGCACCTCGCTGAACGGCGGCGGCGTCTCGGTGACCGGCGGCAGCCTCACCGCCGACGGCCTCACGATCACCGGCGCCACCGGCTACTACGGCGGCGCGATCCATGCCGCCGGGAACGCCCGGCTCGCGCTCGTCCGCGCCACGCTCCAGAGCGGCTACGCCATCTACGGCGCGGGGATCTACCTCGACGCCACGACCACCGGCGCCACTGCCGGCGCCCCGCAGGTCACGCTCACCGACAGCGTTATCAGCGGCAACGCCGCCTACTACAACGGCTCCGGACTCTACCTGGAGAGCGGCACCCGCCTCGACAGCAGCGGCACGGACTACGCCGGGAACCGGGGCTACTACACCCACGGCGCCGCCGCCTTCCTCGCCACCGGCGCCGCGATCTCCTCCACCGATGACGCGTGGACTGACAACTACAGCAGCTACTACACCTCCGGCTTCTACGCGGGCGCCATCTACGCCTCCGGCGGCAACGACATCGACATCGACGGCTCGGTGTTCAGCGGCAACACCGCCTACCACGCCGGGGCCATCTACCTCACCGGCAGCAGCACGCTCACCGCCCGCGACGCCACCTTCCAGAACAACAGCGCGTACTACACCGGCGGCGCCGTCTTCAGCGACAGCGCCGACACCATCACCCTCGACGGCGCCACCTTCACCGGCAACCGCGCCACCTACGGCTACGGCGGCGCGCTCTACATGGTCGGCTCCCCGGAATTGGCGGCGACCGACACCGCCTTCGACAGCAACGTCGCGTACTACTCCGGCGGCGCCATCTACAGCAGCTCCCTCGACGCCGTTATCGAAGGCGTGGCCTTCGACAGCAACACCGCCACCTACGGCTACGGCGGCGCGCTCTACCAGGAGTCCGCCGGGACGCTCACCGCCGTCGACACCGACATGATCGGCAACACCGCCTACTACTCCGGCGGCGCGGCCTACCTGTACGCGCTCTCCTCGGTCGTGCAGTGGAGCGGCGGGACGGTGGACAGCAACCTGAGCGCCTACGGCGACGGCGGCGGCCTCTACCTCTACCACTACACCGGCGGCGACTTCGACGGCGTGGACTTCACCGACAACACCGCCTGGAATTCCGGCGGCGGCCTGATCGTCCAGAACTACGGCGACCTCACGATGCGGAACGGCGGGATCTCCGGCAACCTCGCCACCTACGGCCACGGCGGCGGCGCCGCCTACGCGCCGGCCAGCTTCGGGAGCTACGATCTGCTGCTCGACGGCATGGAGATCGCCGACAACACCGCCTGGTACCACGGCGGCGGCGTCTCCAGCACCTACGCCTACAACGTCGATATCACCGGGAGCCGCTTCCTCCGCAACGACGCGGGGCTCAGCAGCGGCTACTACGGCGGCGGCCTCTACCTCTACTACAGCGGCGCCGTCGAGGTCTCCGCCAGCACCTTCTGCGGGAACCGCGCCACTGAGGGCGGCGGCGGCTACGCCTATTACACCGCCACCGCCACCGACCGGTGGACGAACAACCTGTTCGTCGAGAACAGCGCCGCGACCTCCGGCGGCGCCTTCTACGGCCACACGCTGTCCTTCAACGAGTTCGAGAACAACACCGTCATCGGCAATGAGGCCAACTACTACGGCGGCGGCCTCTACTACTACTACGTCCACACAAGCTTTATCAACAACATCGTCGCCTACACCCTCGACGGTGACGGCATATACGGCGCTGACGCCAACACCGCGACCTACAGCGACTTCTTCTACAATGACTTCTATCTCAACACCGCCGCCGATCGCGCCGGGACGCTGACCTTCAGCACCGCCGCCAGCGGGAACACCACCGCCGATCCGCGCTTCACCCGCTACAGCCTCGACGGCGACTGCGACAACGACGATCTCACCCTCGCCGCCGCCTCCCCGCTGATCGACGCCGGCTACCCCGCCTGGCTCGACCCCGACCGCAGCCGCTCCGACATCGGCGCCTACGGCGGGGCCGGCTCCCCGGTCTACGACGGCGACGGCGACGGCGCGCTCAACACTGTCGACTGCGACGACACCGACGCGGCGGTCTATCCGGGCGCTGACGAGTACTGCAACGGCTACGACGACGACTGCGACGGGCAGATCGATGAGGCCGACGCCCTCGACGCCTCCGCCTGGTACCCCGACGCCGACAGCGACGGCTACGGCGCCCCCGGCGCCGCCCTCGACGCCTGCGATCCGCCCGCCGGATACGCCGCCGCCGCCACCGACTGCGATGACGCCGCCGCCGGGACGAACCCCGGCGCGCTGGATGTCCCTTACGACGGGATCGATCAGGACTGCTCCGGCGCCGATCTCAGCGATGTGGACGGTGACGGCTTCGGCGCGACCGCCGCCGGCGGCACTGACTGCGACGACGCCGATCCCTCCATCTACGTCGGCGCGCCTGAATTCTGGTATGACGGGGTGGATCAGGACTGCTCCGGCGGCAGCGACTACGATCAGGACGGCGACGGCTACGACAGCAGCGCCTCCGGCGGCACCGACTGCGACGACACCGACGCTGCCGTTCATCCCGGCGCGACAGAGATCTGGTACGACGGCGCCGATCAGGACTGCTCCGGCGGCTCAGACTTCGATCAGGACGGCGACGGCTACGACTCCACCGCTGGCGGCGGCGCCGACTGCGACGACACCGACCCCGCCGTCCATCCCGGCGCGACCGAGGTCTGGTATGACGGGACCGATCAGGACTGCTCGGGCGGCTCAGACGCCGATCAGGACGGCGACGGCTACGACAGCAGCGCCTCCGGCGGCGGCGACTGCGACGATCTCGACGCCGCCGTTCATCCCGGCACGACAGAGATCTGGTACGACGGCACCGATCAGGACTGCTCCGGCGGCTCCGACTACGACCGGGACGGCGACGGCGCGATCAGCGCGGTGTGGGGCGGGCTGGACTGCGACGATCTCGACGCCGCCGTCTATTCCGGCGCGACAGAGGTGTGGTACGACGGGGTGGATCAGGACTGCTCGGGCGGCAGCGACTACGATCAGGACGGCGACGGCTTCGAGAGCGACGCCTGGGGCGGCGCCGACTGCGACGACACCGACGCGGCGGTGGGGCCGCTCGCCGCCGAGGTCTGGTACGACGGGGCGGATCAGGACTGCTCGGGCGGCTCCGACTACGACCAGGACGGGGACGGCACCGACAGCGACGCCTTCGGCGGCACCGACTGCGACGACACCGATCCGCAGAGCGCCACGGACTGCGCGCCGATCGACGACGATCAGGACGGGGACGGCTACACCGGCGCAGAGAGCGGCGGCGACGACTGCGACGACACTGATGCGGCGGTGAACCCCGGCGCGACAGAGGTCTGGTACGACGGGGTGGACGCCGACTGCTCGGGCGGCTCGGACTTCGATCAGGACGGCGACGGCTACGACGCCGACACCTCCGGCGGCGACGACTGCGACGATCTCGACCCCGCCGTCTACCCCGCAGCGGTGGACGTCCCCTACGACGGCACCGATCAGGACTGCTCCGGCGACGATCTCACCGACGCGGACGGCGACGGCTACGACGGCACTGAGGCGGGCGGGGACGACTGCGACGACGCCGACCCCGCCGTCCACCCCGGCACCGACGATCTCCCCGGTGACGGCGTCGATCAGGACTGCTCCGGCAGCGACGGGACGGACGCAGACGACACCGCCGCCCCCGACACGGACACCGGCAAGCCCGGCGACGGCTGCGGCTGCAGCGCCGCCCCCGGCGCCGCCCCCGGCGCCGCCGCCCTCGCCCTCCTCGCCCTCACTGTGCGCCGACGCCGCGCCTGATCCCTGTGTCCACGATCCGCTGCAGGGGCTGCGGAGGGACGGGCGGGAGGGGTGTACCCGGCGCAGCGCCTGCCGCCCGGAGCGCATTTCTCCCCCCTCCCTTCATCCCGCTCCCCGATCATGGTAGGCTCTCTGCATGCGCGACTCCGCCCTCATCCTGCTTGTCCTGAACGAGATCGAGGGCCTCCAGACCCTCTGGCCCACGCTCCCGCTCGATGAATTCCGCGAGGTGTTCGCGGTGGACGGCGGCAGCACGGACGGATCGGTGGAATTCCTGGCTTCCCACGGCGTCCCATCGGTGCGCCAGCCGATCCGTGGGCGCGGGGTGGCGTTCCGGGTGGCGGCGGAGGCGTCGTCGGCGGAGCGGATGGTGTTCTTCAGCCCGGACGGGAACGAGGACCCGGCGGACATCGTCCGGCTGGACGATCTGCTGGTGGGCGGGGCGGATCTGGCGATCGCGCGGCGCTTCGGGCCGGGGGCGGTGAACGAGGAGGACGGGGAGCGGCTGCGGCTGCGGGCGCGGGTGAACGACGCGCTGTCGCAATTGGCGAACCGGCTGTTCCACAAGGGGCCGCGCGTGTACGACACGATCAACGGCTTCCGGGCGCTGCGGCGGCGGGCGCTCCTGGATCTCGACACCTCTGTCAAGCGCTTCCCGATCGAGTACCAGATCACGATCCGGGCGATGCAGCGGGGCTGGCGGATCGCGGAATTGCCGACGAAGGAGGGTCAGCGGATCGGCGGGGAGCGCAAGGCGTCGAGCTGGCCGGTGGGCATGGATCACCTGAAGGTGCTGGCGACGGAATTGCCCCGGAGCCGGTGGCTGGAGGGCGCATGAGCGGGGAGCAGGAGGGAGCGGCGCGCGCGGCGTCAGCGGAGCGTCGCGCGCTGATCCGGCGGCTGATCGCGGAGGAATTGGCGGGGGAGCCGGCGGAGCGGCACGATCCGGCGCTGGGACACCCGCTGGTCGTGTCGCCCCTCGGCGCTGAGGAGGTCGGGGCGGCGGTGGAGGTGCTGCTGTCGACGCGGGTGACGATGGGGGCGGAGACGCGGGCGTTCGAGGCGGAGTGGGCGGCGTACTGCGGGCGGGCGGGCGCGGTGATGGTGAACAGCGGCTCGTCGGCGAACCTGCTGATGCTGGGGGCGCTGGTGGCGTGCGGGCGGCTGGCGCCGGGGGACGAGGTGCTGGTGCCGGCGGTGACATGGTCGACGTCGCTGTTCCCGGTGATCCAGGCGGGGCTGGTGCCGGTGATGGTGGACGTCCACCCGGAGACGCTCTGCATCGATCCGGCGAGCGCGGCGCGGGCGCGGGGGGCGCGGACGCGGGCGGTGCTGGCGGTCCACCTGCTCGGGCAGATGGCGGAGACGGGGGCGTTCGACGGGCTGATGGTGCTGGAGGACGCCTGCGGGGCGCACGGGGGGCGGTACGGGGGGCGGATCGCGGGTAGCATCGGAGAGATGGCGGCGTTCTCATTCTTTTTTTCGCACCACATCACCACGATGGAGGGCGGGATCGTCGTCGCGGACGATCCGGAATTGCTCGACATGATGCGGTCGATGCGGGCGCACGGCTGGGCGCGGGAGCGGAGCGACCGGGCGGCGCTGGAGGCGGCGACCCCTGAGATCGACGCGCGGTTCCTGTTCGTGTCCTCCGGCTACAACCTGCGCCCGACGGACGTGCAGGCGGCGCTCGGGCGGGCGCAATTGCGGCGGCTGCCGGAGTGGGTGCGGCGGCGGCGCGAGAACCACCGGAGCTGGTGCGCGCAGATCGGCGGCCTCAGCGCAGGGGAGAGCGGGCGGCTGCAGGTGTTCCCTGAGGCGCCGGGGACGGAGCATGCGGGCTTCGCCTTCCCGATCCTCGCCGGGGGGCCGCGCGGGCCGCTGATGCGGCGGCTGGAGGCGGCGGGCGTGGAGACGCGCCCGGTGTCGGGGTCGAACCTTGTCCGGCAGCCGGCGTTCCGGCAGATCCTCGCGCGGGGTCAGGCGCGGCTGCCGGTGGAATTGCCGGTGAGCGACGCGATCCACGAGCGGGGGCTCTTCATCGGCAATTCACACGCGTTCGGGGCGGCGCACGGCGCCCGGATCGCGGAGATCATCGGGCAGATCGCCGCAGGGCAGAACCAGGGGGGGGAGAGATGAGCGGAGCGTACAAGCCGAGGGTCGTGGTCACAGGCGGGGCGGGCTACGTCGGGAGCGTGCTGGTGCCGCACCTGCTGCAGTCGGGCTTCCGGGTGCATGTTGTGGACAACCTGCGCCACGGCGGCGAGAGCATGATGGGGAACTTCATCCACCCCGGCTTCACGATGACCCAGATGGACATCCTGGAGACGGCGCGGCTGCGGCAGGAGTGCGCGGGCGCCGATCTGGTGGTGCACCTCGCCGCCATCGTCGGCTACCCGGCATGTAAGAAGTGGCCGGAGGAGGCGCGGCGGACGAACGTGGACGGCACCTGCTCGCTGCTGGAGGCGATCCCGCAGAGCGCGCGGCTCATGAACTTCTCGACCGGCTCGAATTACGGGGAGGTGCTGGGCATCTGCGACGAGGACACGCCGCTCAACCCGCTGTCGCTGTACGGCGAGACCAAGACCGAAGCGGAGAACATGTGCATGTCGCGGCCCGGCACCATCGCGCTGCGGTTCGCGACGGCGTTCGGGCTGTCGCCCCGGCTGCGGCTGGATCTGATGATCAACGATTTTACCTATCAGGCGCTGGTGAACCGCTACCTGCTGGTCTATGAGCGCCACTTCCGGCGGACGTTCATCCATGTCCACGACATGGCGCGCGTCGTGCCGCACCTGTGGAATTGCTGGGAGGAGGCGAAGGGGCAGTGCCTCAACGTCGGGCATGAGTCGATGAATCTGACGAAGGAAGATATCACGCTGGAACTCCAGAAAAAGCTGGATTTTCATCTGTACTTCGCGGACGTCGGCAAGGACGAGGATCGGCGCAACTACGAGGTCAGCTACGCCCGCATCCGAAAGCTGGGCTTCATGACTGAGGTGGATCTGGATCGGGGGCTGGGGGAATTGCTGGC
>JBEIQZ010000404.1:0-5833 GCA_040376255.1 Alphaproteobacteria bacterium
CGGCGGCGGATCTGCATGCGCTGCCGATGTACATCGACGACACGCCGGGGCTGACGATCGCGCAGCTCCGGAGCAAGTCGCGGCGGCTGAAGGCGGAGTGTCCCTCGCTGGGGCTGATCGTGGTGGACTACCTCCAGCTGATGCAGGGCGGGGGAGGGGCGAAGGAGTCGCGCGAGCAGGCGATCTCGACGATCTCGCGCGGGATGAAGATCCTGGCGAAGGAGCTACAGATCCCGGTGGTGGCGCTCTCCCAGCTCAACCGATCGCTGGAGAGCCGCACCGACAAGCGCCCGATGATGAGCGATCTGCGCGAGTCAGGCGCCATCGAGCAGGACGCGGACATCATCATGTTCATCTACCGGGATGAGGTCTACAACGATGACAGCGCGGACAAGGGCATCGCCGAGATCATCATCGCCAAGCAGCGCAGCGGGCCCATCGGGACGGTGCGGCTGGCCTTCCTCGGGCAGTTCACGTTGTTCCGCGACTACGCCGATCCCACGCGCCTGCCGGACGGCTACGCCTGAGGGCGGCGGCGCGGATTGATGAGAAAAAAATCAGACGATGGACGTGGCCTGGAACGCAGGCCGGTTATCAGATAAGCATCTGTTGGAGGCTCCCTGGACAGCAGGGGGGCTTGACAGGCGGAGCGGAGTTCTACTATCAGGGCAGAGTCCTCTCCGGCGCTGCCGGTAAACGAGATACCCAGGAGCCTCAGGATCATGGAGAAACAGCAACTCCTCAATACGTTGAATGGCCTCATCGGCCGGTACCAGACGCACCGGCAGTACATCGATAAGGCGCGGAGCCAGATAGGGAAATTCAGCGCGGCTGTCATCGAGAAGGTCATTCTGGACCACGAGATCAAGGCATCCAGCGTCACTGACGACGTGAACCCGCTGCTCCCCCTGCTCCATGTGGAGGCCAGCGCGCTGCAGAAGGAGCAGGCGGGGATCGTGGCGTCGAAGGGTTCAGTGGATGAGGTCGTGCAGGAGCTGGAGCTCCGCATGCTCATCGGCGAGATGGAGGCGGATGCGTTTGAGCAGGAGGTCTCCGATCTGCGGGAGCGCCAGGGTCAGGCTGCGGCGCGGCTGGCGGAGATCGATGCAGAGCTGAGCCTGCTCAACGGCGTGACGGACACCTGGGCGGCCCTGGCCGGACCGGCCGGGCATTACACTGCCCCGGCCCCGGTGGCAGTTCCAGAGCCGGTAGCGCAGGCTCCTGAGGCGGCCGAGCCCGAAGCGACGGTGATGGCGGCTGAGCCGGTGGCGGCTGAGCCTGTGGCTGAGCCGGTGGTGATCGCGGCTGAGCCGGTGATCGCAGCTGAGCCTGTGGCTGAGCCGGTGGTGATCGCGGCTGAGCCGGTGGTGATCGCGGCTGAGCCGGTCGTCGCCGCGCCGGCCGATCCGATCTTCGAGCCGATCGTGATGGACATCGGCGTGGAGGTCGATCCGGAGCCTACGCCTGATCAGCGCCCGATCCGCCCGATGGCCGAGCCCAACAAGGATGAGCACTTCTCCACCTCCAAGATGCAGGAGGACGTCGGGGTGTTGACCCCGGCGCCGATCCCGGCGATCTCGATCCGCATGGAAGAGGAGATGCCCATCGAGACCGGCGAGGTGAACGAAGACGCACAGAGCGACATCCAGTTCAACCTCAACGAAGGGTTCGACATCGGCGATGTCGCGGGCGGGCAGGACGTCGTCCCGGGCAACCGCTCCGGCGAGGTCGAGATCGACTTCGAGGTGAACGGCGCGGAGGCGGTGCGGGTCGATGAGAAGAGCGGTCAGCGCCGGGCGCTCCTGCTCTACCAGGAGGGGACGCCGGACGAGCAGATCTACCCCTTCACCGGGGACACCCTGACCGTCGGTCGCGGCCGCGAGAACGACATCCAGATCAAGAACGACTCCAAGGTGTCCCGCTACCACTGCCGGATCTCCCGGCGCGGCAGCAACTTCTACATCGAGGACGTGAAGTCTTCGAACGGCACCCTGGTCAACGGCGAGCTGATCACGGAGCGCCGCCTGTTCGGCGGGGAGGAGGTCATCATCGGCGAGACCTTCTTCCGCTTCCGGATCATGGAGTGACGGTCGGATGACCTGCGCTCCGGGCAGGGCCGGATGACACAGGCCCGGCTCCTTGTGCTGGACGATGATACCCTCTTCCGCCGGGTGATCAAGGATCACCTGGAGGCACGAGGGTATCTCTGTCATGAGGCAGGACCTCTCGCGGAGGCGCAGGCGCTGATCCAGCGGGAGGTCGTGGATCTGGCGCTGGTGGACTGCTGGCTGCCGGACGGGCGCGGGGAGCAGTTCTGCGTCCTGCTGCGGGCGTCTCAGCCGGACGCGATGCAGGTGCTGGTGACGGCGGACAGCGCGATGCGGCCGCATGCGCTGGACGGGAGCTGGCCGATGGACGACTTCTTCATCAAGTCGGACAACAAGCCGAACAGCGTCGGGGAGCTGCTGTGGCGGGTGGAGATGCACCTCGCGGCCTCGGCGCGGCTGCAGCGGCTGCGGCTCCGGGAGCAGTGGCTTCAGCGGATCGCGATGCTCCCGGCGGTGTTCGGGCAGCGGGAGCCGGCGGTGATCCGGGCGCGGCTGCTCCCGCTGCTCCGGCGGCTGCCGCGCGTGCTGGAGGCGGAGCTCTGGCTGGAGGGGGAGGCGGCGCTGCCGGCGTGCGGGGCCGGACAGGTGGTGGAGCTGTCGCTGGGGGCGGGCGGCGCGGTGCGCCTCGTGCTGGAGTCGGCGATCGATCCGGATCTGATCGGGGCGCTGCGGGAGATCCTTCAGGCGGGCATGGTGGGGGCGCGGATCTTCTCGGCGCTCCAGGAGCGGCAATTCTCGATCGCGCACAGCCAGCTGGTGCGCCAGCGGGAGCTGAGCCGGATGGGGCGGCGGCTGCGGCGGCAGGGCGACATCCGCGACTACTTTCTGATGGCGATGAGCCACGATCTGCGCAGCCCCCTCGCGGTGATCTCGGGGCAGAGCCAATTGCTGGAGGCGAAGCTGCTCCGGCCGGAGGCGACGACGCGGGCCTATGTCAACATCCGGCAGCAGACTGAGCGGCTGAGCCAGGAGATCGAGCGGCTGGTGGAGCGCTACCGCCGGGTGGCGGCGCAGAGCGAGGGGGTGGCGGACGGGGATCTTGTCCAGATCGCGCAGGTGGTGCAGGAGGTGCTGGGGCCGGGGCTGTGGCGGCGGCGGCAGCGCAGCAGGCTGGTGACCCCGGCCGCGCTGCCGATCCGGGCGGATCTGACGGCGCTCCATGAGACGCTCCACCTGCTGCTCGGGCAGCTCGGGCAGGGCTGTGCGGAGGGGGCGGTGCTGGTGCTGGAGATGAGCCGGGGGGAGGATGGGCTGATCCTCCGGGCCGGGCCGGAGTCCGGCGCGCCGCCAGCGCCCCGGCAGATCATCGAAGGCCTGCAGCAGGTCGTCTCCGAGCTGGGCGGCAGCGTCCGTCCCTCCCCTGGAGGCGTGGAGCTGATCCTCCCGCCGATCCCGCTCCGGGCGGTGCGGGTGCTGGTGTTCTGCGCGGATCCGGCGCGGCTGGACGCGCTGCTCACAGAGCTGGGGGCGCGCTGGCCCTGCGTCGGCTTTACCGGGGCTTCGCCGGGGCTGGAGTGGCTCCGGCAGGCGCCGCAGGTGATGGTGCTCGATCACAGCGTCCCGGGGGCGATGGAGCTGCTCAGGGAGATCCAGACGGATCTGGAGCGGGAGCCGCTGCCGGTGCTCTACATCGCACCGCCTGCTGAGGCGGTCAGCGCGCTGGTGGCCGGGGCGACGAGCGTGGCAGAGCTCCCGCTGGAGCCCGGTCGGCTCGTGGCGCTCACCGATCAGGTGATCCATCTGTTGGCGATGGAAGGATCCGCTAAAGTCCTCACCGGGACTGCCGAACCTGTTGTACCCGGGCCTCCTGCGCCGGGCCTCCTGCGCCGGGAGGATACTGGCAACATGGCAGGTGATTAAAGTCCTCCATCAAAGAACAAAAAACACAGATATTTGATTGGGGCGCATACCGCTGGTGCGTAACCGATGGCGCAGGGGCAGATCTCCATGATATCAGTGTGTCTCCTCATACGTTGAAGGGGTTATGAATGCCACGGAAGAAGAAGGTTGTCGATGCACCTGTTTTTTATACGACGTTTGATGTCGCCAAGAAGCTTGGTGTGAGCCCACCGACGGTGGTTAACTGGATAAACAGTGGCTTGTTGATTGCGCACAAGACGCCTGGCGGGCATCGGAGAATCGTAAGAGAAGATCTGATTGCATTCGCCAGAAATCAGAAATATCCTTTAGAGTTTGAATCGTCATCCTCAACCTCCGGCTCGTACGGACGGGTTCTGATTGTAGATGACGACGTCGCCTTCTGCGCTCTGTTGCGCGAGTATTTTCATGGGTGCGGACCGTATATTATGGATGTCGCCCACAGCGGCTTTGCCGCCGGGTTGCTGCTGGCGCGGGCGCAGCCGGACGCGGTGATCATGGACATCCAGATGCCGGATATGAACGGGTTCGAGGTCCTGCGGATGATCCGCCAGGACCCGCAGATGGCGCACCTCCCGGTCATCGCCTGCAGCTCCTCCAGCCCTGAGATTGAAGAGCAGATCCGCCGGGAGTCGTTCCAGGGCTTCATCCAGAAGCCCCTCAAGTTTGATCGGCTGCTGGCGATGATCGGGCAGGTGATCCAGACCGCCCGTGCGGAGCGGCAGCGGGGGGGATAGTCTCCCGTGTCCGGGGGAGATATGCGGCCATCGGTGCATCAGTGACGATACGGGGGACGATCCTGTGCGGAGATATCGGCGGGACCGCCACGCGGCTGGCTCTCTATGATCCGGAGGCGCCGGGCGGCAGCCCGCAGCTCTCCTCAGTCCGGGTCTACCCCAGCGCCTCCCTCAGCGGGCCGCTGGAGCCGATCCGCCGCTGGGAGCGGGAGACCGGCCAACGGCCTGACCGCGTCTGCCTCGGCATCGCCGGGCCGATCCTGCAGAACGCCTGCCGCCTCACCAACCTCCCGTGGGCCGTGGACGGCGACGCCCTCTCCGCCGATCTCGGGCGGCCGGTGCGGCTGATCAACGATTTTCACGCCGCAGCGCGGGGCATCTCCCTGCTCGGCCCCCGGGACGTCCGCACGCTCCGGCCCGGCACCCCGGCGCCCGGCGCCCCCATCGCCGTGATCGGCCCCGGCACCGGGCTCGGGGAGGCGTATGTCGTCGGTGACCTCGTGCTGCCAGGGGAGGGCGGCCATGCCGGGTTCGCCCCCGGCACCGACCGCGAGCGCCGCCTGTCGGCCCGCCTGTCCGCCCGCCTGTCCGCCCGCCCGCCCGCTCAGGCGGAGCATGGCGCTGCGCCCGATCCCGGCGCGCATGTGTGCTGGGAGGACGTCCTCTCCGGCCCGGGCCTCGTCCGCCTCCACCGCTTTCTCCAGGAGGAGCGCGGCGCCGCCGGGACCGCTGCCGGACCCGCCGGGATCGATCTGGACGGCCCCGACGCCCCCGCCCGCGTCGCCGCCGCCGACCCGGAGGCCGTCGCCTGGTTCTGGGAGCTGCTGGCCGTCGAGGCCGGAGATATGGCGCTCCGCCTGCTCTGCCGGGGGGGCGTCTACCTCTGCGGCGGCATCCCGCCGCGCCTCGCCGACCGGCTCACCGGCCCGCTGCTCGCCCGCTTCCTCCACCGCTTCGCGGACAAGGGCGCGCTCTCCCACGCCCTCGACGGCGTCCCGGTGTACCTCGTCCTCCACCCCGACCCCGGCCTCCTCGGCGCCGCCGCCGAGCTGCTGGTGGCCCCGTGATCCCCCTCCAGGAGCGCGGCGTCTTCTGCAACCGCACCCTCGA
>JBEIQZ010000234.1:0-8751 GCA_040376255.1 Alphaproteobacteria bacterium
CCACCGCCTCCGGAGCCCCGTCCGCGCCCGACACCTTCGGTTACGCCGCCCGCCCGGAAGACCTCGACGGCTCCGGGACGGGGGCGCTCCCGCTGCTGGACGGCACCTACACGCTCACGCCGCTATACCTGATCGCGCTGTAGCGGGAGTCCGCTTGCAAAGCGTGACGCTTTGTGATGGACGGAACAGGGAACGGTGCGTGTATTGGGGGGAGCGAGCGGGTGGGGGGCGTCGGCTCCGGTGGCCGGCTGCCAAGGGATGGGCGGCCTCGACGCCTCCACCTGCTCGTCTTTTTATTCAGAACGCATGCTCAGGCAGCGGGAAGGCGCTGGACTTGACGTCGGTGACGTAGGACTTCATCGCCTTCCGGATCGTCTCATCCAGCGTGGCGTAGTGCTTGACGAAGCGCGGCTTGAAGGTGAGATCCATCCCGAGCATGTCGTTGCAGACGAGCACCTGCCCGTCACAGCCCGGCCCTGCGCCGATGCCGATCGTGGGGATCTGGAGGGTGGCGGTGAGGCGCTGGGCGAGCTCGGCGGGGATCATCTCCAGCACGACGCAGAAGGCCCCCGCCTCCTGGATGGAGAGGGCGTCGTCGAGGATGCGCTCCTGGGAGGCGGCGTCGCGGCCCTGGACCTTGAAGCCGCCGAGCGCGTGGACGGACTGGGGGGTGAGGCCGACGTGCCCCATGACGGGGATGCCCGCGTCGACCATTGCCCGGATCGCGGCGGCGGAGCGGGTTCCGCCCTCGATCTTGACCGACTGAGCCATCCCCTCCTTTATGAGTTTTCCGGCGCTCCGGAGCGCCTGCCGGGGGCCGAGCTGGTAGCTCATGAACGGCAGATCCACGGTGAGGTGGGAGCGCGAGAGGGCGGAGGCGACGCAGCGCCCGTGGTAGATCATGTCGCGGAGGGTGACGCGGAGGGTGTCCGGCTGGCCCTGCACGACCATGCCGAGGGAGTCGCCGACGAGAACGACGTCGACCCCGGCGGCGTCTGCGAGCTTCGCTGTGGCGTGATCGTAGGCGGTGAGCATGGCGATTTTCTCGCCTTTGGCCTTCATCTTCAGCAGGTCTGGGGCAGTGATACGCGGCATCAGTGGGACTCCTGCAGGACAGCCGGAAGATCCGGCGAGAAGAGCCCGGACGGGGGGAGCGGCAGCTCCCCGTCGAGGGCATGTCGGATGGTGCTGAGGACGGCGGCGCGGTCGGCGGGATCGTCCACATAGTTGAGCTGATCCGTTCGGAGGGTCAGCAGGGGAGATCGGGTGTAGCTCTGCCAGAGCTCCAGGTATCGGGCGTGGAGATCTTCAAGGTAGCTGCGGGGGATCTTCTGCTCAAAGCCCAGAGAGCGGCGGCGGATGCGCTCCAGGATGAGGTCGATGTCGGCGTCGAGGAAGATGACGAGATCGGGGGTGGGGGCGACGTCAGGCAGCAGGCCGGTGATGCGGTGGTAGAGGGCCAGCTCATGATCGCGCAGCGTCATCTCGGCGAAGAGCCGATCCTTCTCAAAGAGGTAGTCCGACACCAGCATCGGCGCGAACAGATCCTGCTGGCGGACGGCCTGCTGCTGGGCGTAGCGGGCGGCCATGTAAGACATCTGAGTGGGGAAGGCGTAGCGGGCGGGCTCCCCGTAGAAGAGGGGGAGGAACGGGTTGTCGTCCATCGGCTCCAGCATGAGCCGGACGCCCCACTCTCTCTCCAGGATCCGACAGAGGGAGGTCTTGCCGACGCCGATCAGTCCTTCAATAACCAGAAAGCGGGACACGTCTCCTCCAGCGGGCGCAGGGACTAACCTGTCCCGGTGGCGGCGGATATAGCGGAATCGCAGCGGGGCGGGGATGAGGTGGATCGGGTGGTTGCTGGGGTGCCTGGGCGCGGCAGACGATCCGGCGGGAGCGCCGGCGGGATCGTCTGCGGGAGCGGAGGCGCCGATCCGGCTCTGGCTGGGCGGGGACGTCCATCTTGCGGGGACGATCGCGGCGCCGGGTTCACCGCAGGATCCGCTGGCGCCGCTGTACGCGATCACCGGCGGCAGGTCGGGGATGGTGAACCTGGAGGGGCCGCTGATGGAGCCGCCGGAGGCCCAGGTGGAGGGAGGGGAGATCCGGCTCTACAACCATCCTGGCGTCCTGCCGATGCTGACGCGGCTGGGGGTGCGCGCGGCGGGGATCGCGAACAACCACGCGGACGACGGCGGGAGCCGGGGGGAGAGCCTGCGGCGGCTGGAATTGGCGGGGGTGGTCGGCGTGGACGGGCTGGCGCGGCTGGAACTGCCGGGGGGGACGCTGGGGGTGGTGGCGGTGGATCTGCCGGGCAGGCAGCCGGGAGAGCAGGGGATGTCGGCAGGCGCTCCGGCGGGGTCGGGCGGGGAGATCGCGCGCGCGGCGGGGCTGCTGCGGGAGGCGGCGGCGTGGAGCGCGGCGCAGATCGTGACGTTCCATGTGACCGGCCCGCCCGGCTACCTGCCGACCCTCCAGCAGCGCGAGGCGGCGGCGGCGGCGCTCGCGGCGGGGGCGGAGGTGGTGGCCTTCCACGGGAGCCACGCGGTCGGGCCGGTGGAGCGGCGGGGGGCGGCGGTGATCCTGTGGGGGCTGGGGAACGTGATCTTCCAGTGCGGTTGTACCGATCAGCGGGACGCGATCATCGCGGAGCTGGAGATCACGCCCGGTCAGCCGGTGGCGGTGCAGGTGCGCCCGATCCGGGCGGGGTTGATGGACGCGGCGCGGCCTGCGCCGGACGCCGGGGCGATCCTGGATCTGCTGGAGGCGATCGGGACGCGCGGGCTGGAGCGGGTGGGCGGGGCGGGGCGGCTCCGCTGAGCGGTTTTCCCGGTCAAATGTGCGGAGCGCACAGCCGTAGAGTGTGTCATCCTGAGCGTGTCACGTGTCTGACGGGAGGAGGTGGAGATGTCAATGCTGATGTGGGTGATGGCGGCGCAGGCGCAGTCGCTGGTGGTGGACATCGATGAGCAGAAGGCGTCGAGCATCGGGCTGGACGCCGCTTCGCTGGAGGCGGAGATGGAGGAGGCGGCCAACGGACAGTTCCGGCTGCCCTCCCAGGAGGAATTTCTGTCGCAGATGGCGGCGGCGAATTCGCTCTCGACGAAGGGGATGGGCGTGGACTACGCCTCCAACCCGCAGCGGTTCGTGGTCGGCGCCTCCTTCGGCCCCTCGGTCAACGGGGCGGGCGCCTCCTTCGGTCGGGGCGACGGGACGCTGCCGACAGGGGGGTACTCGCTCCAGCTCTCTGCGATGGCGGCGCTCAACCTCGGCGCCTTCTCGCCCGATGAGAGCGCGCTGCGGCGGTTCGTGCTCTCTGCGAACGGGCTGGTGCTGTCGGGGAAGGAGGGGGTGTTCGACGCGGACATGTCGAACTTCGGGGCGCACCTGCAGATCAAGCTGATCCGCCCGCCGCACAAGGGCGCGGTGGAGTGGGGCGGGATCGACCTGACGAGCGGGATCGAGCTGTCGAGCTACCGGCTGGAGCTGTCCCAGTCGATCCCGGTGCCGACGGACTCGATGACCTGGGACGCGACCGGGAAGATGAGCGTCACGGCCAGCTCTACATCCGTGCCGATAGAGCTCTCGACCAACCTGCGGCTGTTCGTGGCGACGATCTACCTCGGCGGGGCGCTCGACTGGCGGATGAACAGCACGGCCTCCACCGATCTGTCGCTCGGCGGGCCGCTGACCGCCGAGTATGAGGGGCAGTCAGAGGAGCTGGGATCGGTGTCCGCGCAGCTCAACAGCACCGGCGCCGCCGGTCAGTATGCGCCGCGCCTGTTCGCCGGAACGCAGGTGAACATCCTGTTCTTCAAGGTCTATGGCCACCTGAACGTGGGCCTCGACAAGAGCTTCGGCGGCCACATCGGCGCGCGGTTCGCGATGTAGCCGGGGTTCTGATCCGGACGCCCGATGGTGGTCCGGAAGGGGGAGGAGGATCTGCTCGGGCGCCCGCACGGGGCGCAGATCCCTCATCAGGCAGCGACGAACCAGCCGTTTTCGCTCTTGTGCTCGTAATCGGTGATCGGGCCGCCGATGCTGTCTTCGACTGAGCGGATCATCTGGATGTTCCGCTTGTCGATGTCGGTGAGGAGCGCGTCGGTGTAGGCGGGGTTGAGGCTGTACCAGCTCTTGTTGTCGAAGTACATCGTCAGGAGTTCAGACGTGAACGGGCGGCCGTGCCGCGCATAGACGGTGTTCCGCAGGAGGCGGAGGTCGCGGCGGGAGAGGTCGGTCAGCTGATCGACGGTGAGGAGCCGGTCGAGCTGTGAGGGATCGTCCAGCGCTGTCAGCGCCATCTCCTGCGTCAGCTTCACCCCGCTGAGGCCGTAGCTCCATGCGTTCTCACCGAGGGCGCGGGCGAGCAGCACGATCTCGACGGCGTCCTCCGGGGTGGGCTGTTGGCGGAGGCGCTGGAGGGTGGCGTCGCGGCGCTGCTCCAGGGTTGTCTGGGGCAGCTTGTTCTCAAAGGTGGCCACGACCTCTGAGTTCGCCATATCGAGCGCAGTGAGCTTCGACGAGTCGACCTGGGCGAGCGGTCGGTACCAGGGTTGGGCGCGGAAGTATTCGTTCAGCCACTGCTTCCGGAAGGGGTTGCCCGCGCGGGCGAAGATTGTGTTCCGGATCAGGGACAGCTCGCGCAGGCTGCGCGTCTTCAGATCGGCCTCCTGGATCGGGCGGTCGAAGTACCAGTCGACCCCCTGCGATGCGGGGATCGGCTGACCGTCTGAGGCGAGGGCAGCAGGCGCGGGCGCGGCCGGAGGTGCCGGAGCAGGCGCCGGGGCAGACATTGCTGTCGGAGCAGGCGGAGCGACAGGAGCCGGGGAGGCGGGCGGCGCCGGCGGTCCGGACGGGTTCCCGGCGCCGCTGCAGGCCAGCGCGGAGAGAAGGAGGGAGGTACAGAAGATCAGTCTCATCTGAACCGGCTAACCCGCTCCCTCCAGATCAGCGCGCATCCTCCGGCGGGGCGGGATCAAGGAAATGCTCCATCGCCCGCCGCAGGCGCAGCACGGAGGTTCCCTTCTCAGCCAGCACCCAGTCCGCGCCGCGCGAGCGGCAGGCGGGCAGGATTATCTCGTCGGCCTCGTGGCCGATGTGGGTGCTGAGCAGGATCACGATGTCGATCCGCCCGTAGGTGATGCGGTCGCGCACCCCGAGCAGATCGGTGCGGTGGTTCTGCACAGGATCCCACTCCAGCTCGGTGAAGTGGAACGCCTCCTTGAGCCGGGTCAGATCGTCCTCAGTGAAGGTGCCGCCGACGATCAGCGCGTGGCGGTTGCGGGTGCGGCTCCACCAGCGCCAGTCGGCGGGGAGGAGCGAGGCAGGATCAGCCGCGCGCTCCTGGGCCTCAGGCATGTTGTAGACGCGATCCTCCCGCAGCGCGCGGCGCAGGAGCAGGAAGTCCGCTCCCTCAAGCAGGTGGACGATGGGCGCGCAGGCGGCGAGCAGCTGAGGGTGGCTGGCCGGGACGCCGGCCTCCAGCGCGCCGCGGACATGGCGACGGAGGGTGGCGCTGACGGCCTCCTGGAGCTCAGCCGGGAGGCCGGGGGTCAGCTCGGCAGCCCCGGAGGTGATGGCCTTGATCAGGTTCTCGTTGATCGGCGGCGGCTGGGGCGGGGCGGGGAGCCAGGCGTTGAGGCGCTCCCAGTAGGCGTCAGCGTCCTCGCCCCACGAATCGCGGAGCGGGTGGTGATGGCGGGAGAGGCCGATCACATAGCCGGGCTGCTCGCGCTTGGAATAGGCGGAGAGCCGCGAGAACGACTCCTCGATGCGGGGGCTGGAGAAGTCCCGCTCGTCCTGGAGGCGGCGCAGCCGGGAGGCCAGCAGGCCCACGAGGTTGCGCTGGATGTCCTTCGGGAGGCCACGCCAGCGATCCGAATTCCGGATCCCCTGGTAGATGCGCTCCAGCTCAGCCTCGTCGTCATGGCTCAGCGCGCAGGCGGCCAGCAGAGAGAGCAGCTCCGGGCGCCAGTCTGCCAGCGGCTCGCGCCATGCGCGGGGATCGGCGCGGAGCGGCTCCTCCTCGGTGTCCGTGTGATCAGGGCGTGCGTCAGGGCGTGCGTCAGGGCGCGGATCAGGGCGTGTGTCGTGGCGCGGATCAGGGCGTGCGTCAATGCGTGCGTCAATGCGTGTGTCAATGCGTGCGTCAATGCGTGCGTCAATGCGTGGACTGTGGCGCTCGTCTGTGCGGTCCTCGCGGACATCGCGCCGCTCCTGCCGGGGTGCGCGGAGGTCGCTGCGGAGATCGGGGCGGACATCAAGGGCTTCACGGCGATCAGGGGCGGCAGGGCTGGAGGCATCCCAGACACCGCCCATGCGGCGCCACTCGACGAGCAGGGCGAGGGCATCGAGCGCGAGCGCGGCGCGACGGCCCTCCAACAGCCGCCTGAGTTCAGGGGAGGAGGCGAGCTGGATCCAGGCATCCAATTGATCAGACTCAGACAACAATGTATCAAGGCGATTCTGGCGGTGTCCCGCTTCTTCAGGGAGCGCATTGGCAATCAAGGAAATGGTGTCAGGCATGGATATCCTCAAGCAGGTCAATGGTATTCACCTGCGGCGCTGTTGCCCACCCCCTGACACGGCTGAGCAGGAATGGACATTGAATGTATCCGTGTGTTCTCCGTAGGAACACCAGATGTCGGCGCTCACCTGCGTCGATGAGGAGTGCGGATGATCAGGTTGATACCGATGATTCTGTTGACCGGGTGCGTCGTCTACAGCAACAAGCCTCCTGCCAACTCCCCTCCCTGGTTCGAATATGCCGACGGCGGCTGCTTCTGGGACGGGGCGTATGAGGACTATGTGTGGTATTTTGACGTAGATGTAAATGATGATCTCGGCCCTGGAGATGTCATGTATGTCTGGGCGGATGTTTATGACACCCGCAGCGGGCGGCTGGAGGACAGTTTTGAGCTGGCGCCGGAGCCGGGGCGCTCCTGGTACTCGGCCTGGCTCGGCAGCTCGACATGGCTCGATCCGGCCTGGCCCTGGTATGAGATCGTGATCTCGGCTGAGGATTCGGAGGGGGCGGTCGGGAGCGTGAGCCTGTATCCTGAGCCGTGCTGGTAGGGGGATCGGTGGGTGTCTCCGGGTCATGCGCTCGGCCTCTTGCCGATCCGGGGGTGAGGATCTACATCCGGTGCTGAAGCAGCGCCGCGACACCGCCACAACAGCGCCACCCTGAGGATGCAGATGGTCAAAGTTCAAATCTATACAACGAATTATTGCGGCTACTGTCGCGCGGCCAAGGCCTTCTTCAAGGAGCGCGGCGTCTCCTATGAAGAGATCGACCTGAGCGGCGATGACGAGGCGCGCGAGGCGCTGCGGACACGCACGAGGCGCAACACGGTGCCTCAAATCTTCATCGGGGAACACCATGTCGGCGGCTACGACGATCTGCGGGCGCTGGAGCGGGCGGGCGGGCTGACCCCGCTGCTGCAACCTGCCGCCTGAGCGGCTTCTGAGAACGCCCTTGCGATCCGGTAGTGGAACGTGGTAGATGGCGGGTTCCATTCAGGGATTCCTGTGCGCCTCCGTCTGACACCCCCTGCCAATGAATCGGGGCTCAACATCGTCTGGGGTTCCCCCCCCAGCCTTCAACTGCCCCCCGGGCTGGCGTTTGAGCCGATGCGCGCGCTGCTGCGCAGCCAGCTCGGCGTTCAGAAGGAGGAGCTGAGCGGCGTGAGCCTCAGGCTGGATATCAGCAACGCCTCTCTGGCGCTGTTTGATCTACGCCGATTGACGCTCTTTCTGAAGGACGAATTCGCCATCGATGTCGTCGGGCTGATCTGTCCGCCGGACGCGCTGGCCCGCCACGCGGAGCGCGAACTCCGGCTGAAGATCCACCTGATCATGCCGGAATTGCCCGTCCTGCCTCCGCCCCGCGTCGAGCCGCCGCCGCCGCCGAAGCTGGAGGCGCCGAGCCGTCCGGTCACAGGCGAGCCTGAGCCGAAGCCTGAGCCGCCGAAGCTGGATCAGAAGGCGGAGCCGCCGAAGCTGGAAGCCCCTGCGGGCGTGGCACCCCGCACGGAGCCGGTGCGCGTCGAGCCGGCGCGGGTGGACGTGACGAAGCTCGATCCTGCCCGCGTCGAGGAGACGAAGGTGGAGGGGGCGAAGGTGGAGGTCCGGCCGGAGACGAAGCCGGTACAGCCGACGGTGGTGGAAGAGGTCGAGCTGACCCCGCAGGGCGATCGGGTGCTGACGGTCGACTACACGATGCGCTCCGGCACGGTGATCTCCTTTGCTGGAGACGTCCATATCTTCGGCGACGTGAACCCTGGCGCGCAGATCCAGGCGGGCGGGAACGTCGTGGTGTTCGGTTCACTGAAGGGCCAGGTTCACGCGGGCACCCGCGCGGAGCGGGCCTTTGTAATGGCCTTTGATATGCGGCCCACGTTGCTGCGGATCGGCAAGGCGCAGATGGCTGGTACCCGCAATCCGAACCAGACGGGCAGGTTCACGCCGGAGATTGCCTGGATTTCGAACGGAACAATCATGGTTGACACCTATAAGGGTCGTCTACCGGCGAAGGAGGCTTCATGAGTGAATGTATTGTCATCACCTCCGGGAAGGGCGGCGTGGGGAAGACTACCACCACGGCCAATCTCGGGGTGGCCCTCGCGCTGATGAACAAGCGGGTGGTGGTGGTGGACGCCGACATCGGCTTGCGGAACCTGGATCTCATCCTCGGCCTTGAGAACCGGATCGTCTACGACCTGGTGAACGTCATCGAGGGCGAGTGCAAGC
>JBEIQZ010000452.1:0-5232 GCA_040376255.1 Alphaproteobacteria bacterium
ACAGCGCCATCAGCGCCTTCGGATCGACCGGGAGCGTGAAGCCGCCCGCCGCGTTGGCGATCACCACGCCGACCGACTGCGCCCACGGGGTCGGGGCAGGGGCGGGCGGCGCCGCTGCTGTCGCCGGAGGCGCCGGATCGGCGGGCGCCGGATCGGCGGGGGTCTCCGCGAGGACAGGGAAGGCGAGCGCGCCGAGCAGTATCAACATGTTCCGGTACATCAGAACCCCGCTGCGAGCTGAAGTTGACCCCCGAAGATCACAGAACCTTCCTCGGTGGCGATGGCGGAGTCGAACTGGCCCTTCAACGCGAGGTGCAGCCCCAGCTCATACCGGAAGCCCGCGACCACCTCCGCCGTCTTCGGCGCCTCAGTGAAGATGGCATAGACCGGATCATCGGGGTTGACCTGGATCACGTTGACCCCGATGAACGGCGTCGTGCGCTTGACCGGAACCCCGAGGTAGGCGAACCCGCCGAGGCTCTGGTAGCTCGCGCCGTCCACCCCGTGCAGCGTCAGGAACCACTCGCTGCGGATCTCCACCGGCCCGCCCTCCCAGTTCACCGCCAGCGCGGCGATGATCTCGGTGATCGGCGCGTCCGAGGTGAGCAGATCCTCCTCGATGCTCATCTGATCGTAGTAGGCGCCGCCGCTCACGCTGATGCCGCCCGGCGAGTAGACGCCGATGCGCCCGGTGATCGCCTTGAAGTAGTTGCCGTCGCCGAAGGCCACCGTGTCCCCCGGCGCGGGCGAGCGCCCGTTGGTCAGCGACACGCCGTAGCCGAGCTGCCAGAACCCCACCGGCACCTTCCCGCGCACCTCGACGCCGACCTGATCGACGGGCAGGTACTCGTTCCCGGTCTCCTCGACCAGCGTCTCAGGCAATTCCACCGTCATGTACCGGTAGGCGCCCTGCGAGGCGGTCACCGTCCACGGCGACAGGATGAAGTGGAAGGCGCCCGCGTCGACCTGGAACGCCGCCGAGGGGGCGAGCAGGATCTCCATCTTCTCCAGCCCGACCTCCACGCCCTCCTCCTGCGCCTCCAGCGAGAACTCAGTGGACATCGTCATCTTGCGGTCGAGGTTGGCCGTGTACTGGAAGATCAGCTCGTCCAGCGAGAAGCCGAGGACCGGCTGCTCCTCGTGCTGGGCGAGGGTGATCGCGCCGTAGGCGTTGATGCGGGTCGTCAGATCCAGCGGGATCTCTGCCGGGGCGTCGCTGATGCCGCGCTGCTCGTCGATGGCCTTCTCCAGCGCGCGGATGCGCTCCCGCAGCTCCGCCAGCTCCTTCTCGTCTGCGTCCGCTGCCCGCGCGGGCGAGGTCAGAGACAGCGCCACAGAGAGCGCTGTCAGAGGCAACATCAATAGAATCATCCTTCCTCCAGGAATAGATCGATAAAAATTATCACTTCTGCTTGAGCGTGAGGGTGAACCCGCTGCCTGAGGCGCTCAACCCCGGCACCACCATCCCCGCCGTACAGCGCACTGAGATCGTCGTCCCCTCTGAATTCTGGGAGACCGAGACCGCCGTCGCTAGCGGCGAGGCGATGGGGAGGCGCGAGAACCCCAGGTCGGCGGTGGAGCCCTTCAGCCGCACCCGGTACTCACAGCTGTTGCCCTCCTCAACCAGAAAGCCCATCGCCCGCTGTCCGCTGCCGGTCTGCTGCCCACGGATGATCACCTGCCCCCCGCTCACCGACACCTCCAGATCTACGAGCTGACCCGTCGCAGACGATGCCGCCGCAGACGATGCCGCAGACGATGCCACCACCGGGGTCGCGGCAGGGGCGGCAGGGGTCGTCCAGGGGTTCGCCCCCGGCGCTGCAGCCGGGGTGCTCGCGGCAGAGACCGCCGGGGTGGGCGGCGCTGCCGGAGCCGGGGAGCGGATGTACACGGTCTCCACCCGTCCGCCGCTCCGCTCTGCCTGCCGGGCGCGGGCCTCCGCCTCCTTCGCGCGGGCCTCCGCCTCGCGGACGCGGGCCTCCGCCAGCCGGAGCTGCCCCTCCATCTCCGGCGACATCCCTGCAGGATCGCCGGCGGTCTCAGCGCCTGGCCCGGCAGGGGCGGCCCCGGCGGTCTCAGCAGCCCCGGTCGCTGTCCCTGCAGGCGCCGTCCCGGCGTCCGCCCTGGCGTCCGCCCCGGCGTCCGCCCCGGCGTCCGCCCCGGCGGCTCTGTCCAGGCTCCCGCCCTCTGTCACCGGAGCGACCTCAGCGAGCGCCCTGTTCCGGGACTGCATCTTCCCGATCCCCCAGCCCAGCACCAGCACGCCGATGCCCAGGAAGGCCAGCGCTGCGACGATCATCGGGGCCTGGCTCGGCGCCGGCTTGACCGGCGGAGGGGCGAGGAACGGGGAGCGGACGGAGAGGCTGGAGGGGCGGGGCGGCGTGGTCTGGGAGGGGAGCTGCAGCACCGCCGTCGGGGGCGAGGGGGTGATCTGCGCGAGCGGGATCCCGCGCTCAGCGGGCAGCGGGTTCGGGAACCCGTGCGCCGGGGTCTGCTGGAGCGGCGGGGCGATGACGGTGAGGATCGGCGCGCGGCGCGGGGCGGGATCGCGCCTCGATCATCGTCCGGATCGCGTCCGCGTCCGCCGCCGCCTCCGCCTGCCGCCCGGCGCTGCCGATGAGGCTGATGCCCTGGAACAGGTTGCCGAGGAAGGTGCGCCACTCCGTCGGATCGTAGCTGCCCGCGTCGTCCTGCACCTGCGCCAGCGCGCCCAGCAGCTCCTTCATCGCCGGGCGATCCTGTGGCGCGCGCGCGAGGCCCTCCAGCAGCACCTTCCGGACGCGCGGCGGGATGCCTGCCGCGAGCGTCACCGGATCCCGCAGCACCGCCTCCCGCACCGCCGCCGCCGAGGTCCGCTGGAACGGGTTGCCCCCCAGCATCGTCGCCGTCAGCAGCGACAGCCGGTACACATCGGACGGCGCCGCCCCCGGCTGCCCGTCGAGCTGCTCCGGCGCGAGCTCGGCCAGCAGGCCCGGCTGATCCGTCAGCCCGTCCGCCCGCTCGGCCTGCTCAGGGCTCATCCACCCGCACACCTTGACGTTCCCGCTCGGCAGCAGCAGCACGCGGCTGCTGTTGAGCCGCCCGTGCCAGTGCCCGCTCCCGTGGAGGCACAGCAGCGCCTCCCCGATCAGCCCGGCGAGCCACAGCGCGGAGCGCGCCGGGATCTCCGCCTGCCGCGTCCGCGCCCGGCGCTGCGTCGCCGCCAGCGACCAGCCGCCCACCCGCTCCATCACGCGCCACACCACCCCGTCCAGCCCGCCGTCCCGCAGCGCCACGAGCTGCGGGTGGCTCATCCGGCGGAGCCGGATCGTCTGCTCCAGCCATTCATCCTGAAACGCCGGGTTCTGCTGGTGACGGACAAACGGGATGTGGATCGCCACGATCTGCGGGTTGTCCGAGTCAGGATCGCGCACCGCGTCGAAGACCACCCCCGCGCTGCCCGCTGCGAGGTGCTCGCGCAGCTCATAGGCGCCGAGCCTGCTGTTCCTGCCGGTCGTGTCCGGCAGCGTCGTGAGGCTCCCGCTATGGGTGGTGGAGCGCATCCGCATGCCCCGCAGGCGCGCAGCGTCGGTGTTTGAGCCGTTCTGTTCATCCATGTGGACTCCGCTCCGAAATCTATGATCAGTATACGGCAATCGGGCCATGAAGAGATGCACCAATCCGATACGGGAGCCATATCTCTTTGTTTGTTTATGTTAATATTGCTATATCTTGATGCGTGATCGTGACGCTGAGATGACTGTCAGATGTCTCCCTCCCGACGCTGCGCCCTGCGATGGCGCGGCCAGACGCCACACATTTCATGCGCTGATATCAACCGATCCGGTGGAGCCGGAAGTCCGGCCCGACGAGGACCATCTGCCCCTCCGGCACCTCCTCCCAGATGTCTTCCTCCCCGATCGGCTCGCTGGCGATCAGCAGGTGGTTCACCGGCACCTCCGTCTGTGCCGGGCGCTCCCGCAGCAGGCAGGGCTTCGACACCTCAGGGCAGGTCAGCGCGTCCGCGCAATGGCGCTTCTGCGTCGAGAACCACAGCTCCCGCCCGCGCCGGTTGCCGAGGAACAGCGCCCCGTCGGTCAGCAGGAAGTTGAGCGCGGCAGGCGCGATCGCCCGCCACCGGATCTCCGTCTCCAGCGCGTCCAGCGCCGCCGCCAGGCAGCGCCCGATCGCCGCCGGTCGCTCCGGATCGGTCGGCCCCGGGGCCGGTGCAGCGAGGCCCGCCCGCGCCAGCTCCCCCAGCAGGTACAGGAACAGCGCCTCCGAGTCCGTCTCCCCCGCCGGCTCCCTCCCCGGCAGCCCCCGCTCCCGCAGCCAGGGACGCACCTCGCTGAAGCCGTGGATCGTGCCGTTGTGGGCGAACATCCATTGTCCGCAGACGAACGGGTGCAGGTTCTCCGCCGCGATCCGCCCCACCGTCGCCTTCCGCACATGCACCACGAACGTCCGCGCCGACAGCGAGCGCGACGCCTCGCGGAACACCGGACACTCCGAGGCCGGCGCCACCGAGTTCAGCACCTCCGGCGCGCCGCCCCCCGGATAGTGACCGATGCCCCAGCCGTGCCGGTGCTGCAGCGCCTGGTGGGCGAGGCTGTTCTGCGCCAGGATGAGGGAGCGGTGGGTGCGGGAAGGGACTGCGCTGCGGAAGCCGAAAAGGCGGCACATACAGACCGGACTCCTTGGAGTGGCGCCCTATAACCGGCAGGCGGCCTCCGGGCGCGGCAGGCCGGGACGGGATATCTCTCTGTACCGGTGGAGGGAGCGTGTTTGATCTGAGCCTCGGGGAGATGCTGCTGATCGCTGTGCTGGCGATCATCTTCATCGGCCCTGATGATCTCCCGGCGATCATGCGGGTGATGGGGCGCTACTACGCGAAGGCCCGCCGGGCCAGCGACGATCTCCGCCGCGCCTTCAACGCCGAGGTCGCCAAGGTCGAGGCCGAGGAGCGCCGCGACGAGATGCGCCGCCGCCGCGAGGAGATGGAGCGTCGGCGCGCAGAGATCCAGGCCCAGAAGACCGCGACTGCTCAGGCTGCGCCCGCAGATCCCGCCGCGCCTGCTGATCCTGCCGCGCCTGCTGATCCTGCCGCGCCTGCTGATCCTGCCGCGCCCGCCTCCGGGATGATCGCCCCCGCTGCCCCTGCTCCTGCTGCCCCCGGAGCAGCCGCGCTGCCCGGCCCTGCCCGCCCCGACACCGGACTCAACGCCCGCCTCGACGCCGCGCCGGGCGCCACCG
>JBEIQZ010000853.1:0-1570 GCA_040376255.1 Alphaproteobacteria bacterium
TCTCGGCCTCTTCCAGCCACGCGTAGATCCCGTCGCTGCAGAGGAGGAGCCGATCCCCGGCCTCCAGCGGGATCGACCCGGTGTCGACGCCCCGGTCGATCCGGAGGCCGTGATCATCGCCGAGGCCGCGCGAGCCGTAGATGAAATTCTGGGCGAGGAGGTGGGGGTGGGAGGGGTGCGGGCGCCCGTCGCGGCGGGCGAACTCTTCGCGGGTGTGATCGCGGGTGAGGAGGTGGAGGACGCCGCGCCGGAGGATGTAGAGGCGGCTGTCACCGACGTTGCACCAGTAGAGCTTGTCGCGCAGCACCCAGATGCAGCAGAGGGTGGTGCCCATCTGGATGGGGCGGGCCATGGTGGCGCGGATCTCGTTGTGGCTCTCCTGCACGAGGCGGCGGAGGGCGTCCTCGGGATCGATGATGCTGCCGTAGGCGGGCCAGCCGGCGATGGACTGGACCGCGCGGAGGGAGGCGATGTGACCGTCCGCGTGTCCGCCCATGCCGTCGGCGACCACGGCGATGAGTCCGGCGCCGATCCAGGGCTGGCAGAGGGTCTGCTCGCCCTCGCGCCACGACACCTGACCGTCCATGGCGAGCAGATAGTTGTCCTCGTTGCGGGATCGGCCCCCCTGGGCGGCGCCGATCCCGACCGAGCACTCTGCTGCTGCCTTCAGGTTCATACCCGATCCTGGCTTCCCACCTGGAACCGGTAGAGCTGGTTGCCGACGAGCAGCCAGTTCCCAGGATGGAGGTGGACGGTGCCGCCGTCTGCTGGGAAGGTGGCCATCTGGGACTGGCCGTCCCCGTTGGCGAGCGGGGGGAAGGAGCCGTCGCTCTGGCGCCAGCCCTGCGCGTAGTCGGAGATGGCGAGGGTGCGGCCGTCGTAGAGCAGGCGCAGATCGACGCTGCCGAGCCGGATGGAGCGGGGGGTGTTGAGGGAGAGGCCGGTGGTGAACAGCGGGGCGACGCGGGGGCGGCTCAGATCGGTGTGGAGCACCCAGGCGCGCCCGCCGGGGATGCTGTTCTCGACGGTGAGGAACAGCTCGATCTCAAAGGAGGGTTCAAAGTTGACGTCGCAGCGCACGACCCACATCCGGCACTGGAGCGGCAGCCGGCTGCGCTCGACCTCGCGCCGCGCCTCGCGCCCGTCCTCCCGGACCGTCTCCTCCAGGCGGGCCTCGCCGGGCTGGAGCAATTCGATGATCGGCGGCGCCTGGCTCCGGATGCGGAAGTATTCGAGGGTGAGGAACGCCTGATCGGGAGAGGAGAGCAATTCGGGCAGGATCGCGCTGGCGTTCCGGTTGTTCCCGACGACCAGCTCGCCGTTCACGACCCAGCCGAACTGCAGCAGCCGCGCCGGGCGGGACACCTCGCTGGCGCACCACTCCTCCTTCATATAGACCACCGGATCTTCGACGTCGGGGAGCGCCTGGAGCGGCGGCGCCTGCGGGGGCGGCGGGGCGAGGCGGGAGGACGGGATGCTGATGGAGTCCTGCGCGAGGTTCTCGATGATGATGGGCTTGGGCGCGAGGCCCTGCTCGCCGAGCCCGCTGGCCATCGGGATCTCGATGGAA
>JBEIQZ010000708.1:0-2488 GCA_040376255.1 Alphaproteobacteria bacterium
CGGCCTCGGCCAAGGTGGTCAACGCGGCGGCCAACCTCGCCGCGATCCTGCTCTTCGGCCTCACCGGCCAGATCTTCTGGCTGCTGGGACTCGCGATGGCCGCCTGCAACGTGGCGGGCGCGCAGGTCGGCAGCACCGGCGGGGCAGGGTCGTTCGCGGCAGGCGCGGGCGGGGCGGGCGCGGGGGCCGGTTCATCCCCCGCCGCGAAGGCGGTGAGCATCGTCAGAAAAGCGAGCATCAGGCCACCTCCTCAAACACACCATGACGAAGCTGCAGGCGCCGGGGCAGGCGCGCGGCCAGCTCCAGCGAGTGGGTCACCAGCACGAGGGTCGGCCGGTGCTGCGGGTCACGGGTGAGTGACTGCAGGATCTGGAACACCTCGTCGGCGGTGCGCGGGTCGAGGTTCCCGGTGGGCTCGTCGGCCAGGATCAGGCCGGGGCGCAGGATCAGGGCGCGGGCGATGGCGACGCGCTGCTGCTCTCCGCCTGAGAGCTCTCCGGGCTTGTGATCGAGCCGGTGTGAGAGGCCCACCTGCGTGAGCGCCTCCGCCGCCCGCCCCCGCGCCTCGGCCCGCGACATGCGCGCGATCAGGCCGGGCATCGCCACGTTGTCGAGCGCGCTGTGATCGGGGAGCAGGTGGTGGAACTGGAAGATGAACCCCACCTGCCGGTTCCGGTAGCGGTCGAGCGCCTGCGCGGGGAGCCGGTGGATGTCCACGCCGTCCACGCGCACGCTGCCGGAGGTCGGCGCCTCCAGACCGCCGATAAGCTGGAGGAACGTCGATTTCCCCGATCCGCTCTGGCCCATCAGCGCGATGCTCCCGCCCGCCTCCAGCCGGAGCGACGCCCCGCTGAGGACGTGGATCTCCTGCCCTCCCTTCTGGAAGTTGCGGCGCAGGTCGTCGATCTCCAGCAGGACGCCCATTATTCGTACCGGAGCCCATCGACCGGCGCCAGCCGCGCCGCCCGCAGCGCCGGGTAGAGCGTGGCGGTGAAGCAGATCACGAGCGCGGCGACCGCAGTGGTCGCCACAGAGGCGGGCTCCACCACCACGGGCAGGGAGTCGAGGTAGTAGACGTTCGTGTCCAAGGGGAAGCGGTACCGATCCAGCAGCAGACAGCCCGCTAACCCGAGCACCGTCCCGAGGCTTGTGCCGGTGACGCCCACGATGCCCCCCTCCATCACAAAGATCCAGAGGATGTTTCTGCTGGAGGCCCCCATCGCCCGCAGGATCGCGATCTCTCTGGCCCGCGTGATCACCATGACCGTCAGGTTGGTGACGATGCCGAGCGCCGCCACCAGCACGATCAGGATGAGGATCAGGCCCATCACATACTTCTCAAGCTTCAGCGCAGAGAACAGGGCAGCATTCATCGTGAGCCAATCTTTGATGACGTACGGCCCCTCCAGCTTGAGCAGCAGATCCTCGCGGATCTCCTGCACGTCGAACAGCCGCGCCTCCTCCAGCTTCGCCTCCACCCCGGTGACCCTGGTGCCGAGCGACAGGAATTCCTGCGCGTCCTGCAGCGCCACGTAGGTCCACTTGGTGTCGTACTCGTACATCCCGGTGTAGAACACCCCCGCCACCCGGAAGGTGCGCGTGGTCGGGATCGGCATCCCCAGCGGCCCGACGCCCCCGCCGATGGGGTTGATCACCCACAGCCGGTCGCCGGGGAAGACGCGCAGCAGCGTGGACAGCTCCTCGCCGACGAAGATCCCGGGCAATTGCTCCTGATCCTCCGCCGCCATGCTGTCGGAGCGCGGCGGGGCGTGCAATTGCGCGATCAATTCGCGCCGCTCCCCGTCGGTGGAGAGCTTCCCCTTCGGGCCGAGCTTCAGATCCTGCCCGATGTCGGTGACGTCGGGCGTCTTGATCGGGTCGATGCCCTTCAGCACCGCGCCGGAGGTGCCGTAGCGGCTGCGGATCATCACCTCGGTATAGACGAAGGGCGAGGCCGCGATCACGCCGTCGGTGGCCTCGATGGCCGCCTCCACCTTGTCCGAGCCCTCCATCGACCCGGCGAACTCCAGCACCACGAGGTGCGAGTTGCTGCCGAGGATCTTGTCCCGAAGATCGACCTCGAACCCCGCCATCACTGACAGCACCATGATCAGCACTGCCACCCCGACCGTCACGCCCATCACCGAGAGCGTGGCGATGAGGCTGATCCCCGCGTCCTGCTTGCGCGAGCGGAGGTGGGACCAGGCGATGACGAGCTCAAAAAACAACGCGGTTCTCAGAATCCCGCCGGGATAACCCGCGCCGTCAGATCGCACACGTCGGGATTACGTCTTGAGACTGGATCAGCAGCCGCTCCGCCTGGACGCGCTCGCGCTCCCAGAAGCAGAGCTGATCGGCGCGCAGCAGGTAGCCGAACCGGTAGATCGTCGGGTTGTCCCACGACTCAGCGATCCAGCGCGCCCCGTCCGGGTCGTGCATGTCGCCGTGCCGCCGCGCCACCACTGCCCGCCACGCCCCCCCGGCCGCC
>JBEIQZ010000649.1:0-2981 GCA_040376255.1 Alphaproteobacteria bacterium
AGTGCGCGCGGGGGGAGGCAGGCGCCGAAGCGCCCTGCCGATGCGGGGGCACCCCCCGCAAAACCTAGGGCCAGGTGTCTGCCTGCGGCAGCTTCGCCTCCGTCACATACGCCTCACACCGGGGCGACTCCCGCATCCCCCCCGCATCCCCCCGGATCACCCCCGCCATCACCGTCGCGATCGCCCACGCCCCCGCCTCCCCCGGGTGCGCGTAGTCGGCCCAGCCCCAGCAGCGCCGCTCCCGCAGCAGGTGGCCCCCGTAGGGAACCCCCTCCGCGTCGAGCATCGCCCGGATGTCGCCGCGCGCCTCCAGCGGATCGATCGGCGGCTCCCCCCAGTAGGTCGGGAAAAAGATGAACCAGACCGGCAGCCCCGCCGCCTTGACGCTGCGGATGAGCGCCTGCAGATCCGCGACCACCGACGCCTCCGGGCTCCCCATGCTCGGCGCGAACTGTGCGGCGCGGAGGCTCCCGATCTGCCACCTGAGCAGGAGGTAGACAAAGCTCCAGCGCGGCGCCGCGCGACGGGTAAGGTCGGCCTGAGCGCGGATCGCCGCCCGGTCTGCCGCCTCCGTCTGCCGGGACAGGTTGTGCGGCATCCCCAGGATCACCCCGTCCCAGCCGAGATCCTGGAGCCGGTACCAGTCCTGCAGCATATCGACCGCCCCGTGGCCGACCACCCCCGCGTTGACGACCCGGACCGGGACATCTGTTGTCGCCAGCATCCCCTCTAATTGCTCGCTGATCGTCCGATCCTGCGTCGTGGCGTTGCCGAAGATCCACGAGTCCCCGAGCGCCAGCAGCCGCCGCCCCTGCCAGTCCGCGCCCACTGGATCGTCCCGCAGCGCAAGATCGTTCGTCCGCACCTCCCACCGGTACGGCCCGTCCTGCCGCCGCTCCGACACGCCGGGTCGGAGCCGCAGCCCGCCGTCCTCGAACCGCGTCAGCCCCGATCGCCGCTCCCAGGCGAACAGCAGATCCTCCCGGTCATAGATCAGCCGCAGCCCGCCCTCCAGCCCGCCGAGCGCGCCCAGCAGGACGATCCCGGCGAACAGCAGCCTGCGCCTGCGCTTCCGCCCCGCCGACAGGTCGCTCACGGAGCAACGCTCAGGGACAACGGACCTGCACCTTCTGCTCGCACTGGGCGCGGCAGTCCGCGCGCCGCTGCTCCAGGTTCGACCAGTCCTGCGCCACGAGCCGCGCGTCCACCGAGCCGCACATCAGCTCCCGGCCCTCCGCGAGCGCCCGCCAGCCGGTGATCTCCAGCGTCATCGGCTGGCCGCTCCAGCACGGGTCGGTGAACACCACATAGCAGAGCTTCGTCTCGGCGAGGGCAGGCTCAGGGAAGCAGTTGAGCATCGCCCCCTTTGCCTCCTCCTCACAGCTCCCGTAGTCCGAGGCCGGGACGAGCGGGTAGCGCACCCGCTTCGCCTCCCCGGCGTCCTCCAGCACCTGCCCGAGCCAGGCGGTCGCGGCGCGGCGCGCAGCGACCTCCGAGTTGGCGGTGGCGTCCGCCATCAGCGGGCCGGGGACCGCGCACCCCGGCACCGGCTCCACCCAGGTCGCGACACAGCGCCAGGGTTCTGCGTGTAGCGGGGCATGGAGCGCGACGAGGACACCGATCCAGAGCATCTCATCTCCCAGCAGACGTTGGACAGAAATTACCTCAGCCCGGCCCTGCGGCGCAACCACCACGCCCCGCTTAATGCGACCCCGATCAACATCGGAAAGATCGGGGCTGCTTTCAGCGGCAGCTCTTTTCTGTCCCGCACCCTGCGCCCGGCCTCCGGATCGCGCATCGGCTCCTCCCACCCGCCCGCCGCGACATAGCGCCCGCCGGTGATGGCAGCGAGCTGCTGGAGGAAGGCGCCGTCCGGCTCAACCTCCTCCAATTCCGGGTCGCGGCTGCTGACCGCGAACACCGTCTTCGCCTCTCCGAGCCGCTGCCCGTCCTTGCTGGCCTCCACGGTCACCCGGAACGCCCCGCGCCGCCCCGCCTTCACCCCCAGCACCGCGCTGCCGTCCGCGCCGGTCACGCCCTTCAGCTCGCGCGGCCCGTCCGGCCCCTCGATCACCGCCCGCACCGGAGCGCCCGCCACCGGGGCGAAGGAGATGTCCCGCACGCGGGCCACGATCCGCACCTCCTCTCCCATCTGATAATTCTCGCGCGCCAGCTCCACCGTCACCGGGCGATCCTCGGCGTCCCCGATCAGCCAGCGCATCGAATTCTTCCAGAACCGCAGGTACGCCTGGTTCCCGCGCCCCTCGCCCGCCTCGCTCAGGAACCAGCGCCACGAGGAGTCGCCCATCAGCGCCATCGACCGGCCCAGCCCGTACTCCCCCACCGCCAGCACCGGCAGCGCCCGGCCCTCCGGATCGCGCAGCGTCGGGTGGGTCAGCAGCACCGCCGCCCCCGGCGCCGCCCCCATCGAGAGGTTTATCCCGTAGAAGCCCGCCAGCCGCTCCCACGCCTCGCGGTTCCCCTCCTCCGGCGCGATGCGCGTGATCGGGTGGCGCGCGCCCGCGTCGGTCATCACCGGCCGGAACTCCGCCGTGTCCGCCGCGTCCCCCTGCACGCCGAGCCGCACCGGCAGCACCTCCGCGACCGGCGTACCGGCGTACTGCCCCAGATCGAAGCTCCGATCCCCGCCGACCATCACCAGCGCCCCGCCCTCCTTTACGTAGTCGGCGATGTTCTTCAGCAGCCGCTCTGAGCTGAACTTGAAGTAGGGGGCGTAGTTGTAATTCTGGAGGATCACCAGATCAAACGTCTTCAGATCCTCCTCGAACAGCGTCTCATAGGGGAACTCGATGAGCGACAGCTCCGAGGGCCGGTAGCCGGAGCCCATGTCCTCGTTGGTGCGGAGGATGAAGAAGGACACCGAGGGTGCGGTCTGATCACATGGGGCGTTGCATATCTGGTTGCGCAGCATGTAGCTCTTACGTTGTCATGGTTGCTCATTTGTGTTCAGGTGAAAGCTG
>JBEIQZ010000133.1:0-11914 GCA_040376255.1 Alphaproteobacteria bacterium
ACCTTCTCCCCGTCCCGGGGAGAAGGGACGGCATTCTCCTTCTCGATTCGGTATCACAGCGCTGGCGCCTCCCGCATCAGCCCGATGATCCGCGCCGACCGGAGCGCCGGCCCGATCTGATCGCACCGCTCCAGCCCGGCAGCGGTGAGGCGGATCGCGCCGCCCTCGCCGCTGTCCGCTCCGCGCTCCTCCGCGAACCCCGCCGCAATGATCCCGCGCAATTCCGGCAGGTCTCCGCGCGGATCGCCGCCGAAGCGCGCCGCATAGTCCGGCAGGGAGATCCCCTCCTCGCTGAGGATCGACAGGATGGCGAAGCGGCGGCGCTGATCCGCTGCGTCCAGCACGCAGCCCCAGTCGGCGGTGGCGTGCGCTGCGTCGGTGCGCTGGATGTAGCTGTCGATGATGCTGCGGACGCCCTTCGCGCCGGTCGCGTAGGCGGAGGCGTAGTGGACGGTGCCGGTGTAGGAGCGCGCCCCGCAGCCCAGCCCCACCATCCCGTCCGACTGGCAGGAGTAGATCGGCCCCGGCACCGCTCCGGCGTCGCGGCGGCGGAACATCCGCATGGATCGCTGATCGAAGCCCTCCGACTGCAGCAGGTCGCGGGCGGCGCGGTACATCTCCAGCCGCAGCGCGTCCCACGCGGGATCTTCCGCCTGACCGGCGTGCCTGCCGAGGACGGTGAGCGGGCGGACATAGAGCGGGTACAGGTAGATCTCGGTCGGGCAGAGCGCGAGGGTGTCCCGCACTGATCCCAGCCATGTCTCCAGCGTCTGCCCCGGCAGCCCGTACATCAGGTCGAGGTTGATCGTCGGGAAGCCGAGCGCATGCATCGCCCCGACCGCCGCCTCCACCTGCCCCCGCGCCTGCCGCCGGTGGATGCCCGCGTTCTCGGCGTCGACGAGGCTCTGGACGCCCATGCTGACGCGGTCGATCCCGTGGTCGCGCAGGACGGAGAGCCGATCCGGCGTGGCCGTCTCCGGGGAGGTCTCGACCGAGCAGGGGATCTCCGGCAGCCGCGCCCCGAGCAGCGCCGCGAGGCCCAGCACCTCCTCCAGCTCAGAGGCGGACAGGAACGTCGGCGTCCCGCCCCCGATGGCGAACCGCGCCCAGCCCGGCCCGCCCGCCCCCGATCCGCCCAGCACCCCGCGCATCACCCGCGCCTGCCGCCCGAGCGCGTCCAGCCAGGCCCGCACGTTCCCGGCGGTCGCCCCGGCGCTGGTGAACAGGTTGCAGAAGCCGCAGCGCTGCTCGCAGAAGGGGACATGGACGTAGAGCGAGAGCGCGTCCCGCTTCTCTGCCGCCCAGACGTCCGCCAGCGGGATCGCCGGGGAGATCGCCCGGTAGGCGGTCTTGTGGGGGTAGGAGTACAGGTACGCCTCATAGGGGCTGCCTGACTGCGCTGTGTTCACGCACGCTCCACAAAAAACTCCGCATACGGGACTGTCCAGACGATCGGGTGTCCCACGCGATGCCCGGTATAACCGTCCTCCCCGTAGAGCGTCCCGTGGTCGGAGCAGAGGATCACCAGCGCGGGCGCCCGCCGCCGGATCGCGTCGAACAGGCGCGGCAATTGCCCATCGACGTAGCAGAGCGCGGCGGCGTGGCTCTCCAGGGAGTCCTCCTGCGCGCCCGGCAGATAGTGCCGGTTCGGCTGGTGGATGGCGCTGACGTTGATGAACAGGAACATGCGCGGCGCGGTCTCCGCCAGCAGCCTCGCCGCGAGGTCGATCTGGTGCGCCGTCGAGTCCGGATCGGTGACCCCGAAGGCCGGCGACCAGTGCGACGCCTGGAAGCGATCCGGCAGGGCGCAGCCCAGCGGGTTCTGCCGGTTGAAGAAGCCGGTCCCGCCGATACATACCGTGCGGTAGCCGAGCCGCCCCAGCCCCTCCGGCAGATCGGCTGCGTCCAGCACGCAGGTCTCCGGGCCGGTCGTCGCGCTCCCGCTGAAGCGCATGGCGAAGGGGCGCGGGTGCGGCCCCGGCAGGATCGGCGTCGGGAGGAACCCGGCGAAGAACGAATGGTGCGCCGCGAACGTGAAGGAGGCCGGGGTGTGCCGCGCCTCCCACGCGCCCCCCGGCAGCACCGACGCCAGGAACGGCGTCCGGCCGTCAGCGAGCGCCTGCGCTGCGACATCAAAACGCAACGTATCGAGCGTGATGAGGATCAGATCATGGACGCCGGGAGTGAAGTGGTTAATCGTCACGGATGCCGCGTATCACGCTCGCCCAGATCACCGCCCTCACCGACCCCCGCTCTATCACCGCCGCCAAGAAGGTCGCAAAACCCTCCGGCTGGAGCAGCGCCGGGGATGACGGCGCCGGTCGGCTCTGGGGCGTCTACCAGGGGAGCGACACGTACGAGATTTACGCCGACATCGCCACCCTCCAGGGCCAGTGCAATTGCCCGAGCGGCAAGAGTCCGTGCAAGCACGTCCTCGCCCTGCTGATGCTGGAGGCGAACGGCCACCCCTTCCCCGCCGCCCCGATCCCGCCGGGCCATGTATTCGCGGCAGGCCAGAAGCGGTACAGCTCAGGCTGGGAATAGCGGTTAGGGAGGCGCCATGTCCAGTATCCACATCGAGATCCCCCACACCCACAGCCCCGTCGAGGTGCAGCGGCGCGTCAGCGTCTTCAGCGACACCCTCGCGAAGTACGGGGCGCGGCTGGTCTGGAAGGGCGCCCGCGCCGAGATCCAGGGCATCGGCGTGTCAGGCGAGGTCAACAACGATCCGGGGCGGCTGAAGGTGTCGCTGAAGCTCGGCCTCGCGGCGCGGGTGGCAGGGGTGGATCCGGTGCGGCTGGAGGTGTCGATCCGCAAGAAGCTGGCTGAAGCGCTCGCCTGATCCAGGGCGCCGCGCGCCGCCGAGGGCGATGTACCGGGTGAGCGCCCGGAGAGCGGGATAGCGGTGACAGATGCCAGATCTCTCACCTGCTGCCCCTGCCTGCCTCGGCGTCTATGTCGGACGCTTCTCGCCCGTCCACATCGGTCATCAGGCGCTGATCGATGTCCTGCGCCGCGACTTCGGGGATCGCTGCATGGTGGTGATCGGCAGCGCGACGGCGCCGCAGAGCATGCGGCACTTCTTCTCCTACGCGGATCGCCGGGGCTTCCTGCGGACGCTCTACCCGGATCTCACGGTGACCGGCCTCGCGGACTTCCCCACCGACCGGGAGTGGCTGCTGGCGCTCGACGACCAGATCGCGCTGATGCGCGACCCCGGAGAGTCCGTGGTGTTCTTCGGGGGCTGCCGGGAGGACGTCGAGTTCTTCATCGAAGACGGGCGGGAGGTCTGCCTGTTCAACCGCTTCGACGGTACGACGCCGAAGATCTCGGCCACTGAGGTGCGCGACGCGCTGCTCCGGGGGCGTGACGTGGGCGGGCTGCTCGATCCGCGCGTCGCAGACGCGGTGCGGGAGACGTTCGACCGCAATTGGGCGGCGTTCTCTAAGCGGTAGGGGCGTGCTGTCAGCCGGGCGGGGCGATGGAGGCAGAGACAGGCAGAGCGGGATAACCTGTCTGTATGGCGCTCTTACCGATCGGGATACGCCCGACAATCGACTGCGTGTTCAAGGCACTGCTCGGCGATCCGGCGCATAAGCGGGTGCTGCTCGATTTTCTGCGCGCCGTCCTGGGTGCCGAGGCGCAGATCGTCGATGTCACCATTGAGAATCCGTTCAGCATGGCCGATCTGGTCAATGACAAGCTCAATATCGTTGATATCCGCGCGAAGACTGCCGACGGGCGCATCCTTCAGATCGAGATGCAGACCTGCAACGAGGCTGCGCTCAAGGAGCGGATTCTGTTCGCGTGGGCGAAGCTCTTCCAGCAGCAGCTCCGCGAGGGAGACAACTACAATGCTCTCCAGCCGGTGATCTCGATCTGGCTGCTGGAAGAGAACACTGTCCCGCGTTCGCCCAGCTTCCATAACCGTTTCCTGCTCTTCGATCCTGCGACGCGGATCTGCCTGTTACCGCACCTGGAGATCCACCTGATTGAACTGGAGCGGTGGAAGAAGACGCGACAGCCGACGTCTCCCGCGCTGGAGGGGTGGCTGCGGTTCTTCACCGAGGCTGACACCTGGCCGGAGATCCCCACCCCTATCGCTACGCCCGCTCTGGAGGAAGCTATGTCGATCCTTTCCCACTTCCAGCAGAACGAAGAGATGCACCTCGCGTATCAGGCGCGCCTGGACGCGCAGCGGCGGCAGCGGACACAGCAGGAGGCGCTGGAGCGGGCGCGACGTGCAGAGCAGGAGGCGCTGGCGCGCGCGGAGGAGGCCGAGCAGCTCGCATCGGAGGCGAGCGGGCGGGCGCTTGAAGAGATCCATCTGCGTGAGGCGGCAGAGGCGAAGGCCCGGGTGGCAGAGGCACAGGCCCAGGCGGCAGAGGCGCAAGTCCAGGCGGCAGAGGCGCAGGCCCAGGCGGCAGAGGCGCAGGCCCAGGCGGAGCGGGCGCGGGCGGAGCGGCTCGCAGAGCGGCTGAAGGCGCTCGGGTTGTCGGAGGTATAGCCGTCCGGGATCAGCGGAGGCGCTCCAGCATCTCGACGAGATCCGTCTCCGGGCCGACGAGGATCGCCCGGTAGCCGAGCGCCTGTGCCTGCTCCAGCACTGCAACCGAGTCGTCAAAGATCAGGTCGATGCCGAACGCAGGCGGGTACTTGGTGTGGCGGTGTGGGTGCGCGCTGAGCGCCCGATCATGATCGGCTTCGTTGATCACTCCGTCCAGCCAGACGCCGTGCATGAAAAACAGCAGCCGGATTGTGAAGTGCGACCGGTAGGAGCTTGTGTACACCCACACTTCATGCCCTGCTCCCTGCAGCCTGCGCAGCGACGCCGGGACGCCTGCCCGCAGCGGCTCTCCCGCGAGCCAGCGGCGCATCGGGGGGAGGGGTTCGACCGGGAAGGTCTGCCGTCCGGGGATCACGGTGTCGTCGAGGTCGAGCGCGATCCGCATCCCGTCGCTCCGTGATCGGGTTCCGCAGCATAACTGACTTTCCTCCCGTCGTCGCCGGATCTGCGCAGCGCAGCCGTCGCGACAGGTTGACGATCCCGCTGTGCTGTGGGATGCTGCCGCTGCCTTACACAGGGCGGACTCCGGATGCGTAACTCTCCCGCTGAATGAACCAACACCCCGGCGGCGCCGGGGGCTGAACGGGCCGGTCGCGCAGACACGGCCCATGAGGGCTGTATGTCTGAACTCTCCGATAAGATCGATCAGGTGGTGGCTGTCGCCGCCGCCAACGCCGCCGCGACGGACGCGGACGGCGCCTTCCCCGCTGCCACCGTCGACGCGCTGCGGGCGACGGGGCTCTTGAGCCTGGTGACCCCGGCGGCGCACGGGGGGATGGGGCTGGGGGCCGCTGAGGCGGCGGATGTGGTGGAGCGGCTGGCGCGGGTCTGCGGCAGCTCTGCGATGGTGGCCTGCATGCACTTCTGCGGCGCGGCGGTGATCGCGGCGCACGGGAGCGCGGCGGCGAACCGGTCGGTGGCGGAGGGCGGTGAATTGGCGACGCTGGCCTTCTCTGAGGCGGGCTCGCGCAGCCACTTCTGGGCGCCGGTCAGCACGGCGACCGCAGGCGACGGGGGCACGATCCGGCTCGATGCGCAGAAGAGCTGGGTGACCTCGGCGCGGCAGGCGACGGCCATCGTGTGGTCGTCGAAGCCGCTGGCCGCCGAGGGCGCCAGCACCATCTGGCTCGTCCGGGGCGAATCGGCGGGGCTGAGCGTCCCGGCGCCGTTCAACGGGCTGGGGCTGCGGGGCAACGACTCGGCGCCGGTGACGGCGGCGGGGGTGGTCGTCTCTGAGGCGGATCGGCTCGGCGCGGACGGCGGCGGGTTCAACGTGATGATGGGGACGGTGTTGCCCTTGTTCAACCTGCTGAACGCCGCCTGCTCAGTGGGGCTGATGGAGGGGGCGCTCGCGGGTGCGGTCGCGCACGTGAACGGCACGCGCTACGCGCACCTCGGCAGCAGCCTCTCGGAGCTCCCCACCATCCGGGCCTACCTTGCCAGGGCGCGGGTGCAGGCGGACATGGCGGGGGCGCTCTGGCGCGACGCCATCGCGGCGGTCTCCGGCGGGCGGGCGGACGCGATGCTGCGGGTGCTGCAGGTCAAGGCGGCGGCGGGGGAGGCGGCGCTGGATGTCACGGCGACGACGATGCGCGTCTGCGGCGGCGCTGCGTTCCGCAAGGAGCTCGGCGTGGAGCGCGCCTTCCGGGACGCGCAGGCGGCCAGCGTGATGGCGCCGACCTCGGACGTCCTCTACGACTTCATCGGCAAGGCCATCTGCGGCATCCCCCTCTTCTGAGCCACCTTCTGACCCTGTCTGATCGGAGAATCCATGAGACGAGACAACGGGACGCTGCTGCTCGGGGCGGTGGCCTATGATCCGAAGGTCGTAACGATCTGGGACGGCTTCAAGCTGTGGTTTGAGAAGAACGGCCTCAGCTTCGACTATGTGCTGTACTCCAACTACGAGCGGCAGGTCGAGGCGCACCTCGCCGGTCATGTCGATGTCACCTGGAATTCCCCGCTCGCCTGGCTCCAGACGGAGCGGCTGGCGGCGCGGCTCGGGCGGCAGGCGCGGGCCTTCGCCATGCGCGACTCGGATCGGGATCTGCGCTCGGTGGTGCTGGTGCGGGCCGACAGCGCGATCAGCGCGCCGGGGCAGCTCGCGGGGCGGACGGTGGCGGTCGGTGCGGCGGACTCCCCGCAGGCGACGCTGATCCCGCTGCTCCACCTCCAGCGGGCCGGGCTGCGGATCGGGGAGGACGTCGCGGTGCAGCGCCACGATCTGCTCGTCGGCAAGCACGGCGACCACATCGGCGGGGAGCGGGAGGCGGTGCGCGCCCTCCTCGACGGGCGGGCGGACGCCGCCTGCATCATCGACGCCAACCAGCTCACCTTCAGCGCCGAGGGGACGATCCCAGCCGGGGCGCTGCGGGCGGTCGCCGTCACCGATCCCTATGATCACTGCGTCTTCACCGCCCTCGACGGTGGCGCGGCGCAGGCGCAGGAGGCGCAGCAGGCGCGCATCGACACCTTCCGGTCGCTGCTGCTGCAGATGGACTACGGCGATCCGGAGGTGCGTCCGCTGCTCGACATGGAGGGGCTGAAGGTCTGGAAGGAGGGCCGCGTGTCGGGCTTTGCGCAGCTCAACGCGGCGGTCGATGCCCTCGACACCGCCTTCGGAGAGGCCGCCGGCATCAGCGCCTTCCTGGACGCTGCAGAGGCCCGGCTGCGTGCCTGAGCCGGGCGATCCCGCGCCGGGCGCTCCGATCCCGGCGTCCGGCGTCCCCGTCCTCGATCTCGGCGCGCTCGGCCTGGATCGGGGCGGACACCTCCCGATCCGGCGGGCGCTGCGGGGCCTGCCGGTCGGCGGGCGGCTCCGGGTGCGCGGCGACGATCCGGGCCTCGCGGTGATGCTCGGGGCGTGGTGCCGGGGGCAGGGCCACGGGTACGCACCGGGCGGGCCTGGCGGGCCGGACGGCGGGATCATCACGCGCGGCGGGGCGCAGGAGGGCCGGTGGCGCGGGGCGCAGCGGGCGGGCGGGTCAGGGACAGGCGCTCCGGGGACAGGCGCAGACGGCATCGCGGATCACCCGGCGGCGACCTGGGGGCTGGCGGCGCGCGGGGCGACGGTGGAGGCGGGCGCGCCTGCGTTCTCCTTCCGGCTGAGCCGCAAGGACGATGTGTGGACGGATGACGCGGCGCGGTTCTACGCGCAGGCGGCGGCGGCGCAGTGGGACCCGGCGACGGCGATCCCGTGGGGCGCGCTCGATGAGGCGCCGGAGGTGCCGGAGGTCGAGGACGCGGTGGTGCAGGTGATGACCTACCTCATCGAGAACGAGACCGCCGCCCTGATCGTCCCGGCGCGCTTCCTCGGCCAGATCCACCCGCACTTCTGCGAGATCGTGCAGGTGATGGCGATCCAGATCGCCGACGAGGCCCGCCACATCGAGGTCTTCACCCGGCGGGCCGGGATGCGCCGCGCCGCGCCGGGGCTGTCGACGGTGAGCGGGCAGGCGTCGCTGAAGACGCTCACCGACGAGCCGGATTTTCTGCTGGCCACGCTGCTCCTCAACGTGCTGGGGGAGGGGAGTTTTCTTAGCCTCCTGCAGTTCCTCCACGTCCACGCGCCCGACCCGGTGACCGCCGCCATCGCCCAGCTCACCTCCCAGGACGAGGCACGGCACGTCGCCTTCGGCCTCTCCCACCTCGCCCGGAGCGTCGGGCGCGACCCCGCGCTGCGCCCCCGGCTCGCGGCTGCCATCCACCGGCGGCACGACGCGCTTCAGGACACCGCAGGGCTCAACGAGGAGGTGTTCGACGCGCTGCTGCTGCTCGCGGCGGGGGGCTGGGCGCCGGAGGCCGTGGCGAAGGGCTGGGATCGGGTGCTGGAGCTGAAGGCGGCGATGGATCTGGGGCGCCAGATCCGGCTCCAGCGGCTCGGGTTCTCAGCGGCGGAGGCGGCGGCGCTGTCGCGGCTCCATACGCGGAACTTTATGTAGGCTGCGGCCCCGCCGCTGAAATACCGGGAGCTGCCTCAGGCCGCCCCTCCACCTGGATCGCGTCCCCGACCCGCACCTCGCCCTCCTCCAGCACCCGCAGGTGGATGCCCCGCAGCCGGTGATCCCGAAGCTCAGGCAGGCATGTCAGCTTGAGCGCGCCGATCCCGGCCCGCGCGCTGAACTTGTTGCACCCGTTGTGGGGGAGGGGGGTGACCTCGCAGCGGGCCGACCCGACCCGCACCTGTGTCCCCGCCGGGAGGTTCTCCAGGCTCAGATCCATGTCGACGAACAGGTTGTCCCCGAACCGGGCGATGTCGTCGTCCTGCGCCATCAGCCCCGCGACGTCGGCCCGCATCACCGTCACCTCCGCGTCGGCCTCCAGCTCGCCGCTCAGGCTCCAACGATCCCCGACCGCCCCTTGCGCCGGGCGCAGCTGGACGGACGCCGGCAGCAGGCGGCGCTCGCCGGGTTCGCGCAGGACGAGCAGGCGGACGATCCCGCAGTCCTTCGGCGGGGCGGGGAGGTCGCGGTAGCCGGTCAGGAGCGCGTCGAGCGGGAGGTGGGTCATCGGCGCGCTTTAACGCGCGGGCGCTCACCCGGCGGAGCGGTCAGCGGTGCGCGCGGCGGGGTGCGCGGCGGCGTGCGCGGCGGCGTGCTCTGCGGTGTGCGCGGCGAGCCGGTTCAGCAATTCGAGCTGCTCCCGCTGGATCTGCATCAGCATCTCCCACTGGCGGTTGCGCAGCTCCTCCAGCTCGGCGCGCATCTGGACAAGCTCCAGCTCGGCCTTGACGTTCACCTGGTAGTCGAGGTCGGCATGCAGCCGGTCGCGGGCGGCCTGGCGGTTCTGGCTCATCATGATGATCGGCGCCTGGAGCGCCGCGACGCAGGACAGCAGGAGGTTGAGCAGGATGAACGGGAAGGGGTCGAACGCAGCATCACCCTGCAGGCTGTTCATCGCGATCCAGACGCCCAGCGAGGACACGAACAGGATGATGAACGTCCAGCTCCCCGCCGTCGCCGCGACGCCGTCCGACACCCGCTCTCCGAAGGATCGCGCCTGAGAGGCCGCCTCGTTGGGGTGGGCCGGGATGGGCCGGTCGTGGGCGGAGAGGCGCTCCAGCAGGCCGGGGAGCTGAGAGGGATCGTGAGGGTTCGGCATCTGGATCTCCTGGTGGATAATCTGGAATGACCGATCATGATCAACCAGGATCAACGATGATCAATCATGAAACCAGGTTCAGGGATGGATCGGAGGCCGCCAGCCTCCCGGTCAGCGCAGCTCAGTGAGCCGGGTCTTCGTGAGCTGCTCGATGTCCTTGAGCCAGGGCCGCTCCTCGGTGGAGCAGAGCGAGATCGCCACGCCCGTCGCACCGGCCCGCGCGGTGCGACCTATGCGGTGGACGTAGCTCTCGGGGACGTTCGGCAGGTCGTAGTTGATGACGTGCGAGATGCCGTCGATGTCGATCCCGCGCGCGGCGATGTCGGTGGCGACGAGGACGCGGGTGGCGCCGCTGGAGAAGTCGGAGAGCGCCCGGATGCGGGTGGACTGCGCCTTGTCGCCGTGGATGGCGGAGGCCCGGATGTTGGCGACCTTCAGCGAGGCGGCGAGCCGGTCGGCGCCGTGCTTGGTGCGGGCGAAGACGATGGCGGAGGTGATGCGCGGGTCGCCGAGGAGCTGGAGCAGCTTCAGGCGCTTGTCCTGCTTCTCGACGAAGTGGACGTACTGCTCGATGCGATCTGCGACCGCCGAGGTCGGGGCGACCGAGACGCGCACGGGGTTGCGGAGGATCTGCGAGGCCAGCGTCTCGATGTCCTTCGGCATCGTGGCGGAGAACAGCAGCGTCTGCCGCTTGCCGGGGAGGCGCTTGACGATGGTGCGGACATCATTGATAAAACCCATGTCCAACATGCGGTCGGCCTCGTCCAGCACGAAGCACTCGACGCGCTCCAGGTGGACGATCCCCTGGTTGCACAGGTCGAGCAGCCGCCCCGGCGTCGCCACCAGCACGTCCACGCCGTCGGTGATCGCGCGGCGCTGCGCCCGCATGCCCATGCCGCCGAAGACAACGGTGTGGCGCACGGTGGGAAGGTGGCGCCCGTAGGTGCTGAACGCCTCGCCGATCTGGGCGGCGAGCTCGCGGGTGGGGGCGAGGATCAGCGCGCGGATGCCGTGGCCGGGTGTGTTGTAGATGCGCTGCAGGATGGGCAGCGCGAAGGCTGCGGTCTTTCCGGTGCCGGTCTGCGCGATGCCGACGAGATCCTTGCCGGTCAGGAGGGCGGGGATGCTCTGGGCCTGGATGGGCGTGGGGGTCGTGTAGCCGGCGGTCTGCAGCGCCTGCAGCAGCGGCTTGATGAGGGACAAAGATTCGAAAGTCAAACTACCTCGGTTCTGGCTACACGGAACATTCTGCGGCCGGTGCCCCAGTCTATCCTGTTTCCTCCTCCCCCGCCCGGACTTCTCCGCCCGCATCGCGCGGCAGACCCTGTCTGCGCCGGTGTCTGCTCAGGAGATGTGCGGGATCGGCGCTGATCCTGCGCTCCGCTCGACGGCGCTGAGCAGCAGGGCGTTGGTGTCCTCGGCGCGCATCTGCTCCCCGACGGCGGCGGCCCGCGCGATCCGGGCGGGATCGCGGAGCGCCCGGAGCATCCCGATCAGCCGCTCCCGGGTGAGCCGCCGGAAGCGCGCATGCACCCCGATCCCGAGCGCCTCCACCTGCCGCCCCCAGAAGTGCTGATCCCCGAACACGCTCAGGACGCCTGCCGGGATCCCGGCGCGGGCGGCGGCGGCGGTGGTGCCGGTGCCGCCGTGGTGGATCATGGCGGCGCAACGCGGGAGCAGCCGGTCATGGTCGACGGCGCCGACGGTGCAGATCCGGGGGGACTGCGCGGACGGCGGGAGGCGCGTCCAGCCGGCGCCGATGATCGCCCGCCCGCCGACCGCGTCGAGCGCCGCGCCGGTGATCTCCAGCATCGCCGCCGGGTCGAGCACCGGCATCGATCCGAACCCGATGAAGAAGGGCGCCTCCCCCCGATCAAGAAAAGCGCTGACCCCGTCGCTCATCGCCTGCTCCCCGAGCAGCGCGCGCATCGGAGGGTCTGGACACGGCGTCCCGACCACCTGACAGTGCGCGGGCCAGTCCGGCGGCGCGGGCAGCAGGTGCCTGCTGTGGAGCGCGAGGATCGGCGTCCCGCCGCCCACCAGGCTGTCGACCGCCGGGCGGGTCGCCAGGGGCAGCCCGAGCCGCGCCCGGCCCCGGTTCAGGTCGCCGCGCGAGGCGTACCAGAAGACCCGGTGGGCGAGGGTGTGCGACAGCCGCCGCAGGAGATCGCCCGGCAGCGCCGCGTCGATCACCGGGCTGGTCCACGCGCCGGTCGGCACCACCGGCACCGTCATCAGCACCATCAG
>JBEIQZ010000294.1:0-7722 GCA_040376255.1 Alphaproteobacteria bacterium
AGATAGGCGCCCTCCTGCCCCTGGAGCGCGGGCAGCAGATCGAGCACCGGCGCCGACGCCCCCGCGACCGCCGCCGCCCGCCGCTGCGCCTGTGAAAAATCCCAGCCCGCCGCCTGCGGCCATTTTGTTACCGCCCGCTGCCGCCCGCCCGCCGTCGCCTGAATACCGTCGGGGAACAGCAGCACCCCGAACCGCACGCCCCGCCCCGCGCACACCTCCGCCATCCGCGCGATCAGCGCCCCGGTGACCGCCCACGCCTCCTCCCAGACCGGCGACCGGGCCGGATCATGCACCCGCAGATCCACCGGCATCCCGCCGCCGAGCGCGAGCTTCTGCGCCTGCGCCGCCCGCACCGCCTCCGCCCGCGCCACATAGCGCCACAGCGCGCTCCACCGCCACAGCGGGCTCTGCAGCCCCGCCTGCGTCACCGAGTCCGTCCGCACGAGATCGCCGCCGACCAGCGCGAAGAACGGCTTGTCCTCCTTGCCCTCCAGCAGCGGGTGGTTGTTCAAAACGTCGTTCGACACCAGGAACCCCAGCACCACCGCGTCGGGCCGCCGCGCCTCCATGTACCGCTCCAGCAGCAGCAGCGCCGTCGCCGTCCCCGCCCCCGGCACGCCCAGGCTCTCGACCTCCGCCCCCGGCAGCGCCCCGTCCAGCACCCGCCCGATCCCCGCCTCCAGCGGCACCTGCGCCGCCTGCACGAAGGAGTCCCCGATCAGCATCACCCGCCGCTGCGCCGGGTTTTTCTCAGGGAGCCACTCCCGATCGACAAAACCCGCCGCGTTCACATGCACCGTGACCGCGTACTCCGCCGTCTGGAGCGGGTGATCGCCGGGGCGCGTGAATTGCCCGCGCACCAATTCCGGCTCTGTCCCCGGCTCAGGCCCGAGCGGCTGCGGCCGGAGCCAGCGCACGCCCCCCTCCGCGATCCCCGCCGCCGCCAGCAGCCCCGCCAGCGCGAGCGCCGCCCGGCCCAGGTACCGGCCCGCCATCAGACCGGCGCGTTGTGGCTGTTGGTCGCGGTCAGCTCCAGCTTGATCATCGACACCGCCGCGTTGAACAGCCGCTTGAACTCCTGCGGGCTCTGGAGGCTCTTCATCTGCCGCGCCACGAACCGGGGCCGCATATAGAACCGGCGGTGGCAGAGCTTCAGCATCTCCAGCAATTCCGCCCGGCTCAGGTGCTGCTCCCAGCAGACCGGCACCTTCACCCCGCACAGCGGATCCTTCATCAGCTTGTCCCAGCAGTCGGCGGCGTACAGCCCCAGCTCGGCGCCGCGCTCGAAGGACTCAGTGCCGGGGTAGGGCGTGTAGATGGCGAAGGCCGCGTAGTCGGCGTCGAGCTTCATCATCTCGTCGAGGTTGTCGGCGATGTCCTTCTTCGACTTCTCATGCGGGCCGCCGATCATGATGTAGGCGACGCTGCGGACGCCCTCCTCGCGGCACCAGCGGAAGACGCGGTGGCAGTCGTCGGTGTCGCAGTGCTTGTCGTGCTCGTCGAGGCCCTCGTTGACCATCGACTCGACGCCGAAGTGCATCTTTGTGCAGCCCGCCTCCTTGCAGCGGCGGATCTGCTCGCGGGTGGTCCCGGCGATGGTCGTCTTGTAGCCCCAGTTGAACTTGAGGCCGCGCCGCTCGATGCCGTCGCAGAACTTCATCGCCCACTGGGAGTTGGGCGTGAACAGGTCATCCACAAAGAACACCTCCGTTATGCCGAGGGAGACGCAGTGCTCCATCTCGTCGAGGATGTTGTCGATGTCCCGCATCCGGTACTGCTTTTTATAGGTGAAGCAGAACGGGCAGGAGTGCGGGCAGCCCTTGGAGGTGATCGCCGTCGTCACCAGCGGCTGCTTCGATCCCGGCACCCAGTAGTCGCGGAAGCGGCTGCGGCTGCGGTCGGGCCACACCTGCCAGTCGAGGTTCTTCGGTTCCTTGCGGGCGGTGTTCTTCACGATCTGCCCGTCCGTGGTCTTCCACCAAAGCCCCGGGATCGCCTCCAGCGACTTCTTCTGCTCCACCGCCTGCACCAGCTCCACGAACAGGTCGTCCCCGTCCCCGGTGCAGATCGAGTCAACGCCCTTCAGCCCGATGGCGTAGTCGGGGAACATGATCGGGTGCGGCCCGCCGAGGACGATGTGGGCGTCGGGGCGGCGCTTGCGGACGGCGTTGATCGTCTGCTGCACGTCGGGCAGCGAGTGGGTGTAGGTCGAGATGCCGACGACGTCCAGATCGTAGCGCGACAGCCCGGCCTCGAAGGCGGGATGATCCAGATCATCCACCACCGCGTCGTAGATCTCCGCCCGGTGGGGCGTGCGCTTCTCGATGGACGCCTGCAGGTACATCAGCGCCAGCGGCGGGAAGCAGTACACCCCGTAGGACATGCTCTCAGCGATGCCCGCCCAGACGCGCATCTTCTCGGGGGGATTGATCAGCGTGATGCTCATGCGGCTCTCTGCGTTCCGCCTATGATAGCACGCCCCGGCGAAAGGAATCTCAGGGAGAGTGTAGCCGCCCCAGCACCCGCTCAAACGTCTCCGCCTCCGCCTTCGCCCGCAGCCCGTCCCGCTGCATGTGGATCTGCGCCCACTGCTCAGGCGTCAGCGTCTGCGCCACCGACACCCCGACGTCCATCAGCGCGATGTTCAGCGCATGCCGCCGCCCGCGCAATTCCAGCATCCTGAGCCGCGTCCTTGCCAGCGCGTCCATGTCCGGCTGGATCGCCGCCTTCTGCTGCGGCGTCAATTCCCGCGCCAGCAGCGCCTCCGCCATCCGCACCGCCTCCTCCCCGCTCACCGGCGACTGCCCCGCCCGCGCCGCCCGCTCGTGCTCCAGCGACACCGGCACCAGGATCGGTAGCGTCGCGAACCCGCTGTCCCCCCCGCGCAGCACCGACACCTGCCACGCGCAGGACAGCAGCAGCAGCAGCGAGACGCCCCACCCTGCCGCCTCCCTCACGGCGCCCTCCCCGGCTGCCCGCGCTCATCCGGCGCAGGCCCCGCGCTCCCCGGCCCCGTCGCAGGCCCCCCCGGCTCCCCCGGCGCCGGCCCGTACCGCTGCTGCAGCGCCCCATCTCCCGGCACGTTGCCCGGAGGCGTGCTGTACGGCTGTCCCGCACCGCCCGGAGGCGCGCTCACCGGTACCGGCTGCCCCGGCGCCTGCACCGGTTGCCCCGTCGCCCCGCTCAGCGCCGCGTTGATCCGCCCGATCTGCCCCTGCATCTGCGGCTCCAGCACCAGCAATTCCCGCTGCACCGAAAGCACCTCCGCATGATCCGCCCGCGCCGCCAGCAGGATCCGCTCCACTTCCGCCCGCTGCTCCGGGCTCAGATCCCCCAGCCCCTCCACCCCCCGCAGCAGATCGTCCAGCGAGAACGTCGATCCCAGCCGCGCATAGGCCCGCTGGATGTCCCGCGCCTCCGCCGCATGCTTCGCCCCCGCCTGCAGCAGCGCCCCCTCCTCCGCCGACACCCGCCCCGGCACCGCATCCACCAGCGGCGTGAACACATACGTCACCGGCCTGTCCCGCGACAGCAGCGCCGCCGTCAGGCCGAGGTGAACCGCCAGCAACACGGCTGCCATGTACCAGGATCGCATGCGGGGGGATGTAGCCTGCGCGGTTTCATATTGCCAGAAGTAGCTGACTCCCCCTCAGCCATAGTGGCATTTGGATGAGAATTTGGTTACTCACCTTCTCATTAGGTGGATGGTACGCACGCCATGGCCATAGGGAAGAGAATGTTCCGTTGTACGGTTGCTCCCCATCATCATTTCTATCCCTCATGAGAAGTGGAGAAAGAGAATGATATGAATGATGTATTGATACACAAATATTAAAATTATGCCAAACCAAACCCACATCGAGACCACACAATGAATATGTATTTATTAGAAGAGAAATTAAAATATATTATTTCTATTATTATTGGATTTATAATTATAGTTACAATATTTACGACATTAATTATTACTTCATTTATAATATTTTGGCAGGCATTATTTGATCCAAACATGTTAACGATCATCATTATTATGATAATTGCATCTTATGGTTTTTCAATAATTTTCAATGATTACATTTTAAAAAAATACATAGACCAACAAGTAGATCACAAATTTTTAACAATAATTATTACATTCTGTTGGATTGGCTGGGCATGTCAATATCAAGCATTCGCACATCGATGTATGGTAGAAGCAAGTGTTATTTCAATAGATTTTTATGGAGGATTCGACGATTTTATTATCAATAAATCTGCATATGGAAACAACATACTGGTAGGCAGAAAACCACCTGTGATAGATAGAAATAAATGCTACTATGACGATTCACTTGTTGAGCTTGCAGGTCTAAAAAACACAAATCACACTGATAGTAAATTATTGTTTTGGCCTGGAAAAATTTCCGATACTTTTTATCTTAGATGCATTCCAGCATATATTAGTTTTTATGGAGAGATTCCTGATTATAAATGTGAAATTGTATGCGTATTCAGATAGATTATTTTCAAATATTTATGCATTATTTTAATTCAATAAAAGCATCATAAGGGCAAATCGTGTGCAGCGGACGATCATCGAACATCTATTCTTTTATTCGGTATCACCTCCGCTCCTTCCCGCCCGGCGGCCCCGGCGGCCCCTTCCCGCCCCCCTTCGCCTGCACCGCCAGCACATCCGCCCGGTACCCCGGAAACACCCCGGTCAGCAGCCCCGGGAACACGAGATCCCGCGCGGACAACCCCGAAGGCAGCCCCGGCACCGCCCGCATCTGCGCCGCGAACGCCCCGGCCCGGTCGATGATCCGGGTGTCGACGTCCTGCCAGGTCAGATCGCCGCGCCCGGTGAGCAGCCCGTTGCGGTCGGCGACCGCCCGGACGACCGCGAGCGGCCAGCCGCCCATCTGCGCCGCCGCCGCGTCATAGCGCGCCCGATCCGCCGCGACGATCCGCCCGAGGTCGGTGAGCGCCTGGATGAGCCGCGCCCCGCGCCCCGGCTCTGCGGCGGCCCAGGGGACGGAGAGGGCGAGGGCGGAGCGGAATTCACGCTCCGCCAATACGCGCAGCGACGGATCTTCCTGGAGCCACTGCTCGATCCACGGATCCCAGCCGGCGACAGCATCGACCGACCCGTCGCGGAGCGCCGCCTGCATCGCGTCGGTCTTCAATTCCACGACCTGCGCGCCGATCCCGCCGCCCCAGGTCTCCCAGTCCATCGCCGGGGTCGAACCCTTGGCGATCCCGACCTTGCGCCCGCGCAATTCCTGGAGGCTGCCGAGCCGGGACACGACGGCGATCCGCCCGAGCGATCCCGGCGAGGCGACCAGCCGCAGGTCGGGGCGATCCTGGAGCATCTGGATCGCGGGGACCTCGCAGGTGAAGAAGGCGTCGAGGTCGCCGCTGGCGATGGCGTCGCCCTGATCCTTGCCGCTGGCGTAGGGGGTCGCGGCGATCTCCAGGTTGTATTTCTGCAATATCTCCGGGTGATCGGCCATCGCCGCGCCGAGGTGCGCGTGGACGGGCGTCTTTGAGGAGAATCCGAGCCGCAGCACCGGCTCAGCGGCCACCGGCTGCGGGCCGCCTATGCGGATCTGCGCCGGATCGCCGCTGAGGTAGCCCGCGCCCATCAGCTCTCTCGCGATCTGCTCCGCCATGCGCCGGTGGCCCTTCGCGTTCGGATGAAAGACGTGGGCGAAGGCGTGGACATCCTGCTCGCGGGTGCGTCGCCAGCGGGCGTCGACGTCGATCATCAGCCAGCCCTCCTCCTGCGCCTGCTGCTCAGCGGAGCGGCGGTAGTCGGGGTTGACGTAGCGGGAGACGAACTCCGGCTCCCAGCGGTTGATCGGCATGTTGAGCCAGGCGAAGCGGTAATTGTGCTCCTTGCCGAGCGCGTTGAGCCGGTGGAGGTTCGCCCGGAAGTCCGCCAGCGACACGCGCGGCACCAGCCCCTCCTGCTCCTCCCCGGAGAGCTTCCCGTACTTCGGCTCCTCGCCCGCCCTCCGCTCGGTGTAATGAAAAGAGGCGTTCCCGGCGTTGGCCCGCCGCACCAGCGACAGCAGCACCTCGCGCCCTAGCAGGTAGCTCTCTGAGCGGAACAGCAGCCCGTTGATCCCGGCGAGGATCGGCGGCGGGATGCGCGCCTTGTCCTCCAGGTACTCCGGCCCCGGATCGTTGTTGAAGCCCGCGATCACGATGTCCGGCTGCCACGACAGCCCGCGCTCCTGCATGAACACCAGCGCCGACACCGTGCTCCAGCCCGGGCAGGCGCCGTTGAGCACCTCGACCCGCCCGCCGGTCTTCCCCTCCAATTCCTGCTGCAGCACCGTCGACCACATCTCGAACCCCTCGACCCCGTGGCCGAAGTTGGAGGAGTCCCCCAGCACCAGCACCCGCGTCGTCCCGGCGGGCTTCGGGCGCGGCACCCGCACCTCCCGCATGCCGTCCTCGTTGGTGTTGAGCGTCCCGCCGCCCTTCAGGTTGTCGAAGTTGACAAGCCCAGGCCGCACCTCCCACTGGAGCGTCGGGTGCGGGCGGAAGTAGGTGACCATGTCGTACTGCAGCCACGCCTGCAGCCCCGCCTCGGTCAGCCCCGCCGCCCCCGCCAGCACCGCCACCGGCCCAAGTACCGCCGCCACCCCCCGCACGCCCAGCCGCCGCCACCCCCACACCCCGACCATGTACAGGTTCAGGAACAGGCATGCCCCGCAGGCGAACAGCCACGCCGCGTTCTCCGGCGAGTAGGGCGAGGCCGGATCGATCAGCGGCCCCTTCTTCCACCCCGGCACCACCGTCTGCCGGAACAGCCACGCTGTCAGCAGGATCAGGGCGTTGAGCCCGCCAAGCACCACCGGCCCCATCAGACGCTTCATCCGGTCAGGCTATCGCGCTTGCCCCCGCCCCGCCCATGCCTACCTTCCCGGGATGGAACGCACCTGCCCCGCCTGCAACCGCACCAACCGCATCCCCCCCGCCCGCCTGAGCCACGCCGCCCGCTGCGGCGCCTGCAAGGCGGCCCTCCCCGCCATCGATCACCCCATCGACGCCACTGACGCCGACTTCCACGACATCATCCAGAACGCCGCCGTTCCCGTCCTCGTCGACTTCTGGGCTGAGTGGTGCGGCCCCTGCCGGATGGCCGCCCCGCAGGTCAAGGATCTCGCCCGGCAGATGCAGGGCCAGGCGCTCGTCCTGAAGGTGGACAGCGACGCCAACCCGCGCCTCTCAGCGCAGTACAAGATCCAGTCCATCCCGAACTTCCTCGTCTTCTCAGGCGGGAAGCTCCTCCGCCAGCAGCCCGGCCTCGCCCCCGCGCACGTGATGGCCGGGTGGCTGCGGGAAGCCCAGCCCCCCCACTGAACGCGCCCCTCCCAACCCTCCCCCTTCCCTCTCCCCCTCGGGAGAGGGTGGCGCGCAGCGCCGGGTGAGGGCAAAAAACAAGAGCTCTGAAGGTGGCGGGGGGGGGGGGGGGGGGGGGGGGGGGGGCCGCCGCCCCCCCCCCCCCCCGGCCCGGGGGGGGGGGGGGCCCCGGCCCCCCCCCCCCCCCCCCCCGCGGGCCCCCACGGCTGCCGCAAGCGGGAGCCCCCGCCCTTGGTGAATGTGGGGGACGGTAATATCTGTGATGTCGGGGGTTCTTCCGGTTTTACGTCCCCCACATCCACCGGGCCAGCCGGGGCGGGTCAGGGAACACCCCGACGAGTGGATAAACAGCAAAAGTCCATTCCTCCC
>JBEIQZ010000518.1:0-4471 GCA_040376255.1 Alphaproteobacteria bacterium
CTGAGTCGTCGGCCTCGGTGAAGCGCACCAGCACCCACCAGTCCATGAACTGCTCCACCGCGATGCGCTGCGGCAATTCCGCCTCAAACGTCGCGTCGTCGGCTCCGATCACGAAGCTCACAAGATCGTCCAGATCGGAGAAGTCGTCGCGCGGCTCTCCCTCCTTCTTCTCGTAGCCGGAGTGCAGGCTGCTCTTGGCGCGGCCCCCGTAGCTGTCGTAGAAGTTGGCCGAGTGATCGACCGACTTGTACAGGTTCCCGTCCTCAAAGTACCCCTGATCCTCCCAGTACTCCCCGTCGATGTGATCCCCCATCACATACAGCCCCTCATAGGCGCCGTTGATGTACACCACCGCGAACCGCGTCTCGATCCGGTGGCGCGCGCTGTCCAGATCGTTCCACAGGTCGTAGCAGAGCTTCTGGCGGAAGTAGCTGTTGTCGTCGAACGTCGAGGTCAGCACGATCCCCCGCCGCTTCGGGTAGTCGAGATCCTCGTCTTCAAACTCGTCATCCGCCGGAAAATACAGCGTATAGCTGTTCTTCGGGTAGTACAGCGACGCTGCCCCCCGGTACTTCACCCCGATCGCGTAGGTGTGGCCCCGGTATACCACCTCTGAGGCCACCTCCTCGCTCTCGTTGGTGTCCGCAGGCCGCGTCAGGTGGAACACCGGCAGGCCCTGCTCCGTCTGGTAGGTGAGCGGATCCACCGGCGCGTTCTCCCCGTCCCACCAGGCGTCCAGCACCTCCACCTGGATCACCCCCTGATCCACCCCGCCCGCCCCGTCGCTCTGCACCGGGATCTCCCAGATCCCCGCCTGATCCAGCCCCGGCGTCCAGGTGAACGCGCCCCCTGCCGTCAATTCCGCCCCGTCCGGCCCCCCCGGGAGCGAGAACCGCGCCGCCTCACCGCTCGCGCAACGCACCTGCCCGGTGAGGCGGTCGCCCTCATTGCCCCGGATCAGGGCGGCCACCGGATCGCAGGAGCCGTCAGGGACGGTGCCGATGATGTCGAGGCCGGTGTCGGGAGCGGGGGAGGAGGTATCGAGGGAGATGGGGGCGGGGTTGCAGGCAAGGAGCCACAGCATTGTCACCTCGCGGGCACTATAGCAGAGCGGAGCCTCCTCACACCTCAACCATCTTCTTGTTCCCATCATACAGGTGACACTTCACCACATGCCCCTCCGCCACCGTGTAGTCCTGCGGCACCTCCGCCTTGCACCGATCCGTCGCCAGCGGGCAGCGCGTATGGAACCTGCACCCGGACGGCGGGTTGATCGGGCTCGGCACATCGCCGTTCAGGAGGATGCGTTTGCGGCGGAGGCCGGGGTGGTGGCTGGGCGCCGCTGAGAGGAGCGCCTGGGTGTAGGGGTGGAAGGCGCCGGAGAACAGGGCCTTGCGCGGCGCCTGCTCGACGACCTGCCCGAGGTACATGACGACGACGGCGTCGGCGATGTGCTGGACGACGCTGAGATCGTGGGTGACGAAGAGGTAGGAGAGGCCGAATTCCTCCTGGAGATCCTGGAGCAGGTTGAGCACCTGGGCGCGGACTGAGACGTCGAGGGCGGAGACGGCCTCATCGCAGACGACGAAGTCGGGGCGGAGGGCGATGGCGCGGGCGATGCCGATGCGCTGGCGCTGGCCGCCGGAGAACTCGTGCGGGTAGCGGCTGATGTAGGCGGGCTGGAGGCCGACCTTGCTGAGCAGGGACTTTACGGCGTCCTCGACGTCGGCGGGGGTGGCGAGCCCGTGCATGATCATGGGGCGGCCGATGATCTGGCCGATGGTGTGGCGCGGGTTGAGGCTGGAGAAGGGGTCCTGGAAGATGATCTGCATGTGGCGGCGGAGTTTTCTGAGCTCCTCCTCCTGCATCGCAGGGATGTCGTGGCCCCGGAAGCGGACGTGGCCGCCGTCGGGCTCGATGAGGCGGAGGATGGCGCGCCCGGCGGTGGTCTTGCCGCAGCCGGACTCCCCGACGACGGCGAGGGTCTGCCGGGCGCCCAGCTCGAAGCTGATCTCGTCGACGGCCCGCACGACGCCGACCTGGCGGCGGAAGAAGCCGCGCCGGACGGGGAAGTGCTTGGAGAGCTTCTCAACCTTGAGCATGGGGGCGCTCCTCGGGCTGTACCGGGTGGAAGCACCAGACCTTGTGGCCGTCCTTGAGATCGGTCTCAGGCGGGACGGCGGTGCAGGCGGCGGAGGCGCGGCTGCAGCGGGTGCGGAAGCGGCAGCCGGAGGGGAAGTCGAGGGGGGCGGGGACCATCCCCTGGATGGTGGGGAGGCGGCTGCCCTCGGGGACGAGGCCGGGGAGGGAGCTGAGCAGGCCGAGGGTGTAGGGGTGGGCGGGCTTCTGGAACAGGTCGAGGGTGGTGGCGGTCTCGACGACGCGCCCGGCGTACATGACGACGACGCGGTCGCAGGTCTCGGCGATGACGCCGAGGTCGTGGGTGATGAGGATGATGGCGGTGCCGTGGTCGCGCTGGAGATCCTTCAGCAGCACGAGGATCTGCGCCTGGATCGTGACGTCGAGGGCGGTGGTGGGCTCGTCGGCGATGAGGAGCGTCGGCTCGCAGGAGAGCGCCATCGCGATCATCACGCGCTGCTTCATGCCGCCCGACATCTGGTGCGGATACTCGTAGATCCGCGACTCGGCGGCGGGGATCTTGACAGCGCGGAGCGCCTCAAGCGCCTTCTCCCAGGCGGCCTCCTCCTCGTTGCCTTCGGGGAGCTGCTGGTGGAGCAGGATGGTCTCCGCGATCTGATCCCCGATGGTGTAGACCGGGTTGAGCGAGGTCATCGGCTCCTGGAAGATCATCGCGATGTCGTTGCCCCGGATCTTCCGAAGCTGATCCATCGGGATCTTCGTGAGGTCGCGCACCTTCCCGTCCTTGCCCCGGAACAGGATCTCGCCGCCGACGATGCGGCCGGGGGGCTCGGGGATGAGGCGCAGGATGCTCATCGACATCACCGACTTGCCGCAGCCGGACTCGCCGACCACGCCGAGCGTCTCGCCCTTCCGCACCTGGAAGCTGACGCCGTCCACCGATGGAAGCACGCCCGCGTCGGTGAAGAAGTGGGTCTTCAGGTTCCGGACATCGATCAGGACGTCGGGGGGCAGGGTGTCAGTGGGTAATTCGTGGGACACGCTACCTCCGCAGCTTCGGATCGAGGGCGTCGCGCGCCCCCTCCCCGACGAGGTTGAGCAGGCTGACGGTGAGGAAGATGGCGAAGCCGGGGGCGAGGATCAGCGACCACGCGCCGGTCTCGCGGCCCACCCGGAGCACCTGACCCCAGGAGGGGACGGTGATGTCGCCGAGGCCGAGGAAGCTCATCGTCGACTCGGTGAGGATGGCGGAGGCCACGCCGAAGGTGGCGCTCACCAGCACCGGGCCGAGCGCGTTCGGCAGGATCTCGGAGAAGATGATCTGCGTCCGGGAGAACCCGGCGGCGCGGGCGGCGGAGACAAAATCCAGCTCCCGCAGCCGCAGGAACTCGGCGCGGACGAGGCGGGCCGGGCCGGTCCAGGCGACCATGGCGATGATGAACATGATGTGGAAGATGCTGCGATCCTGGATGAACGACGCCATCGTGAGGATCAGGAACATCGAGGGGATGCAGATCACCACCTCCACGATCCGCATCAGGGCGTTGTCGATGCGCCCGCCGAAGAAGCCCGACACCGCCCCGATGGCCGTCCCGATGGCGCAGTAGAGCGCCACGGCGAAGATGCCGACCGTCAGCGAGATCCGGGTGCCGAACAGCATCCGGGTCATCACGTCGCGCCCGTTCGAGTCGCAGCCGAGCGGGTGCATGCTGCCGTCGCTGAAGCTGGGGCCCTTGTTGGCGCGCTCCATGTCGCCGTCGCGGGAGGAGAAGGGGACCGGCGCGTAGATCGCGGTGACCGGCGTGCCGTCCTGCTTCAGCCACGCCTCCTCCATCTCGTAGAGGCGCTTCGGGCTCTGCTGCGGGAAGCTCAGCAGCAGCCCGAAGGACAGCAGCCACGCCCCGAAGGCCAGCCCCGCCGCCCGCTGGCGCGCCGGGCCGCGCGCGCTCCGGGGCTGCCCCGCGCTGCGCACCCACACGACGATCGCCGGGATCGCGAACAGCGTCCCCGGAAAAAGCAGGCTGTTGAAGAAGATGTCGATGCCGTTCTCGTAGAAGTTCCGGTCAAAAAGCGTGCGGAACCACGGGAATTCGGTCTTCCCCTCCGCCGACCAGTAGAACGGCTTGTTGGAGGCGAACAGCGGCGCGTAGACCGCCAGCACGAACAGCGCCAGCACGCCCCAGAGCGACCGGTACGCCAGCGTCCGCTTCCGGAACTGGCCCCAGACGATCTCGTACCAGAGCGGATCTTCGACCGGCGCAGGCCGGGGGGGCGCGGGCGGCGCGGCGGGAGCGGGGGCGGGGATCTCAGCAGGGATCTTAGTCAAGGCTGATCCGTGGGTCGACGAAGGCGTAGGAGAGGTCAGAGAGCA
>JBEIQZ010000664.1:0-2907 GCA_040376255.1 Alphaproteobacteria bacterium
CGCGCATACGGTGGTGCTGGACGAGTGTAAAACGCCGGACGAGCGCATCAAGCGGGAGAAGGGGCTGGGGCTGGTGACGTTCGGCGGGCTGCGGCTGCGCTCGATGTCGGAGGTGAAGGTCGCCAACTGGATGAGCCTCCACGGGATCTCCTGGCGCTACGAGGAGCGGTACCCGCACCCGACGCACGACGCGCAGCCCGGCGCGCAACCCGGCGCGCAGCCCGACGCGCAGCCCGGCGCGGTGCGGCGCGACTACCTGCCGGACTTCTTCCTCGACGGACACGGCATCTGGCTGGAGGTGTGGGCGGTGAACCGGAAGGGGGAGACGATGCCGACCATCGACGCCAAAAAGTACCTGGAGTCGATGGAGTGGAAGCGCGAAGTCCACAGGGCGAACGGGACGGTGCTGCTGGAGGTGTTCCAGGACGAGATCTGGTCGGGGAACCTCGGCCCGGCGATGGAGCGGCTGTTCAAGAACACGCCGATCCGCCCGGCCCGGATCAGCCGCGCGGATCGGCGGCGCCTGCTCACCGGCTCGACGGTGACGAACAAGCTGGTGACGCTGATCCAGAGTTTTCTCTCTCTGTTCAAGGGCGGCGCGTGGGAGATGCACGTCGTCGAGAAGAGAGCCATGAATGAGCGGGATCGCGCCTTCCTCAGCCTCGCCGAGCCGGTGCGGAAGCGATATGAAGACGAACTCAAGCAGCAACAGAAGATCGACTACAACGACATGCTGCTGCAGTCTGTCGCCGCCCTGGAGTCGGGCCGGTTCAAGGGTACATGGCGCCACATCCTCGTTGATGAGTTCCAGGACACCTCCCTCGTCCGCATGCGCATCGTCGAGGCGCTGCGCGCCGCTGTGCCGGAGAGCCGCCTGTTCCTGGTGGGGGACGACTGGCAGTCGATCTACCGCTTCGCCGGCTCCGACCTCTCCCTGTTCACCGGCGCCCCGGCGCGGCTCGGCGCGGTCGCGCGCACCGACCTCGACCGCACCTTCCGCCTGCTGCCGGACGTCCAGGCGGTGAGCGCCGCCCTCGTCACGCAGAACCCGCAGCAATTGAAGAAGACCATCCAGTGCAGCCGGCCCGACAGCCCCGAGGCCGGGATCTGCGTCCACCTCCACCCGCCGGACGCCCGGGATCAGTCCGTCCACAAGGCCGCCGCGCTCAGGACAGCGCTGGAGGACATCCGGCGGCAGAAGGCCGACGCGGAGGTGCTGCTGCTCGGCAGGTACAACGCGGACGTCGACGAGGCGATGGCGGGGCCTGCGGTGGCGGAGGCCATAAAGCACGGCCTCACCGTCGGAGGCATGACCGTCCACCGTTCAAAGGGGCTTGAGGCCGATCATGTGATCCTGATCGGCGCCGCATCCGGCGCCTTCCCGTCTGAGATCGCGGATGATCCCGTCCTCCGGATGGTCAGCGTCGCGCCGGAAGCCTTCTCCAACGCGGAGGAGCGCCGCCTGTTCTATGTCGCGCTCACCCGCACCCGGGGCCGGGTCTACCTGCTCGCCCCGCAGGGCGCGCCCTCCTCCTTCGTCGAGGAGCTGCTCGATCCCGCCTTCAGCGACCATGTGGAGATCCTCGGCGCCACCTCCGACCGCCACCGCTGTCCACGCTGCCAGGGGCGGACGATCCACCGGAAGAGCGGCCCGCATGGCGACTTCTGGGCCTGCCTCCACTGGCCCCGCTGCGAGGGCCGCCTCGAAAATTGCCTGGACTGCGCGGACGGCGCGATCGTCCGCGCCGCCGACGGCGCCCGCTGCTCCTCGTGCAAGCGCAGCGCAGAGCCGTGTCCCCGGTGCAGCTCCGGCGTCGTCCGGCAGAAGCAGGGGAAGTTCGGGCCGTTCTACGGCTGCTCGCAGTGGAAGATGGACGGGTCGGGGTGCGGATACAGCCGCAAGAGATAGCGCAGACAGCGCGACAGGTCTTGATCCGATACGAGGAAAAGCATTCAAAGCTCCAGGAGAATATCGATGAACCCGACACCCCTCCCGCTCTCAGAGGTGCTGGCGCAGGCCCGCTGGTGGCGCCTCCGGATCTCGCCGCTCAGGCGGGTGCAGCTCCCCGACTTCACCGGCCCGGCGCTGCGGGCGGCGCTCGGGGCGGCGTGCCGCCTGACAGGGTGCGCGCAGGGTTGCGATCAGGGGCCGTGCCGGGTCGGCGCGGGCTGCTTCTTCTACGACGCGTTCGAGCCGGGGACGGCGGGGCGGCCGGCGTACCGGCTGGACACCTCGGATCTCGACGGGCGGACGGTGGAGCCGGGAGAGGTGCGGGAGGTGGGGCTGGTGTGCTTCTCGCATGCGGGGCCGCTGCTGGCGGCGCTGCAGGTGGCGCTGGCGCGGGGGCTGGATCGGGGGCGGACGGGGTGGACGGTGCGGGCGGTGGAGGAGGTCAGCGGGGCGGCGCTGCTGCCTGCGCTGGAGGCGGCGCCGGGGGAGCGCGTGGTGGAATTGCGGACGCCGGCCTGTCTGGAGCAGGATCGGGCGCCGCTGCTGCGGCCGGAGGCGGTGGACGTGCTGCATGCGATCCGGAAGCGCGCGAAGAGCCTCGGCGTGCTGGTGGGGCCGCTGCCGGTGTTCGGGGGGGAGGTCGAGGCGCGGCTGCTGGAGCGCGGGGAGGGCGAGGTGAAGATCTGGTCGGCGCGGCGCCAGCAGGAGCAGTACCTCCGGGCCTGTACGGCGCGGTGGCGGGTGCGCCCGACGCCGGAGCAGGCGTGGTGGCTGGAGCTGGGGCGGGTGATCGGGATCGGGGGCAGGACGGCGTACGGGTTCGGGGTGCTGGGGTGTCTGGTCTGATCCGCTGGCAGTGGTGCGGCTGGAAAACCGGTTCTGGAGCTCCGGGCGTGGCCGTCCAGAAGAGCGTGTTTGAGGGGGAGCTTCCCGTGCGCCGGTGGGAGGAGCTGCTC
>JBEIQZ010000954.1:0-1107 GCA_040376255.1 Alphaproteobacteria bacterium
GGTTGCGGTGAACGGAAGGGTCGAACATGCAGAGCAGCGCGTCCAGCAGCGCCAGAACCTGCTGGCGGTAGCCTGCGGTGTTGGGGCGCTCTGCAAGCTGCACCTGCTCGTCCTCTCCGAGGGTACGGAGCAGGTGGTACGGATCGGCTGCGTCCTCATCCAGGAGGTATTCAGCGCGCCACCAGAGGCGGCTCACGAGGTTCCGCTGCCGGTTCTGGCCGAAGCGCTCCAGCGTTGTGGTCTCCCCGCCGAAGCGCCAGCGCACGAGCTCCGGCACCATGCGGCAGGTCATCCATGCCCACATGCCGCCGTCAGACGCCTCATGCGGGCTGATCTCTGCGGTCCCGTGCAGGACAGACGCCAGCCGGAAGTCGAGCTCCGCCTTCATCGCCGCATCCGGGGGCACCCGCTCAGCATCCGGCACCCCGTAGAGGTACCCGGCGGCGACCGCTGCCGAACGCAGGCGCTCCCGCAACAGCTCCGCCTGCTCCCGCACCACCCGGGTTCCGCCGGTCGGCGCCCACAGCAGCCCTCCGGCGAGAAGATCGCGGGGCTCTTCGAGGACAGAGAGCGGCGCGGACGCGATCTCCGCGATGGTGCGTTTGGTGTCTCCCGGGCGCATCCGGGGCCAGATCAGCAATTCACACCTCCCGCAGGAACCCGAGCCGGTCCTGCAGCACAGAGACAAACTGATCAGGATCCTGCAGGAGGAGCTGCCGGAGCGCGGACGGCTGCCACTCCGGCAGGCGCGTCTTCAGGAGGAGCTGCATCGATCGGCCGATGGAATCGGACGGCCACACCTGATCAGAGACGAATTCCTCACGGGACAGCGCCCCCTGCAGCAGCGACCGCGCCACCTCGAAGTGGAGCAGCGCGAGGAACATCTTCGAGACCGGCTCCTCCGGCTGCGCGATCGCCTTCGCCACCGCCGGGTGCGCTGAGTTGAGCATGAGCTGCATCCCGCCGAGCACCGGCAGCTCCAGGTTCTCCGGATCCCAGTCCAGCCGCCATGCCGCCCCGTCGGGGAAGTCCGCGCCGCTCTCCGCGAAGGAGAACACGTCGATCGGGAAGCGGCTCCCGCCACCCTCCAGCCGCAGCTCCAGCCGA
>JBEIQZ010000389.1:0-5986 GCA_040376255.1 Alphaproteobacteria bacterium
AGCAGCCCGCCGTCAGCAGCGGCACCAGCCGCCCCTGGAACCGGTTCATCGCCTCCTGCGCGAGCGCCAGCACCGGGGCGGGGGCGGTCAGGTCGTCGAGCGGGCCGGTCGGGGGCCGGTCGGCGCGGAGCGGGGCGCGGACGGGCAGGGGAGGGGTGAGCGGGGTCAGCATGGACAGGGGTTTAACGCGGCGGACAGCTCACCGGGGCCGCCGCTGCCGGGGCGGGCGCTGCCGTCCCGGCGTCCCTGCGGGCGTCCAGGCGTGGCCGGGGAGGCGGTCGATCAATTCTGCGAGCGCGGGGGCGATTGTGCGCGCCATGAGGGCGTGGCCTTCGGCGGAGGGGTGATCGGGGTCGCGGAGCTGGGGGGGGAACCAGCTCTCCTGGCCGGTCTGTCGGCTCTGCTCCTGGAAGGCGGCGAGGCCGTCGATCCACTGGAGGCCGTGCTGCCGGAGGGTGGCGGTGATCTGGCCGTAGTACATCTCTGAGCTGCGGCACCAGTAGGGATCGGGGCCGAGGTCGCCGCAGCGCTCCGGGCGGGCGAGGATGTGGGGGGCCATCGCCAGCACGAGCAGCGGGACATCGTGCGCGTCGGCCCAGCGCTGGATGCGCCCGAGCCAGCCGTCGTACCAGTCCATGCCGGGGTGGTTCGTGAATTGCGTGCGGGCGAGGACGCCGCCCTGGAGCAGCCGGAACAGCGCGCTGTGGGCGACGAGGGGCAGGCCGACGGCGTCCGGCACGATGCGGGCCTCGGCGGGGATGGAGGTGCCGACGAAGACGGGGGCGTTGAGGCGGGCGCTCTGGTAGGTGTAGGTGGGGTAGATGTCGTTGGTGTAGGTGCACCAGAGCAGGACGTCGGGCTCCCAGGCGTCGAGGCGCTGCTCGACGAGGGTGGCGATCTGCTCGGCGTCGTAGCCGGGGACGCCGAAGTTGAGCATCTCGACGGCGCGGGGCTGGAGGAGGAGGCGGAGCTGCTCGGGCCACGCCTGGGTGTGCGAGACGTTCCAGCCGTAGGTGAGGCTGTCGCCGACGGCGATCACCCGGTGGCTGCCCTGGATCTCTGTCGGGGCCATGCCCTCCACCCAGCCGCGCCGCTGCCAGGTGGTGAGGGCGTACTTCATCCCCCACGGGTCGCTGACGTACTGCACCGGGGCGGACTCGATCCGGCGCTGGGCGGCCTCTGCGGCGAGGGTGAGGAGGAGCAGCAGGCAGGCGCTGAGCAGCAGCCCGGCGCGCCAGCGGGATCGGCGCTTCAGAGCGGGCGGGGTGCCGGACACGGTGTCAGGCACGGCTGCTACTCCTGCAGATCGGGCAGGTCGGCCAGCTCGTCGTACTTCTCAAGCCGCCCACGGCTCTTCCCGACCGGGTAGCGGGCTGCGTTCTTTTCGAGCTTGCGCTCGATGGCCGCCGCCAGATCGATGCCGGTGACGGCGGCGAGGTTGAGCAGGGAGATCGCCACGTCGGCCATCTCCTCCTCGACCTTCGGCGCGCGGGTGGCGACCGGCGGCTGCGGGCCGTCGTCGCTGCTCCAGAGGTAGAGCTGGAGCAATTCCCCGGCCTCGACGGAGATCTGCATCGCGAGGTTGCGGGGGTTGTGGTACCGCGCCCAGCTCCGCTCAGCGGAGAAGCGCCGGATGCGATCCTGCATCTGCTGGAGGGTGGTCTCGTCGCTCGTCCACGGCATCGGCGCTTCATATCACGCCCGCCGCCATCAAACCGGGCGCGTTGCGGGCGGGCAGGATAGAAAAGAGGGACTGGATGTCCGTCATGCGACCGATGCCTTTGGATAGCTTCCAGCTGAGCCGGACGCTGGTGCGGCTGCTCCGTGAGGAGCACCTCGCATCGGGGTTGAGTGTACAGCCGGACGGGTGGTTTTCGCTGGAAGAGGTGATCCGTGTGATCAGCCTGAGCCTCCAGGTCGACCTCGTCGTGGCCGATCTGGAGCAGACCCGGCTGAGCGGCGGCCTGCGCTGGGAGATCGCCTCCGGTCGCATCCGGGTGATCCCTGAGCCGCCGCGAGAGGTGTGGCCGGGGCGGCGCGACCCGATGGGGCCGGGCTGGCGCGATCCCCTCCCGCCGGGCTGGCGCGATCCGGCGCGGCGCCTGCCGGACGGGCCGGACATCCTCTACCACGTCCTTCCCCGCGAGCGCATAACAGAATTGCGCCACTCCGGCGCCATCGGCGGGCGGGGGACGGGGGTGTCGCTGACCTGGCAGGAGGATCTGGCGTGGCGCATCGGCCACCGCCGCTGGAACAGCCCGGTGGTGCTCTACGTCGACGCGGCCCGCGCCCGCCGCGACGGCATCCGCTTCCAGCGCACGCGCTCCGGCCAGTACCAGGCCAGCATGCTGCCGGTGCGGCACGTGCTGAACCTGCGCGAGGGCTTCGGGGAGCAGGCGTCCGCCGGCGGCTTCCTCATCGACTGGAGCCGGGGCGATCCCTGGCTGGCGCTGGTGCGGGTGCAGCGGCGCAGCGGCGTCACCTGGGAGGTGGCGAAGGGCAAGATCGAGTCGGGGGAGCAGCCCGAGTCGGCGGCGATCCGCGAGGTGCAGGAGGAGATGGGGCTGAAGGTGCCTGCGGTCGTCACCGGGCGGCTGGGGATGATCCGCTACGGCTTCTCCACCCCGGACGGCCAGCCGCGCCTGAAGACCATCTACCTCTACCTGCTGGAGACCGCCGAGCCCGTCCAGACCTTCGATCCCTCCCGGCAGGAGGGGATCGACTGCGTGCGCTGGTTCCCGCTGGACGAGGCCATCCTGCTGCTCACCCACCCCAGCCTGCGCGGCATCACCGGCCGCCTGCTCACCGTCCTCGGTGAGCGCGCCCTCCAGCTCGGCCGCCCTCAGCCCCGCGACCTGCCCGATCCCGATCCCTGCCCCGATCCCGGCTCCGATCCCTGCCCCGATCCCGGCTAGCCCCGGATCTCCCCCGGCGGGTTCATCCCCCGCAGGCAGTCCTCCACCGCCCCCAGCCGATCCTGCCCCCAGAACATCCACGACCGCCCCGCGCCGTCCGGCCCGTCTGCCCTGTCCGTCGCGGCCTCATGGACGAAGAAGGTCGGCACCCCGAACACCCCGCGCGCCTTCGCCTCGGCGTTGGCGGCGAACAGAGCGTCCTTCTGCCCGGCGGCGGCCTCCAGCAATTCCAAAGTCGCCCCGCAGGCCAGCAGCACCTCCGGCTGTGAGATGTCCTGCTCCTCCGCCCAGGCGGCGCGGAAGATGCGCCCGATCAGCGCGCCGGGATCGGGGTGGGCCAGCGCGCAGCGGAGCGGCAGCACCGTGCGGAGCGGGAAGTGCGGGTTGAAGCGGAACGGCACGCCCCACCACCACGCCGCCCGGCTCAGCTCGATCCCCTGGTGCGCCTGCCGCGCCGGGTTCATCGCAAACAGCGGGACGTCCGCCTGCCCGATCTCGCGGAACAGCGCCCCCAGCAGCAGCGGGCGCCACCGCACCGCCGCCCCGGCGCGCGCTGCGAGCGCCCCGACCTGGGTGGCCGCGAGGTAGGCGTAGGGAGAGGAGAAGTCGAACCAGAATTCGAGGGAGCGGGCGCCCGCCGGAGAGGCCGCGACGGGGACCGTGACGGGGACCGTGACGGTGACACTGTGAGACGGATCTTGTGACATGATTGTGATGATGAGACAGTCACAGCAGATTGCAAGTCTCAACATGTGCCCCGGGCGGGCGGTCTGTGGCAGAATCAGCCTTGTTCCCCCGGCATGGGGAGATCAGCCGGAGATCAACATGGCCGATCAGGCGGGCAGGGAAGCGGATCGCTCTTGACCGGGAAAGGGCAGGAGGAGCGCGGTGAGCGGCGATGGCTCAGGATCACAGCAGCGGGCAGATTCGTCGTAAGCGGAGATGTGTATGGAGGAGCCTCCCGGCGTCTGTCCCCGTCTGATGCAAACGCTCCGGGAGATGTCCGACCAGATTCTGGCAGGATGTGCCAGAATCTGACATTTCGCATGAATCAGCATATCGCAAGGTTATACGCTCTCTGTTGCCAAAAAAATCGCATATCTCTTGACCAGTCAAATCTTTACATGTTCCGGCAGACCCGATAGCATCCGAACGCTGTCACCCTGTTCCGGGTGCTGGCTGTTCCGGGAACCGGTCCTTATGGGCGCTGGCGATGGAAGGACGGAGCAGACCCCGCATTGCGGACGCTGCTTATCGGCCTTCCATCTCCATCTCCCACAAGAGCCCGTCCCGTATCCTCCCTTTTTCCGTCATGGAGAACGATGCGACGGATTCTGAAAATGGTGCTCGGCCTCACGCTCTGCACCACGGCGTTCCTGTATGATAACGAGCCTTCCGCCAGCCTCCCTACCGAAATCGAGGCGGTGAGCCACCAGGGCGTCGGCGCCCAGATCCGGGCGCGCCTGGATCGCATCCGGCTCTACGTCGAGAACGGGGAGGGCGGCGAGGCGGTGGTGGCGTCGGATCGGCTGCTGGCCGATCTGCAGACACACCTGATCGGCTCCTCCCAGGGCTCTGACGACGAGGTAATCGGCGGGGCGGCGGCCGAGGGGTTGGCGCGGGCGCTGATCCCGGTGCGGAACGCGGCGCTCCAGTCGGTGCGCCCGTTCTCAGAGGGGGCGAAGGGCGACTTCCTGCGGGCGCTGGTGGACGGCGCGGTGTACGCGGACTGGCGGCACGGGGTCCCGGCCTCGGTGACGCTGGCGCAGGCGGTGCTGGAGAGCAACTGGGGCCGCTCGGCGCCCGGGTTCAACCTCTTCGGGATGAAGGGCGTCGGCCCTGCAGGCAGCACGAAGCGCAAGGGGATGGAGTACCGGGGGCGGAAGCGGCGCGCGCAGTGGTCCTCCTTCCGCGCCTACCACTCGGTCGAGGGGTCGCTGGAGGATCACGCGCGGCTGCTGTCGACGAACCGCGTCTACGCCCGCGCCCGCGCCGTGCAGGAGGATCCGGACGCCTACGTCCGCGCGCTCCAGGGCACCTACGCCTCCGATCCGGCCTACGCGCGCAAGCTGTCGAAGATGATGACCGGCATGGGCCTCCGCGCCTACAACTGGGTCGACACCAGCCCGCTCGCCGTCCCGCCCGCCAGCCCGAAGATCCCTGCGGCGCCGTCGGTCCCCGACGGGATGCTCTCCCGGCTGGAGATCGCCCTCAGCACGGCGCCCGCGCCCCTGTAGCGTCCCGGGCCTGCGCGCCTGCCCTGCACAGGCCCCGCCGACAGGTTATCCCGTCGGCGGAGGATCGAATGCCCGCTGCCTATCTCGACTGGCTCACCGACATCTTTGATGAAGCTCAGGTGCCGTTCACGCCGGAGACCGCCGTCTATCTGGACGCCGCGATGCGGAAGATCAGCGGCACTGAGGGGCAGAGCGAGGAGGCCGTCTACCGGAAGCTCCGCACCCGCTGGCTCAACCACGGCCAGCCGGGGCGCCAGCTCCTCGCCGGGTTCATCCGCGACGAGGTGTTCTCCCGGCGCGACTCCCCGATCCGTCCGGTCGAGGGCGGCGGGTATTTTACGAATGCCTACCAGATGACGGCCACCGTCCCGGCCCTGATCAAGGATTGATCAAGGCCGGATCAGGGCTGCGCTGCTACCCCACCAGCCAGGGCAGCCGCCGCAGGCTCGCGATCTGCTCCCCGATCCGGCGCCAGCCCGCGTCCTCGTCGTACTGCAGCCCGATCATCCCGGCCCCGCGCGCCCCCTCTACATCACAGACCGGATCGTCCCCGATGTGGACCGCCTCCCGCGCCCGGCAGCCCGCCACCCGGCAGGCCGCCAGGAAGATCTCAGGGTCGGGCTTCTCCATCTCCAATTCCCCTGAGCAGAGCAGCAGCGGGAACATCCGATCCAGCGCGAACCGCAGGTAGAGCGTCCGCAGCCGCGTGTCCCAGTTCGACAGGATGCCAAGCCGGACGCCCTGCCGCGCCAGCCCGCCCAGCACCTGCAGCGCCTCGGTGTCCACCCACCAGGCGCGCGGCGTCGCGTACCACGCATAGATCGCCGCGAACAG
>JBEIQZ010000448.1:0-5308 GCA_040376255.1 Alphaproteobacteria bacterium
CCGCGCCACCTCCGGCCCCGCCCTCTCCGTCCTCCTCGACTTCCGCGACGACGCCTTCAACCCCCGCAGCGGCGCCGCCGCCAGCCTGGAGGTCCGCGTATCGGACGGCCTCGCCAGCCGCCTCTCCGCCGACCTCCCCGATGAGGCGAGCTGGGTCCGCTCTGAGGGCGGCGTCACCGCGTGGCTCCCCCTCGGCCCCGATGCGGGCAACCCCGGCCTCGTCTTCCGCCTGCGCGGCGGCGTCGCTGCCGTCGGCCGCTCCGGCACCCTCCCCGTCGAGGAGCGCTTCCGCCTCGGCGGCGGCTCCAGCGTCCGGGGCTTCGAGCCCGACAGCATCGGCCCCGCCAACCTCGCCAGCAGCGCCGATCTCAACCTCCCCGACGCCATCGCCCCCATCGTCGACTGGGCCTCCCGCAACAACGCCCGCTGGATCCCGACCGGCGGCGACACGATGCTGCTCACCGGCGTCGAGCTGAAGCTGCCCTTCACCTCCCTCGGCCTCCGGGGCTGGGACACCTGGCAGCTCGCCCTGTTCGCCGACGCCGGGAACACCTGGTTCCGCAAGGAGGGCATCACCACCGACTCCATGCAGACCCAGGACGACCCCTTCCTCCGCTACTCCGTCGGCTTCGGCATCCGCCGCTCCACCGTCGTCGGCCCGATCCAGCTCGACCTCGGCTTCAACCCCTCGCCCATCACCGAGCGCGGCGAGACCGCCGCCATCACCGGCTTCATCCCGATGCAGCTACATATTTCGCTGGGGGCGCTGTGAACGCTCACCCCATGAACATATCCACCGGCCCCCGCGCCCTCACCCCGTTCCGCCGCAGCCAGTCCGCGCACCCCTGATCATCGCACCCGATCTCCCCCTCCGCGCACCGCTCCGCGAGCAATTCCCCGTTCCGCCGCGCCACCTGCCCCGCCGCCTCCGGCTCCCGCGCCGCGAACCCCTCGCGCCGCCCGCAGCAGGCGAGCTGATCCGGCCAGCGCGTGTGCAGCGACTCCCGCGCCGAAAAACAGCTCCTGAACTGCACATGATCCATCGGCAGCCGCTCGCAGGCAATCCCGGCGGCGGCGGCGATCTCCTGGACTGCGCCGGAGGAGGTGAGGATTTTCCTCCCCTGGAGGTGCGCCTGGACGGCCCCGATCACGCCCCCATCTCCGGCCTTCCAGGCGGCGTGGCCGAGCTCGTCCTGCGTGCGGAGGCCCGCCAGCGGCGTCCCGGTTCGCGCGATCCAGGCGGCGCGCCAGTCAGCGGCGCCGGAGAGGACGGCGACGATCTCAGCGTCCCCGTCGATGGGGGCGAGGGGTTCGGGCGTCGGCAAAAACGCGCCCTCGGCCTCCCGGCGCCAGGCGGAGATCAGCTCCGGCACGGGGGCGTGGAGCTTGCAGTGGGCGGTGCAGGCGCCGCAGCCGAGGCAGAGGGAGGTGCCGAGCAGCGCGTCGGCGGGGGTGACGAGCCCCTGATCCGCGAGCATGGGGAGGGTCATGAGGGCGGTGGGGACAGCGGCCTCGCGGCCGGTCGCCACGGCGACGGGGCAGACGTGGCGGCAGAGGCGGGGGCAGAAGGCGCAGGTGCTGAATTCGTGGCTCATACGGTTCTCTCCCGCTCCAGGATGGGGACAGTGACGGACTCGTAGCACTCCGGCGGGAGCCATGCGCGCAGATCGGGCCCGGCGGCAGAGCGCGGCACATCGAGGAGCTGCCAGCGCCGCCCGTGGAGCTGGAGGGTGGCGCCGATGAGGCGGTTGTCATCGGGCGGGACGGGATCGCGCAGCCCGTGGAGGAGCGGGCGCGGATCGGGGTGGCGGAGGCGGTACCCGGCGGCCAGCAGCCAGGCGTCGCGCTCGGCGGCGGGCTGGCGGGGATCGAGGCGGGCGATGAGGGAGGCGGCGTCGATGGCGGGCTGGAACGGGGGCGGCTCGGGGATGGAGGCGGTCTGCTGCTCGGGGAAGAGGCGGTGCGGGTTGAGGATGCCGGCGGGGTCGAGGCGGCGCTTGAGGTCGTGGTAGAGCGGCGCGAGGGCGGCGAGCTCCCGCGCGGCGGCCTGCTGCTTCATGCGGCCGACGCCGTGGTGGTGGGCGACGGTGGCGCCGACCGAGGCGGCGGCAGCGAGGGCGTCGCGCCAGAGGGCGTCGTAGGTGTCCAGGTCGCCGACCCCGGCGAAGGTGAAGTAGATGCTGCAACCTTCGCGGTAGGCGTGGGAGAAGTGGGCCATCACCACCGCATGCCGCCCGACCGCAGCGCGGACAGCCGCGTAGAGGGCGGGGAGGCGGCTCCAGAGGGCGGCGACCTCCATCGTGTCGGCGAAGCCGCCCCCGGCGAAGATCGGGGCCATCCGGTAGCTGACCTCATGGCGGCTGGCGTACCAGTGCTCGCCCGGCTCGGCGCCGAGATCGGCAGCGCCGAGCGCCATCACCTCGCGGTGCCCTGCGTCTGCCTGCGCATCGACCTCCGGGCCGCCCTCCCACCCGGCGATCAGGACGCAGCCGGTGGCGACGCCGTCCGCGAGGCGGTTGAGCAGGCGGGGCAGCGACAGCGGCAGCGAGAGGAGCTGGTGCTTTGTCCCGGCTTTTGCGATGCGCTGGCCGAGATCCTTCCACCAGGAGCGGGCGTCCGGGTGCGGGTTCTCCTTGTGGATGGTGTCCTTCCCGGCCAGCCGCGTGTCCACCGGATCGTAGAGCCGCAGCACCGCCGGGCGCAGATCCTGCTGGAGCAGGCGCCGCATCGCCTCCCACGCCTGCTCCAGCCGATCGAACCGGTAGCCGCGCAGCCGGCGCGCTGTCGGGAGCGGCACGACCTCCACTGACAGCTCAGTGATGACGCCGAGCGCGCCCTCGGTGCCGATGAACCAGGGGTGGAGATCCTCGCCCTCCGCCCACTCCCCGGTGCGGAAGCGCCCGGCCGGGGCCTCGACCTCCATCGCGCGCAGCATGTCGGGGAACGTCCCGTAGCGGGAGGAGAACTGCCCCGCCGACCGGGAGGCCGCCCAGCCGCCGACGGTGGAGCACCAGATCGAGGAGGGGCTGTGGCGGGTGGCGAGGCCGTGGCGGGCGAGGGCGTCTTCGAGGTGCTGGCCCAGGACGCCCGCCTGCACATGGACGCGGCGGGCGGCCGGATCGATGCGGCGGATGTGGCGGAACGCCTTGAGATCCACCGTCAGCGCCCCGGGATCACCGGTGGCCGCCCCGCAGACCCCGCTCCCCGCGCCGTAGGGGATGAGCGGAACCCCGTGCAATCCGGCCCAGTCGAGGCAGCGGCGGAGCTGATCGGCGTCCTGCGGGAAGGCGACAGCGGCGGGCAGGGCGGGGAGCTGGCCGCGCGCGAGGGCCAGCGTGTTGCGCGGCCAGAGATCGCGGGCGTGGGCCAGCCGATCCGGGAGGTCGGTGCGCAGCAGAACGTGGGCGGCGAGGCTTGAGAGGGGTTCCACCATGCGCTCCTGCGATGGGGACACCTATCCTGATGACCGGCGTCTTGCTGGAGCGTCCTCCAGGCAGAGCGGGAGGTGCCCCAAAGTGGGGTACCAAAAAAAGCGAGGTGCCCGTGAAGGGCACCTGCTGCAGTCGGCTGGCGGGAGGAACCCTCCACCGCCCGGCTGTCACGTCTCCATGCCTGGGACATGCAAAGAATATGCCAGATATTGACAGCATGACAAAAAGACATGTTTCATCACATCTTTTCATTTTCTACCCCCGTTCCCCTCCGCACCGGATGCCCCGACCACGACAGAGATGTCCGATGCGTTCAGGAACGCTCTGACATCCCTTGCAGCTCCGGCAGGGCGCGCAGCGCGTCTGCGAAGGCCCAGGGGCGCTCCTCCGGGTGGAAGTGCTGGGCGCCGGGGAGGCGGATATGGTTACCTCCTCCGTAGAGACTGTCCATATAATCAGCCTCTGATGCTGGATAGAGCGGATCTTCGTCGCCCCAGAGCAGCGTCACCGGGCAGGCGAGGCCCGCAGGATCGGGCAGGGTCTGGAGGCTCTGCAGGAACCCGACGAGCGCGCGCCGCCATGCCGGCTGCGCCAGGGCGGCTCCGCAAAGCGTGGCAATGGTGTCACGGTCCATGACGTAGGGGTTGGAGACCAGCCGCCGGAAGCCCGCTGAGGAGGCCATGAGGGGGATCGCCAGGGCCGGACGCAGCGCCTGAGCCAGCAGGCGGCCGCCGGGCGCTGCCATCCGGCTGAGCGCGGCGGTCACCGGATCAAGGCGGCTGATCGGCCCGTTGGAGAGCACGAGCCGCGCGGGCGGGCTCAGGCGGGCGGCGGCGATGGCGACCGGGACAGCCAGCCCGTGCGCCACGAGCACCGTCCGGGGACGGAGCGCGAGCTGTCCTGCCAGCCGCGCGGCGGCCTCTGCCCAGCCCGGCGCCTCCGGGTGGAGCCACTCGCGGCGCTCTCCTGCGTTGAGCCGCTGCAGCACGACCCGGAACATCCCTGCGCCGGGGAGCGGCCCTGCCATCAACCAGATCTCCATCCTTCCCTCGCCGGAGCCTCTATCCGGCCCGGTCCTGCTCTGCCGGGTCATGCGCGTGACTGGCCAGAAAGCGCTCGATGGCGAGCCGGATCTGGTTCGCGCCGTAGCCCCGCTCCACGGAGATCCACGGCGTCGCGGTCCGGCGGCAGGCGGGCAGCACGATGTCATCGATCCGGTGGCCGAGCAGGCTCCGCACCAGGATCACCATCTCCACCGTGCGCTTATCGACCCGGTTCGCGAGGTTCTGCGCTCGATCCATCGGCACCCACTCCAGATCGATGAAGCCGAACACCTCCTGCAGCCGCTGGCGCGCATGCTCGCGCGGCTCCCCGCCGATCATGACGGCGAATTTCCCCCGCGTCAGCGGCCACCAGGGCCAGTCCTGCGGCAGCGCGTTGGCCTCCGGCTCGGCGCTCCCGGGATCGGTCTCTTCCGCCTCCGGCTCGTGCGGGGTCTGCGGCTCGTGCGGGGCAGGAGGCTCGTGCGGCTTCTTCGGCTCGACGAGCTGCTTCAGCTCGCGCCAGGCGTGTCCGGCGTCCTTGAACCAGCTCCCGTGCTTCGGCAGGTGGTGGCGCGCGAGGCCATGGACAAACCCCGGCTTCTCCTGCTGGGAGAACTGGCTCAGCCGGTGGAACACCGGATCGAGCGGCAGCGCGCGGTTCATCTCCTGGAGCTGGCGCCCCCGGCAGGTGGCGATCGAGAGCAGCAGGCGCTGGATCTCGCCGGTGAAGAAGACCCATCCGGGCAGATCCTCTATCATCCGTACCAGCAGCGCATACTCCGGCTGGACGCACTCCTCAGTCAGCCGCACCGGCTCCCCGATCTGCCGCATCAC
>JBEIQZ010000911.1:0-1289 GCA_040376255.1 Alphaproteobacteria bacterium
CGCGCAGGCCCGCCGCCTCGCCCTCCACCCCGGCAGCGCCGTACTGCTGGATCGCTCCGGCAACCTCGATTATTCTACTATCTGCCACGCCGCCTGCACCTTCTGCAGCTTCGCCTCGCCAGACACTGCAGACGACCCGGACGGCGCAGACACCGACACAGCTGAGGCAGGCCGGGATCGCATCGACGCCCGCGCGCAGGCGCTCCTCGCCGCCGGGGCCGCCGGGGTCGTCCTGCAGGGCGGCCTCGACCCCGACCTCGACCTCGCCGCCCACCTCGACATGATCCGGCGCATCCGGGCGCGCGGCCTTGCCGTCACCGGCTACTCCCCCGACGAATTGCTCTCGCTCGCCGCCCGCAGCGGGCTCACGCTCGCGGAATTGCTCCCCCGCCTGATCGGGGCCGGGCTCTCAGGGGTGTGGGGCGCCGGGGGCGAATTGCTCGGCGGCTGGCGCGACACCGTCGCCCCGCGCAAGTCCGGCTCCGCCCGCTGGCTCGCGGCGCTCGCGGAGATCCACCGCGCCGGGCTGCGCGGCCCCGCCACGATGCTGATCGGCACCGGCGAACCCGCCGCTGATCCGGCTGCCGGGGACGCTCCGCACGTTTTCGCTCCCGGCGCAGCCACCGGCGCAGCCCCCGGCGCAGCCCCGATCATCGCCCACCTCGACGCCCTCCGCGCCCTCCAGGATCAGACCGGCGGCATCACCGGCCTCCTCCCGCTGGCGTGGATCCCCGCGCGGGGCCTCCCGGTCTCCGGCAACACCGCGACCGCGCTGCTCCGCGCCACCGCGCTCTCCCGCCTCTACCTCGACAACGTCCCCCACATCCTCGCCTCCTGGCAGAGCCTCGGCCCCGGCATCATGCAGGCGCAGCTCTGGGCGGGGGCCTCCGCGCTCGCGCCGCTCCACACGGATCGCTCGATGCTGGCGCGGCGCCGCACGGTGCATGTGGCGCCCGCCGAGGTGGAGCGGCACGTGCGGGCCGCCGGGTTGGAGCCGCTTTGACCCCGGAGGGGGCGGCGCGCTCCCTGCAGGGCTGTGTATGGGACGGGGATCGGCTCTGGCCGGAGGCGCGGGTAGACGTCGACGGCGGCGGTGCGGTTCTGGCGCTCCACCCAGAGGCTGCTGCCGCGCCTGCGCCCGCTGTGCCGGTCGAGCGGTGCGGCGGGCTGCTGATCCCGGGGCTCGTCAACGCCCACACCCACCTGGAGATCGGCCCGGCGCAGACGGCGGCGGGGCTGGGCCTGCCCGGCTGGGTGCAGGCGATGCGGGGCGCGGCGACCGTCGGCGC
>JBEIQZ010000931.1:0-1230 GCA_040376255.1 Alphaproteobacteria bacterium
AGCCGTTGGCGCTGAAGTCGCACTGCAGAATGCCTGCCACATTGGGGGCGTAGCAGCGCCGCAACCCCTCCAGCGCAGACAGGCAATTGCAGAACTCCACGGCCATGTCCCAGCTCACCTGCTCCACCGGCAGGGAGTCCCCCTTGAAGTGCGAGGGGTTCGCGCCCATGACCCGCTGGTAGAGCTTCTGCGTGACCGGAGCATCGCCCATCGCGTACTGCCGTGTCAGCCGGACGAAGTGGAGCCGCTCGTCCTGATCGCGCCCCTCCTCTGCTTCCGGGCTGCCCATCCAGAAGCCGCCCGGCAGCGGGGTGATCTCCACCATCTGATAACCGACCTCCCGCAGCACAAGCCCGGGCCTCGGCGGTGACGCCCTCGCCCCGCCTCCGTCCGCCCCCCCCGCCCCTCCGTCCGTCCCCCCATCCGCCCCCCTCGCCAGGACCGTCGCCAGGACCGCCGCCGTCGCCAGAACCGCCGGGCGCTCCAGCCGCACAGGTTCGCCCAATTCCTGCTGTATGCGCCGCTCCCACTCCTCCTGAACCTGCCCCCCTCCCTGCATCAACGCTGCCGCCCTGTCAGGCAGATCGGCGGGCGTCCCGGCAGACCCGCTCATCCGTGTCCCCATCACGCGCACGGCCCCGCTCTCCGCATGATCCGAATATTTATTATTATAATCAACATAGCTCACCCAATCACGCACGATCATCAGCGGCAACGCCTGCCCCGGCTGCCCCCGCCCCGGCGTTCCCTGTCCTCCCTGCCCCGCCGCAGATCCGGTCACGCCCTCCACCAGCAGCGTCCGCCGCAGATCCGCCAGCCCGTCCTGCCACGGCTCCCCCGGCACGGCCTCCCCCGCCGCCCGGAGCAGCTCCCGCCGCAGCTCGATCACCCGCGCCAGCGCTGCCCACCGCACCATCCCCACCTCATACAGCGTCTGCCCCCGCACCATCGCCGCGCACACGATCTTCAGCTTCTCGGCCCCCTCGCTCAAAACCTGTCGCGCGATACCCTCCACGTCCTGCGTCCCCCGCGCCCGCGCCATACACCCCGTCGCAAAAAGCCCGCAGTCCACCACTATATCCGACCGCCCCGCGCTCAAATCAGCCTTGCTGCACAGCCGCGTCGCCTCCCCCACCAGCCTGCTCTGCGCGTACAGCAGCTGCGACCTCGCCGCCTGGCCCCCGGCCGCCGCCCGCCGGTCCGCCCTGCCCCCCGCCCCCCGCCCCGGCG
>JBEIQZ010000522.1:0-4445 GCA_040376255.1 Alphaproteobacteria bacterium
CACGAGATCGATGCCCGGATCTTCCTTCAGGAACAGGCGGAGGAACTTCTGATCCCAGGAGGGCGCCCCGCAGACCTGCAGCACCCGCACCCGGTCCCGCACCAGCCGCACCGCGAGGCTGGCGCTGTTGTTCGTCGGGATCGCGTCGCGCGGGATGACCGGCACCGACGCCTCATACAGGTAGCGCCCCTCCCGGCTCTCGGTCACCTCGAACCGCACCTTGCCGCGCCCCTGATCGTCCAATTCGGCGATCTGCGTGCCGACTGGCTGCCCGTCCCGGTTGAGCGACACCGTGAGCCGCCGCGAGGTGTGGCCGTGCGCCTCCACGATGACGTCCACATGGAACGGGGAGTGGACGAAGGCGTAGCCGCCCGCCACCACCTCCAGCACCGCCGCGTCGACCAATTCCCCCGGCGCGCCGACCTGATAGATCGTCAGCGGCCCGCCGATCCGGGGCGCCGGGATCGCCTCCCCGCCCGCGCCGCCGTCCATCAGCCGCCGCCGAAGCCCGCCGCGATCCAGCCCGTCCGTCAGCACCACCACCCCGGACAGCCGCTCCCCCGCGTACCGCTGCCAGAGCGCCTGCAGGCTCCCGCCCAGATCGGTCTCAGGGTCGTCGTAGCCGAGCGGGGGCATGAGCTTCAGCCCGTCACCGAAGCTCAAGACCTCTGCGTTTTTTGGCATTTTTGCCAGGATCTCCGCCACCTGCTTCGAGCGCGGCTCCCCGTCCTCTCCGCGCACATGCATCGACCGGGAGGTGTCCACCAGCACCACCAGCCGCCCCTCCTCCTGCCGCTCCCCCTCCATCACCCACACCGGCCCCGCCAGCATCAGCCCCGCCAGCCCCAGCCCGACGAGCCACAGCAGCCGCTCCGCCGCGCGCCAGCCCGCGCCCTCCAGCCCGGCGGGCGTCCGCCAGCCGAGCAGCAGCGCAAGCGCCAGCAGCAGCAGCCCCGCCCCGAGCAATTCCGGCGGCGTCGACCACTCCAGCCGCCCCCCGTCCGCGCAGCAGCCCCCGGTCAGCCACGCCCACGCCTGCGCCAAAGACATCGCAGCAGACATGTCACTCCCCCCAGGTGGAGGGCAGCCGGTTGTCCCGCTTCAGCTCTGCGACGTGCGCCTGATCGCGCTTATAGTTGGAGGTCAGCGCGTACATGATAAGGGTGATCGCCGTCTTGACCGCTTCCCGCCGCTGATCCTCTCCGCCCGGCGAGCAGATGTTGCGGTAGGTTCCGTCCTCCCGCCGATCCAGCGCCCCGACCAGATCGTCCCGGCAGTAGATCAGCGGGTGCATCGATCCGTGCTCGGCCCCCTCCAGGCTCCGGTAGTTCGCCACGCGCCCCATCGGGCGCTCCAGCAGGAAGAACGCCCGGTAGATCGAGTGATCCGATCTCAGCACCTGCAGCGGCCGGTTCGGCATCACCCGCCGCACAAGCTCCCGCGCGCTCTGGTCAAAAGCGCTGTCCCGCCGCCCGCTCGCGTCGTTGAGGATCAAAAAGCCGCCGTAGCTCAGGTAGCGGGAGAGCTGCTCCGCCGCCTTCTCGCTGAGCGGAGGCAGCGCGTCGTCCCCGGACAGCACCGAGATCGGGTGGGCGAACAGCGCGGGATCGTCGGGCGCGACCTGCACCGCGCGCGGGATCGCCTCCACCGACGTCGTCTGGATCAGCTCGAACAGCAGCCCGCGCCAGGCGTCCGGCGCGGATCGCGTGCCTGAGGAGAGCATGATCTCCGCGATATCGACCTCTGAGGACTCCCCTATCGCCCGCGCCGACCCGGGCCACAGCCCGCCCGCCAGCAGCCCCAGCCCGCCCGCCAACACTTCACGTCGGTTCTGCACGACCACCCCCGATCAACGCCGCTCCGGCGAGCAGCAACGCCCCGCCGAGCACCAGCCACTGCTCCAGCGGCACCCGATCCTGGAGCTGCTCCGGGAGCGAGGCCAGCCGCGCCTCCTCGATGGAGCGGCCGCGCCGCACATCCGACTCCGCCGGATCGAGGTTGACCGCCACCCAGGCCAGCGGCGGCCCCTCCACCGGGCGCACCTCGAACGGGCCGGGCTGTACCGGCGTCCAGCTGAGCGCGGTCGCCTCCCGATCCACCGCGACGAACCGCCCGTCCGGCCCGGTGATCTCGGCCTCCACCCCGCGCTCCGGCAGCCGGATCTCCACCCGATCCCCCACCCGCCCGCTCGCCCGGCTGGCGTTGCCGCCCTCTCCGGTGTCGCCGCCCATCCAGCCGACCATGCGCTGGATGAACGGCAAGAAGATGTTCTGCAGCGGCAGGTTGCTCCAGCTCAGATCCATCGTGGAGGTCCAGATCGCCACCCGCCCCGTGCCGATGTTCCGGCTCACGAACACCGGCTGCCCGTCGCGGGTCTTCAGCAGCGTCTGGACGTCGCCGCCCTCAGCGAACGGGGCGAGCTGCACCGCCGAGAACACGCGGATCTTCTGGAAGCCCTCCAGCCCGCTCCGCGCGAACGGCTTGAAGAAGCTGTGGGCGACCGGATCGGGCAGCGCGAGCGGCGCGCCCTTGCGCTCGTCGGGCGAGGGGAGCGGCTGGGAGGTCTGGAGCGCCGCAGGCAGGATCGAGCCGAGCGCCGTGTTGTACCGCTCCGGGCGCACGTTCCGCCCCATCGACAGCACCACCCCGCCGCCCTTCCGCACGAACTCCACCAGCTTCGGCGCCACCACCCCCGGATCGCCAACGTTCGCCACGAACGCCACCTGGTACCGCCCCGCCTCCAGCCCCGTCACCCCCGAGGGCGCCACCACGTCCACCGCCACCCCAGCCGACGCCCACGGCGCCAGCGCCCGCTCCAGGAAGTAGACCTCCGAGGCCGTCGCCGTCGATCCCGGATCGCCGTCCACCACCAGCACCCGGCTCGCCCCGATGCGCGGCAGGTGGAACCAGAACCGGTTGTCCAGCGGCAGCGCGTCGTCCTCCACCGTCAGCGAGGCCACCCCGCCCTTGACCTGGCGCGGCACCGTGATCCGGCCCTCGCCGATCCCCGGCCCCTCCTCTGTGGCGCCGGGGAGCTGCAGGAACGTCGTGATCGGGGAGCCGTCAGGCAGCGCGACCGTCGCCGGAACCTCGCGCGCCTCCGCGCCGTAATTGAGCACCTTCACCGAGACCGTCCCGCCCTCCAGTCCCTCCCCGTAGGAGGCCTCGATCGGGACGAGGTTCTGCGGCGACTCCGGCGCGAACACCTGCGGGTAGATCGCCGTCCCGCGCCCCTGGAGCCAGTCCACGTCCTCCTGCGCCCGATCCACCACCCCCGGCCCCGCCTCATCCGTCAGCACCAGCACCTCGCCCGGCTGCTCCCCCAGCATCTCGCGCACCAGCACCAGCGCCCCGTGGAGATCCGTCCGGCCATAACCCTGCTGCAGCGCCTCGATCTTCGCCGCGACGCCCTCTGTGTCGTCCTGAGCGTCTCCCTGAGCGTCGCCTGTGAGCGGCACCAGCGTCTGCGCCGCCCCGCCCATCGTCACCACCGCCACCCGCACCCCGGCCGGGAGGCCGCGCGCCACCCGCGCCCCCTCCTTGCGCGCCAGCGACAGCGCGGACTCCCCGCCGATCCGCTGATCCATCGACAGCGAGTCGTCGATCACGATCACCACCCGCCCCGTGCTGCCGATCCCCTCCGCCGTCTGCGGGAGCCGCAATTCCGGGCGCGCCGCCGCCAGCACCACCAGCGCCAGCGCCAGCAGCCGCAGCAGCAGCAGCAGCCGGTCGTGCATCTGCCGCCGCCGCTGGACGCGCCGCTGCAGCCGCTCCAGCAAAAACATCAGCCCGAACGCCTTCCGCTCAGTCGGCATCCGGCGGACAAGGTGCGCGAGGATCGGCCCTGCCAGCACGAACCCCGCCGCGAGGGCCGCAGGGGCGATCAGCAGCGCGCTCACGCCGAACAGGCTCATGCCGAAAATATTCATGGCATCCCCCGCAAAAACCGCGAAAGGATCGGCACCGGATCGGCCTCCGCCTCCACCAGGTAGCGCAGGCCGCGCCGCTGCTGCACCGCCTCCCCGACCTCCGCCAGGAACCTCGCGGCCTCCTCGCCGAACAGCGCCCGCATCGCCACCGGATCGACCGGCAGCGGCGCGCCCGTCTCAGGCGAGTAGAGCTGGATCGGGCGGCTGCCCTCCATCTCCAGCTCCCGCCGATCATACACCTGGAACATCCGCAGATCGACCCGGTGCCGCGCCAGCGCGTCCAGCTGCGGCGCCCAATCTGCGGGCTCCTCCGCCGCGTCTGTCACCAGCAGCACCGCGCTCCGCGCCTTCAGCCGCTCCCCCACCGCAGTCAGCCACGACGCCAGCCCCGCCCGCCCCCCCGGCTCCGCCAGCGCCAGCAGCGTCAGCAGCCGCGCGAGGTGGCCCTCCCCCCGCCTCGGCGGCAGCCAGCGCAGCGGCTCAGCCGCGACGCCCCCCGCGACCGCGCCGACCGCG
>JBEIQZ010000910.1:0-1291 GCA_040376255.1 Alphaproteobacteria bacterium
CGGTATTTACATTATCTGTCGCGACCGCCTGACAGAGCGCCGCGCCGGAGGGGGCGCCAGCGCGGGCGAGCGCATCCCCGAGCAGCCGCGCCCCGTCCTCCGGCTCCAGCATGGCGAGGCCGCTGTCCCTGAGCCGCTGCTGCGCGGCGGCGCCGAGGCGCCCCACCATTCCGCCGCCCGCCCACGGGCCCCATGCGAGGCTCTGCGCGGGCATCCCCTGGCGTCGGCGCCACTCTGCTATCCCATCGAGCGCGGCGTTTGCGGCTGAATAGATCGCCTGACCGGGCGATCCATGCGCCCCGGCGACGGAGCCGTACAGCACGAACCACGCCGGGGGCCGCTCCAGCGTCGCGGCGTGGAGCGCGAGCGCCCCGTCCACCTTCGGGCGCCACACCGCTGACAGCCCGGCGTCGAGCCGATCCTCCCCGAGCCGCAGCAGCGGCGCGTCTGAGAGCTGCCCGGCGGCGTGGATCACCCCGCGCACCGGCGCCGGCAACGAACGGACGAGCGCGGCGACGGCCTCCGCGTCTGCGATGTCCAGCGCGGCGACCCGGACGCTGATCCCGGGGGCGCCTGCCCGCAATTCCGTTATCGCCGCCTGCTGCGCCGCCGTCGGCGCGTCGGCGGTGCGCCCGATCAGCACCAGATCCCGGACGCCCTGTCCGACGAGCCACCGCGCCGCATGCAGCCCGAGCGCCCCCAGCCCGCCGCTGATCAGCCACGCCCCCGGCCCCCCGATCTCCTCCGACAGCTCCGCCGACAGCTCCGCCCGGCGCACCCGGAGCGCGATCTTTCCGGTGTGGCGGGCGGCGGCCATCATCGCGAAGGCGGCGGGCGCCTCTGACAGCTCAAAGCAGTGACGCAGGATCGGCTGGAGCGCCCCGCTCTCCATGCCGCGCCGGATCTCCTCCAGCATCGCCGCGATCCGCTCCGGCTCCTCGCGGGAGACCTCGACGAGATCGAAGGGCCGGTACTGCACGCCCGCCGCGATCCCTGCCGGGAGCGCCGCCGGATCGCGCAGATCCCGCTTGCCCATCTCCAGGAACCACCCGCCGGGCGCCAGCAGCCGCAGCCCCGCGTCGATGAACGCCCCGGTGAAGGCGTTGAGCACGATGTCGACGCCCGCTCCGCCCGTCGCCGCCCGGACGCCCGCCCCGAATTCCGTGTCGCGCGAGCTGTAGAGCCGCGTGACGCCCATCCGGCGCAGCCCCGCCCACTTGTCAGGGTGCGCCGTCGCGTGGATCTCAGCGCCCGCCAGCCGCGCGAGCTGCACCGCCGCCAGCCCCACCCC
>JBEIQZ010000021.1:0-27069 GCA_040376255.1 Alphaproteobacteria bacterium
ATCGAGCCGGGGGCGGTCGAGATCCGGGTCGATCTGACGCACCCGGACGGACATTCGATCAAGGGGACGGTCCGCATGCCGGTCTGTCCGCAGTTCTGAACTTCCCGGCTGGCGGTATGTCCGGGCGCCGGATAGAATCGCGGCTGGCTGGAGGGTTGCAGATGCGCTGGCTGATGCTCGGATCGGTGATGTTCTACATGGGCTGCGGGCCGGACTGCCTCAGCACCTGTCAGCGGTTGCACGGCGACGCGGTCGGCACAGACGGCGTCGCCCAGTGCAACATCACTGTCCCCGGCGAGGAGCAGAGCGCCCTGATCCGGGAGTGCGCTGCCTCCTGCGAGTACGCGATGGCCCGCTCCGGCGAATTGGACGGCTACGATCCCAACGTCCGCACCCCGCCCTCCGAGGCCCAGGCCCTCGCCAACGAGCGTCAGGCGGCGGCTTGGATGGACTGCGTGAACGCGACGGCCTGCCCCGATCTCGGCAACGGCTACTGCGCCCCCACCGCCAACTACGGGCGATAGGTGGATCGCCTGCGCCTGCTCCCGGCAGCTTTGCTGGCCACGTTGCTCCTCTCCGGCTGCACCCCCACCTGCGAAGAGGTCTGCGTGCGGCTGGTGGACGAGTGCGGCAGCGGCACTGAGCTGATCAACACCGACGAGTGCCAGGAGTCCTGCCAGGATCAGCGCGACCTCTACCAGAAGTGGGACGACGGCGGCCTGCGCGACGACTTCGACGCCTCCCTGGAGTGCTACCGGGACTCCTCCTGCGAAGACATCTCAGCGGGCGCCTGCTACAACCAGGATATCTGGACGTTCTGACCAGGATATCCGCAACCCCAAAACGGGGGGGGCGCCGGGGGGGAATCATGGAGCCTGCGCGTCTCAGACGCGCTGGCGGAATTTCCCCGCCCGGCTGCGGGGTGTCGGCAGAGGGGGGCGCACAGCCCCCCTTTGCCCCGGAAGGTTCGGGAACCGGCGGTTCCCGATGGGGGTCCGGGGGCCAGCCCCCGGAAAATCTTCAAGGCCCGTCCTCATCCGGCTCGACCTCGCCCGGCAGCGGCGTCCCCCCCCGCGCCCGGATCTGCACAGTCCCGAGCGGCAGCCACTCCCCGCCCTCATCGCGCTCCAGCAGCCGCCCGCCGAGTCGCCGCCAGGTGATCGCGGCCTCGGCGGCCCCGGCGGGGAAGTCGGGCGGGATCGGGAGCCGGATGGCGTCGGGGACGCCCTGGCCCGGCTCCCAGCGCCAGGTCGGGAGGCGGCCGTCGAGGGGGAACCAGGTGTCTTCGGCGGTGCGATCGATCGCCTGGCCGGTGACCGGATCGGCGCCTGTGTGGTGGATGCGGACGCGCACCTCCCAGCCCTCGCGGATCGGCGCGCGCGCCCGCCAGGTGCAGCGCGCCCAGAGGGCGGAGCCGGCGACGGCGCTGACGGGGTCTGAGGCGGCCTCCAGCGCGCAGTCGAGGGCGTCGATGAGGGGGACGGCGGGATCGTCCGTGGCGCCCCAGGAGCGGATCGCGGGGCGGTCATCCGGCAGGAAGCTGGCGAAGAACCGGGCGTCGATGGCCTCATAGTAGCCGAGGTTCTGGGCGCGCCAGTCGTGTAATTCCTGCTGCCAGAACCGGATCTGGTCGGGTTCCAGCTTCTTCGCGCGGTTGTCCCGCTCGGCCGGATCTTCATCGAGGCCGAAGTACTGCGGGCTCTTCTCGCGGTAGTGCTCGATGAACTTCCGCTCCCCGGATCGGCGGGCGATGCAGCGGTGGGAGCGCCAGCAGGAGTGGTACAGCACGCGATCCGGGGCGGGCCTGAACAGCGTGCTGCCGTCCAGCCAGCCGGACACCACCTCCAGCCCGAGCAGCCCGAGCAGCGACGGCACCAGATCGAGCTGGCTGCGGACGCCGGTGATCGTCCCCCGCGCGGCGATCTCCGGGCGGCCCTCCAGCGGGGTCCCGGCGAGGACGGCGGGGATGTGCAGCCCCTCCTGCCAGATGATCAGATCGTGCTGGGAGCGGCCGTGCTCGCCGAACGCCTCGCCGTGGTCGCCAAGGATCACGAACAGCGTGTCCCGATCCAGCCCGCGCGCGCGGTAGCCCGCGACGAGCTTCCCGAGGAAGTCATCGACGTAGCGGATCGCGTCGAGCTGCTTCCACGACTTCCCGTTGACGCCCTCGCCGTACTCCTGGCGCGGCCAGTCCTCCGGCACGCCGTAGTTGTGGTGGGAGGTGAGCGTGAGGTAGGTGGCGAAGAAGGGCCGCCCCGGCTCCTCCGCCGACCAGTCCAGCCCCGGCTCCAGCATCGCCTGATCCTCGACCCCGAAGTAGTTGACCTTCTCGAACCCCCACGGCAGCGCGTCGCGGCCGAGGAACGTCCCGAAGCGGAGGTTGTGGATCAGGCGGAACCGATCCTCGAACGTCTCCCGCGCGGTCTGGAAGAACGCCGTGCGGTAGCCCTGCTCGCTGAGCAATTCGGGCAGGCAGCGCCCGGGCAGCCCGCCGGGGCGCGCCTCGGAGACCTCGGTGGTGAGGCGCGGGTAGCGCCCGCAGAGGATGCTGACCAGCGACTTGGAGGTGTGCGGCACCACCGCGTTCATCTCCACCACCGAGAGGCCCCGCTGCGCCAGCGCGACGAGGTTCGGCGTTGTCGGCAGGTCGGGGCGGTGAAGCGTCGTGCGATCGGCGCTCACCGACTCCATCAGCACCATCACGATGTTGAACGGGCGCCAGTCCGGCCCCCGCGCCAGCACCAGCGGCTCCAGGCGCGCCGGGTCGGGCGGCTGGGAGACGTCGCCCGCGCGCTCCACCCAGTCCCAGTACATGTGCTCCGAGAAGGACGCCTGAAGCAGCTTCACGCTGGCGACCGCGCCGGGCCGGGTGTCGATCACCTCCATCCACAGGATCGGCACGAACAGCAGGTACAGCGCGGGCCGCCACCGGCCCAGCGGGCGTCCCCGCCAGATCGCAGGCGCGAGGCTGACGATCAGCGCCGCCATGACGATCAGCAGATGGTACCAGCGGAACTCCGACGCCACAACCGGCCAGAACATCGGCAGATCGCGCCACAGCACCGCCGCCGCGTCCCAGTCCGCCCGCGAACCCGTCACCGACCAGTACTGCAGATCCAGCGCCGTCAGCCCGAAGAACACCGCCACCAGCACATGCTGCAGCCCCCGCAGCGCCCACGCCCACCGGCTGCTGCCGTCCGGATCCGCCAGCGACAGCCCCAGCGCCCAGCCGCCCGCCCACGCCCACCAGAATTCCAGATCGCCGAGGTTCACCTCCCAATAATCCTCCAGCCGCAGCGCGTCCACCGCCTGCGAACAGAGCCAGCTCCGGTAGCCCAGCAGCAACAGCCACGGGAGCAGCGCGCCATACAGCACCGGGCGCATGTGGGGGCCGGAGAAGGAGAGTCGGGTCAGAAGAGGGGTGAGCCAGCGCACCCGCCCCCCTAATCCGTTTCAGCCTGCCTGATCATGCCCCGCCCGATCATGCCCCGCGAAGGAGGCGCTCCACATGCAGCCGCTGGCGCTCATCCATCCGGTACTCCACGCCCATCCCGCGCTCGCCGCTCGACCCGTCCTGCACCCAGGAGACGACCGCGTCCAGCAGCACCGGATCCGCCACCCCAGGCACCTTGACCTCAAACACGCACTCGCGCCCCACTGCCAGCGGCTTCTCCGTCTTGATGAACGTACCGCCCTTCCGCATGTTCTCCCGGTACTCTGAGACAAACACCTCAAACCGGCGGTAGTTGAGCTTGATGCGCGCCGGCTTCCGTGCCGAGCTCTCTGCCCGCAGCGGCGCAGGCAGCGACTCGGGGAGATCCGGCATGCCGTCCAGATCGCTCTTCTCCTGACGGATCTTCGGCGGGGAGCTGGAGATCGCCCCGCCCCGGCGCAGCGGCGCGTCCGGCGTCTGCTCGTCCTCCTCCGGGAACTCAGAGCCGGGCATGCCGCCGATCGCCATGCCCTCCGGCAGCTCCGGCACGATCGCCGGGGCCGCCACCCGGATCACGTCCGCCGGCTCAGGCTCCGGTACAATCGCCGGGGCCGCCACCCGGATCACGTCCGCAAGATCCGGCTCCGGCACGATCGCCGGGGCCGCCACCCGGATCACGTCCGCAAGATCCGGCTCCGGCACGATCGCCGGGACCGCCGTCCGCACCTCATTCTCCGGCTCAGGCCCGGGCGGCGCCGCTTCAAACGCCGTCATCCACAGCAGTTCCGGCGCTGCGGGTTCCGGCGCTGCGGGTTCCGGCGCTGCAGACAGGGGGGACGTCAGATCCACCCCCGGCAGCGCGGCGAACGGATCATCCGCCCACCCTGACGCTCCTGAGATCTGCTGAGCGAACGGATCTGACGGTTGAGGCGACGGCGAATCAAACAGATCGCTCAGATCCTGCTCCGCCTCATGCACCCCGGTCGGCTCATCGTCAAACAGATCCGAGATGGCGATGTTCTGGAGCGTGTCACCTTTGCCGGAGGGCGGGGCGGCTGCCGGAGGCTCTGGATCGAAGTCAAACGGGATCTCCTCGACGATCGCAGGAGCCGCGATCATCTCCATACCCGCTGGCGGGGTCGGCGGTCTGACAGGCGCGACCGGCGCTGCTGCCGGCGGCGCAGCCGGTGCGACCTCCCCGATGTCCCCGAAGAGGATGTCCCCGAAGAGATCGTCCGGGTTCAGGGAGCCGGACGCCGCACCCGCGTCGCTATGAGCGGCCGTTTCAAAGCCTTCATCGGCCAGTTCATCGACAATTGCCGGAGCAGCGACCCGTGGAGCCGCGTCGAACAGGTCGTCCGCAAGCGTGATCTCTCCCGCCCCGCCGTCCAGCCCGGACACATCGAACCCGCCGTCCAGCCCGGACACGTCGATCCCCCCGTCCAGCCCGGACACGTCGATCCCGCCGTCCAGCCCGGACACGTCGATCCCGCCGTCCAGCCCGGACACGTCGATCCCCCCGTCCAGCCCGGACACATCGAACCCGCTGATATCTGCTTCGTCGCTGTCTTCCTCCACCTCCGCCACCGCCACCGCCGTCGCTCCCGGCTTCAAGGCCGGCGCCTCGGCGAACAGATCCACACCCTCCTCATCCAGACCGAACAGATCCGCCGCGAGCAGCGGCTCATCATCCGACGGGCCCGCCATCAAAAAGGGATCTTCGGTGCGATCGGACGGCGCCGGATCAGAGGAGAAGCCCCCGCCGGCCAGCCCGAAGCTCGCCGGGGCGGAGCGCTCAGGCTCCTCTTCTACAATGTCAGATACAATGTCAGACGGAACCAGGGTGTCATGTTCGTCGATGCCCGGCAGAGAGATGCTGCTCAAGTCGATCGAGGGCAGATCGTCCGCCTCGTCCGGAGACTGCCAGGTGCTCATCCCTGCCCCGGTGGCTGCCCCGGCGGCTGCCCCGCTGACCGCGCCGATCGCCGCTGCTCCGGTCGCCGCCACACCCGCCGCTCCGGTCGCCGCTGCCACACCGGCCGCTGCCGCTCCGGTCACCGCTGCCGCTCCGGTCACCGCTGCCACACCGGCCGCTGCCGCCGCTCCGGTCGCCGCTGCCGCCCCGGTCGCTGCCGCGCCTGCAGCGGTCGCGGCAGCCGGAGCAGGTGGCTTCCGGCCAAAGAGAATGTCGAAGAAGCCTGATTTTTTCTTTACCTCTGTTGAGACAGCCTGGCTTGCCGTCCTGACGTCCGCCGCCTCAGGGCGCGCAGTCGCCAGCAGCGCGTCCTCCCGCTGACGGCGCTCGCGATCAGCGGCGGCCTCGTCGCTGTTCGGCATGCTGGGGGCGGTGGCGCGCTGCGCGTAGTTACGGATGACGATCTGGCGGCGCTCGTTTGTGCCCTTCTCGACAGCACCGACATGGAGGATGCCGTTGGAGTCGAGCCTGAACGTGACATCGACGCGGGTCTGGAAGCGGGGGGCGAGCGTGAGGCCGGTCAGGATGAACTCACCGAGAAATTCGTTCTCGCTGGCCTGTCGGCTGCTGCCCTGCCGCACGACGATCCGGACCTGATCCTGGTAATCGCGGGCGGTGACGAAGGTGCGGGTCTCTGTGCAGGGGACGCGGGCGTTGCGCTGGACGACTGCCGAGAACATGCCGCCCGCTGAGTCGATCCCGAGATCGAACGGGGTAACATCGAGGAGCACCGCGCTCGGGGCGTCCGGATCGTCGAGGCTGGAGGCGTGGACCGAAGCGCCGACCGCCACCGCCTCCTCAGGATGGACCGCGCGGCTGGGATCGCGACCGAAGAAGCGGGCCACGGCCTCGCGGAGCTTCGGCATCCGCGACTGCCCGCCGACCAGCACCACCTCGTCGACCTCCGTCACCGGGATACCCGCCTCCTGCACCGCCTTGCGGGTCACGTCCACGCACCGCTGGATCAGATCGCCGGTCAGCGACTCCAGCGTCGCGCGGGTGAACGTCAGCTCCAGGTTGTCCGTCGGGGTGACGTGCGGCACGTTGATGATGGTGCGCTCAGCGAAGGACAGCTCGCACTTCGCCCGCTCCGCCGCGTCCTTCAGCCGCTGGAGGGTGTGCCGATCGGCGCGCAGATCCAGACCACTCTTCTTCTGGAACTGCTCTGCGAGGTGATCGACGATGCGGAAATCGAAGTCCTCGCCGCCGAGGTAGGTGTCTCCCATCGTCGCGAGCGTCTCATACAGCCCGTCCCCGATCCGCAGGATGCTCACGTCGAAGGTGCCGCCCCCCAGATCGAAGATCACGATCGTCCGGTTCTCGCTGCGCCGGAACCCGTAGGCGAGCGCCGCCGCCGTCGGCTCGTTCAGCAACCGCTCGCAGCGCATCCCCGCCAGCCCCGCCGCCTCCAGCGTCGCCTGCCGCTGCGCGTGGTTGAAGTAGGCCGGGACGGTGATGATGCAGCCCTCCACCGCCTCGCCGAGCGCCCGCTCTGCGATCGACTTCACCACCTGCAGGATGATCGCCGCCACCTCTGTCGGCGTCATCCAGGCGTCTCCCACCTGCACCTGCACGCCCCCGTCCGGCGCCTCCCGGATCTGGTACTGCATGCGCTTGCGCGCCGCCGTCACCTCCGGGCTGTCAAAGCGCCGCCCGATCAGCCGCTTGGTCGCGTAGACCGTCCGGCCCGGCCGGGTCAGGATCAGGTTGTAGGCGGCATGTCCTACAATGAATCTCCCGTCACCCTTTGCCGAAAGGCAGGAAGGAAGAACTTTATATCCACGTTCGTCCTCCAGCACTTTTGGACGGTCGTTGAGAATCACCGCTACAGCGGTGTTGGTCGTGCCAAGATCGATCCCGATTACCCTGCCCATGCGCTTTTCTGTCTATCACATCTCAGCCACCGTATGGGCATCCAAAGAACGGGCGCCGTCAAAATCCTTGTGCAATGCTCCTGAAATGACCTGCCATCGCAGCGATTCACGCGCCGCGATGGAGCAGATCCACCAGCTCCGGCAGCGCCTCCTCTGAGGGGCGCGGGATCACGCGCACCCACGGCTCAGGCCGGACCCCCGACGGATCGATGTTCCACACCTTCGACAGCCCGCGCTGCTCCGCGCCATGGAGCGCCATCGCGGTGATCCCCACTGAGAAGGACGTCCCGACAAAGATCACGACCTCCGCAAGCGCGCAGGCCTGCGTCGCGCGCTTGATCTCGTAGCTGCGGTGCTCGCTGTAGTACTCATCGAACCAGAGGACATGGGGCCGGAGGAACGAATTGCAGACCGGGCAGCGCGGGAGCGTCTCCTTCGACGGGGCGTTCTTGAACGCTGCGAAGTCGAACTGCGTCGGCTCCAGCAGCCCGCCCGGCGATCCGTTCACGCACCCGTCCTTCGAGCAGCGCACCTTCCGCGCGCTGCCGTGGACCTCCACGATCCGCTCCTGTCCGGCGTCCCGGTGCAGCCCGTCGATGTTCTGCGTCACCAGCAGGAACAGCTCCTGGCGCGCCAGCTTCCACCGCTCCAATTCCGCCACCGCCCGGTGGCCCGCGTTGAAGACCTTGCCCTCAAGCCCCTCGAAGCGCCCCAGATACCAGCGCCACGACTCCACCGGGTTCTGACGGAAGAAGCTCCGCGTCCCCATCTCGGTGACGCTCGCGGACCACACCGCGCCGGGGTCGCTGCCCCGGAAGGTGGGGATGCCGCTCGCGAGGCTGATCCCGGCGCCGGTCACGACCAGCAGCACGCCGTTGGAGGTCTGGATATCGTGTGCCAGATTTTCAATCGACATCTCCCTGTCTAACCCGTTACCCGCCCGCAGCATGTCCCTGCCCGCCCGCCCGCTGCTCTACCTGCTGCTCGCCTGCCTCCTGACCGCGCTCCATGTCTCAGCCGCTGTGCGCCTCAACGGGATGCCGGACGGACACCTGCTCCCGAGCCTCGACGATGCATGGATCCACGCCCGGTATGCGGAGGCCATCTGGCAGGGGACGCCGTGGGTCTACACCCCCGGCGACGGTTACTCCTCCGGCGCCACCAGCCTGCTGTGGCCGATCCTGCTGCTGCCGGGGCTGATGGCGGGGCTCGACGCCGCCGACCTCCACCGGATCGCGCTGCTCTGGGCGCCGCCGCTGCTCGCCTGGAGCGCGATCAGCGCTGATCGCTGGATCAGCCGCTTTTTCTCTACCGGCCTCCCGCCAGCGGCGGACGCGACCGGGTACGGCGCCTGGGCGGGCTACGGCGTGCTGCTCTGCGGGCCGTATGTGTGGGGGGCGGCCTCAGGGATGGAGGTGGCGCTGGTCGGGGCCGCGCTGATCGCCACCGTCGAGCGCCACGGGCGGGGCGCGCCGCCGGATCGCGGGATGGCCCTCTGCCTCGGCCTGCTCTCGGCCTCCCGCCCGGAGGGGGCGCTGATCGCCCTGCTGACCGCCGCCCACCTGCTCTGGCGCCACCGGGATCGGCCCGCAGCCGGCCTGATCGCGCCCCTGCTCCCCGCCGCTATCGGGGCCGTCCAGCCGCTCCTCAACCTCGCGATGACCGGCGCGATGACCGGCACCTCCGTCCTCGCCAAGCACAACCCCCGGCTCACGCTGCCGCAGGACGTCTCCACGCTGGAGTGGTTTGTCGACAGCGCCCTGATCGGCGCCCACACCGATCACTTCTTCGGCGGCGCAGGGATCCTGCTGCTGCCGGTCGCAGGGGTCGGGCTGATCGCGCTCTCGCGCCGCCAGGGGTGGCTCCCGCTGGCCGCCTTCCTGATCCCGCTGGCCGCGCTCGCCCTCCTCATGCCGATGCTGCTCAACCAGGCCCGCCACCTCATGCCGGGCCTCGCGCTCTACGTCCCGGCGCTGATCGCCGGGGCCGTCCTGCTGGAGCGGCGGTTCCTGCCCGCCGGGGCCACCCCCTGGATCCGCGCTGCGGTCCTGGCGACGCTGCTGGCCGGCACGCCGCGCTGGGCATGGTACACATCGCTCAACGCCCGCGATCTCCGCCAGCAGCATGTCGCCGCCGCCGCCTTCCTCGCCCGCCACGCCGCCCCCGGCGACACCGTCGCGGTCAACGACGCCGGGTTCGTCCCCGTCCTCACCGGCCTCACAATCCTCGATCTCGAAGGCGTCACCTCCGCCCGCGTCCTGCCGTGGGCGCTCGCCGGAGAGGGCAGCATGCTGGTGCTGATCGACCGCGAGCGCCCCGACTGGCTCGCCGTCTTCCCCACCTGGTTCCCCGGCGTCTCCGCCGCCCTCGACCCGCAGTGGTCGGCCCGCCTCGCCCGGCGCACCATCTCCGGCGGCGACACCCTCCAGATCTCCCGCCTCCGCCCCGCCGTCCTCGACTCCGCCCGCACCCCGCCCGCCCTCCAGCCCGGCGAGGCTGTCCTCGACACCCTCGACCTCTCCGACCTCGACAGCGAGGCCGCCCACGCCCACACCCAGGACGAGGACGCCGCCGCCGCCGCCCGCGCCAACACCGCCGTCCTCGCCGCCGCCCCCGGCGATGTCCCCGGCAGCGATGTCCCCGGCGGCGATGTCCAGATCCTCGACGGCGCCCGCCGCTACCACGGCTGCACCGGCTTCCGGCTCAGCAGCCCGCGCGAGGGCCCGCCCATCACCCGCCTCGCCGCCCGGATCGGCCCGTCGAGCGGCGAGGCCCTGATCGACGCCACGCTCAACGGGCGACCCGTCCGCTGGCGCTTCCCGCCCGTCGCGGACGGCCGCTGGATCGGGTTCTCAGTCGATGTCCCGCCGACGGATGAGCTGGAGGTGAACCTCTGCGTCACGGAGGCCGCCGGGGGCGTCCAGGGCGGCGTCCAGATCGCGCGGTGGTGGGGGATCGGCGCGGGCGGCTGAGGCGGACGGCTGAGGGCGAATGGCAGCAGATATCCGATCCGGTGTCCGCAGATGTCCGATCCGGCGCCAGGATGACCGGGAATCGGATATTTACGGACATCCTATCGGGGCTGCCGCTTCCCTGGCCACGACGCCTCCGCCCACGGCGCCTCCTCGGTAGGCCGGACGCCGCTCTCGTCGTCCCCGAACTCCTCAATCTCTGCCGCGTGCAGCGCCTCCGGCTCCTCCTCGACCGGCACCTGGACGATCGGCGGGAGCGGGCGGATCAGGCCGAGCTGATCGGCGCGGCGCCAGAATTCGGCGTTGGGCTGCCGTCCGGCGGCGTCGCGGGCGTAGCCGGGCCGGATGCGGGTGAGGTGGACGAGGGACATCTGGCCGTAGCCCTTCAGCTCGACCGGGCCGAGGGCTTCGGCGTCGAACAGCGGCTCCAGAACGCGGTAATTGTCGGCGGTGATCGTGATGCAGCCCGGCGCGGCGGCGGACTCCAGCCGCGCGGCGATGTTGACGGTGTCGCCCCACACGTCGTAGGCGAACTTGTGGCGCCCGACCACCCCGGCGACGACCGGGCCCCGGTGGACGCCGACGCGGACGCGCCAGCGCGGCTCACCGGGCGCCTGCCGGGCCGTCCAGTCGTCGAGCATGGCGAGCAATTCCAGCCCGGCCAGCACCGTGCGGAGCCAGTGATCGTGGCGCGGCTCCGGGATGCCGCCCGCGCACATATAGGCGTCCCCGATGGTCTTCAGCTTCTCCAGCCCGTGCTGCTGGATGACCCGATCGAAGCCGGAGAACAGCCAGTCCAGCCAGTGGACCAGCTCGCGGGGGTTGGTCTGCCGCGAGATGCCGGAGAAGCCGACGAAGTCGGTGAACAGGATCGAGGCGTCCGGGTAGAGCCGGGCAGGCACCGGGCGGTGGTGCCGCAATTCCTCCGCTACCGGCGCGGGCAGGATGTTGAGCAGCAGCGCCGTCTTCTCCTGCTCCTCCTTCTGGATCTGGAGGCGGCTCATGAACTCCTTGCGCCGCAGATCGTCCGCGATATCTATCCAGAAGATACCGATCAAAAAATGAGAGAGGAAAAAGAAGTTCGCGATGGCGAACTGCTCCGGGTACATCGCCGGGCCGCGCAGCGACACCAGCAGCAGCCACTGGAGCCACAGCCCCACCGCGATCCCGGTGTGCCAGCGCGGCGGCAGCGGCACCAGGATGATGTTGCTCAGCAGCAGCATCGTCATCGACGGGTAGTACGGCGATCCCGACCCGCCGGTGAGCAGGATGAGCTGATCCAGCGCGATCACCGCCAGGATCAGCGCCGTTGCGTAGAGCGACAGAACGCTCTGTACCCGATGGCTCTGGGAGGTGATGCCCGCCATCACCGCCGAGACAAAGAGCCGGAGCGGCCAGGTGAGCAGCGCCAGCTCCGGGTCGATGATCCGATCCAGCAACCAGAACGCCGGGAACAGCACCGCGCAGAGCAGGGCGAACGTCCGCACCCCGGCGCGCTGCGCCGGCTCCAGGGATCGCCGGTATGCCTCCTCGATCATCTCGTCGACGTTTTCGCTCCCGCCCATCACCGGATCACCCCGCCCTCAGCACCAGCAGCCTCGGCTCAGTGAACTCCTCGACCGCGTAGCGCGGCCCCTCACGCCCCGTGCCGGAGTCCTTCAGCCCGCCATAAGGCATCGGATCGGCCCGGTACGACGGCGCGTCGTCGTGGATCAGCCCGCCCACCTCCAATTCCGAGAAGCAGCGCAGCACCGTCCCGATGTCGCGCGTGAACAGCCCGGTCTGGAGGCCGAAGCGGCTCCGGTTGATCCGCGCGATGGCCTCCCCGATGTCGCGGTAGCCGTCGAGGTGGGCCACCGGGGCGAACACCTCCTCCGTCCGCAGCCGGGCGCCCTCAGGCACCCCCTCGTAGATCGCCGGGCGGCAGAGCGCGCCCCCGCCGGTGCCCCCGCCGAACCCCCCGGTGAGCCGCCGCGCTCCCCCCGCCTCCGCCTCAGCGAGCCAGGCGCGCACGCGCTCCCCGCTCGCCGCGCTGATCAGCGGCCCGCACAGCACCGCCGGGTCCGCCGGATCGCCGACCGCGATCTTCTCCGTCTCCGCGATGAGCCCCTCGCGCACCCGATCCAGGATCGACGCATGCGCCAGCACGTGCTGCACCGAGATGCACACCTGCCCCGCGTAGGCCGCCGACGCCCGCGCGATCAGCGGCAGCGCCCGATCCAGATCCGCGTCCGGCTCCAGGATCACCGAGGCGTTTCCGCCCAATTCCAGCAGCACCTGCGCGTACGGCGCCATCGCCCGCAGCCGCCAGCCCACCGCGTCGCTCCCGGTGAACGACACCACCGCGAACCGCCGATCCTGCACCAGCCCCGACGCGATCCGCCGATCCGCCGGCAGCACCGAGAGCGCCTCCCCCGGCCACCCCGCCGCCAGCAGCAATTCCCCCAGCATCAGCGCCGCGCCCGGCGTCTGCTCCGCAGGCTTCAGCACCAGCGGCGCACCCGCCGCCACCGCAGGGCCGACCTTGTGGCAGACGAGGTTCAGCGGGAAGTTGAACGGCGTGATCGCCAGCACCGGCCCCCGCGCCACCCGCCGCGTCAGCGCCAGCCGCCCCGCCCCGCCGCTCACCCCGTCCACCGGCACCACCTCCCCCGCCAGCCGCCGACCCTCCTCCGCCGAGAGCCGCAGCGTGTCGAGCGCCCGGCTCACCTCCAGCCGCGCCAGCACGATCGGCTTCCCCGCCTCCTCACAGATGCACCGCGCCATCTCCTCCGCGCGCCCCCGCACCCCCTCCACCAGCCGATCCAGGATCTGCGCCCGCTCCCAGCCCGTCAGCCGCCGCGTCACCGCGAGGCTCCGCGCCGCCGCCGCCGCCGCCGCCTCCATTTCTGCCGCGCCCGCCATGCTCACCCGCGACAACACCCGCCCGTCTGCCGGGGAGCAGACGTCGTGCGTCTCCCCGGTCAGCACCTCCCTCCCCGCGAGGATCAACGGGCGCGCGCTCATGAGCCCTCCGGCTGGCCGGGGCTGCCCGACCCTGTGATCGGCCCTGAACAGATCGGCTCCGCGCCCACGGGCTTGCGGAAGGCGTTCCCCGGCTGCTGGATCGTCCGGAAGTGCAGCAGCCGCTCCGCGCGGGCCGCCAGCAGCCGGGCGCCGCTGTCGGGCTTCCCGAAGTACTGATCGAAGAAGCCGGAGGCGATCTCCTCCGTGATCTGCTCCTCCTCGTAGAGCCGCCACGCCAGCAATTCGCTGAACTCCTCGCCCTGCAGGAACTCATAGCGCCCGTCATTGCTGACGATATAGCAGACTGCAGGCTCCCAGATCATCCGGCGCTCCGCCGCCAGCCAGGGGAACTGCTCCGCGTTCGGCCCCTCCCAGAACAGGAAGGAGAGCGGATCGAGCGCCTCCCGCGTGAACGAGTTCATCCCGTACCAATTCCGGTTCCCCGGCCGCTGGCGGCTGCTCGCCACGTTCCGATCGTAGAGGATCCGGTGCAGCAATTCCTCCCAGGCGTCCGGCGCGTCGCGCCCGGAGGGGATGTCAAAGAACCAGCTGCAGGTCTGCGACTCCACGCGCGGATCGGGGGCGCCTTCCGCTGAGAACAGCCCGCAGGTCAGGTCGATTCGATGGATCGTTCTAGCCATACAGGCAATATATAGCGGCGCGCGTGTGCGCGGGCGCAGCTTGCTTGCCTGCACCTCTGATTGACAGACATCCCTGTACCGGATATTCGCCGTCCCCCTGGGGTTTCAACATGGCGCTCAAGGATTTTGTCGCATCCCGTCTCTCCGCTCCGGCCGGCCGGGTGCTGGACGCACCTATCCGCGACATCGTTCACGAGATCCTGAAGGAGGCCGGCTACGCCAGCCCCGCCGAGATCCAGTCCCTCCGCGATGAGATCCGCGATATGAGCCGCCAGTTTGACGCGCTGCGCCAGCAGAGCGGCGAGCTCGCCCGCCAGCTCAAAGAGGCCCGCGCCGGAGACGATCCCCGCGTCGCGCGGATCGAGGCCCGGCTCGACGCGCTCAGCACCTCCCTCGACGCCCGCCTCATCCTGCTGGAGTCGGGGCTGGAGTCGACAAAAACCGCCCTGCCCGGGGGCCGCGCCGGGAGCCAGTCTGCCGATCAGACGATCAACCGGCTCGACGCCCTGGACGCCCGGATCGCCGCGTTCCCCGGCGTCGTCGAGCAGCGCCTCGCGCCCATCGAGGCCCGCCTCGCGCTGCTCCCTGCCGAGATCGAGACGCGGATCGAGGAGTCCCAGCTCCGTCTGCAGGCTGAAAAAGAGGCCGCCCCGCAGGCCATCGAGCCTCCCCCCGCCGCTGTGGAGCCGGAGGGCCGCACCATCCAGGTCGTGCGCGCCGTGGGAGACACCCTGACGCTCTCCATCAGCGGGGCCATCAGCGGGGCCATCGGCGGCCTGCTGGGCGCCATCGACACCGCCGCAGGCGCCATCGGCGCCGGAGCGGACGACGCCATCGGCGCCGGAGCGGACGACGCCATCAGCGCCGGAGCGGACGACACCATCGGCGCCGCAGCGGACACCTCCGCAGCGACCTCCACGGAGCCTGCGCGCCCGCCCGCCCCCGCCGAGGCGAAGCATGACTGCCGCCACCCCGGCTGCGACCAGCCCGTCCGGGCGCGCGGCTTCTGCGGATCGCACTACCAGCAGTGGCGCCGGGGCGGGCTGCGCGGCTATGTGACGATCGACGGATCGGTGGTGATCGGCGGACCGGACGGCGAAGAGACCCGGAACGTCGGCACCAACTACTCCGGCCTCCCCTGCGAGCTGCGCGACGGACAGATCTATGTAGATGGCGTCAGGATCTGACGTTAAGATCCGGCGATGCCTGATCTCAGCCGCGCGCCTGCCCCCACACAGGCCACCACCCAGACCACGACCCAGACCGCCCCCCAGACCGCCGGACAGTCGGTCGGCCGGGACAACACCTTCCTCGCCGATCTGCTCGCGGGCCGCACCCGCCTCGACGGCAGGGCGGAGGACTGGTTCGCCAAGGGCGTGCGCTTCCAGCGCGGGATGAAGGGCGATCTGATCAAGCAGGTGCAGTCCGCCATCGGGGCGCAGGCGGACGGCGCCTTCGGCCCGAAGAGCGAGGCGCTGCTGAAGCAGTTCCAGAAGGCGCGCGGGCTCCAGGAGACCGGGGCGGTCGATCGCGGCACATGGGATCGGATCGTGGCGGCGGGCCCGGCGCTCAACGGCGAGGCCGACTTCGGGCGCATGTGGGCCAACCACCCCCACAACTACATGCAGGACGCCTCCCAGAACACCTCCAGCGCCGATCTCACCGCTGAGCTCGGCCTGAAGGCCACCGACGCCCCCAACACCTGCGCGCTCCGCATGAGCACCATGTTCAACCGCATGGGTGGCGGGCATGAGCTGAGCCAGGACAAGGGCCGCGCCGCCGGGCTCGACAAGATGCGCAGCACCGGCCTGTACATGCCGAAGGTCAAGGACCCGAAGGCGGCAGGACAGGCGGCAGGGCAGGCGGCAGGGCAGGAGAGCCGCGTGATCCTCTCCGCCAAGGAGATGTGGACCTACCTCGAACACAAGCGCGGGCGCCCCGATCTCGTGTGGCCGCCCCGCAACGGCGAGCGCTACAAGACCGCCGAGGAAGCGCAGCAGGCGGTCGAGGAGATCAAGGCGGCGGTCACCGGCAAGAAGGGGTTCATCGCCTTCGACAAGATCTTCGGCTACGGCGGCTCCGGCCACGTCGATCTGTTCGACGGGCAGCAGCTCTCGGACGGTGAATTCTACCCGGCCCAGCGGACGATGATCTGGCTTGTGGTAAAATAGAGCTCCCCTCTACAGGCGGAGAATATGGCGCTGCTCCCGACGTCGCTGTGGATATTGATCGTCGCGCTGTCCGCTCCGTCCGGTGCGGCGGAGTGTTTCGATGGCCTCTGCTACTACCTCGGCGATCCGCACGCCCACACCACCGTCTCCGGCGACGCGGCCTCCGCCGACGACAGCCCCGACGATGACAGCGCCGGCGCCTGCCCGCTCTGCGGGACGCTCGCCGGGGTGTTCGACGAGGCCCGCGCGAATGGGCTGGACTGGGTCGCCCTCCCCGACCACATCAACGGGAACAAGGCGGCGGATCCGGCGGAGTACGACGCCCTGCTCCAGCGGGTAGAGGCAGCGAACGACCCGGAGGGCGGGTTCATCACCGTCCCCGCCGCCGAGATCTGGCTCACAGAGCTCCGTGAGGGCGGCATGCGGCAGATCGGCCACAAGACGATGCTGCTCTTCGGCGAACCGGAGCAGCACACCGGCCTCAGCATGTCGGCGCTCCAGATCGACGGCACCGGCACCGACACCGACTGCGCGGAGATCGGCCGGTGGGCGGCGGCGCTGGAGGCGGCGTGGGGGCCGCTGATCCTGATGCCCCACCACCCGGCGCTCAGCCTGCCGATGGCGACCGACTGGGGCTGCCACTACGACCGCTACGAGCCGCTGGCGGAGGTGCACTCTCAGCACGGCAACAGCCTGCAGCGCCACATCACCTATGACGACGCCGGTCGCCCCTTCACCGAGTCCGGCTCGGTCGAGGCGGCCATCGATCCCGGCAGGTTCAACCTGCGCCTCGGCTTCGCCGGCGGCACCGACTCCCACGACACCCGCCCCGGCTCGGTCTGCAGCACCGACGTCTGGACGGTGTTCAACGGGGTCGGGGGCAGCCTTACCGTCGCCGTGCTGCCGGAGGACGTCCCGCTGAGCCGCCAGAGCCTGTTCGACGCCTTCCAGCGGCGCGCCACCTACGCCACCACCGGCCCGCTGCTGCCCGTCCGGCAGGACTGGCTGTCGCGCGGCCAGCCGCTCGACGGGGTGGGCGGGGTGGGCGGGACGCTGGCGCTCCCGGCGGACGCCCCGCTCGACATGCGCGTCCGCCTGCCCGCCGACGCGCTGCCCTGGGTGGCGGAGGTCGCGGCGGTCATGCCTGACGGGCGCCGCCTGCTGAGCGGCGACGGCGCCGGCTCCTGGTCGCTCTCCCTGCTGCCGGGAGAGGTGCCCGCCTGGATCTACGTCGAGATCCTGCTCGACGGCGGGTCGGTCTACCCCGCCGGAGACTGCGAGGACGGCGGCGACGACGACCGCGAGTACCTCTGGCTCAGCCCCACCTGGATCGACCGGATCGCGCCCGACGGCGTCGCGCCGATCCCCGGCGCCGACCCGGCCCCCGACGCCGCGACGGATCACCTCCCCGACCCGGACTCCGCCCCGGACAGCGACCCGCCCGCCGACAGCGACCCGCCCTCCTCCGGCGTCGTGCCCGCGCCCGCTCCCGGCTGCATGGGCGGCTGCGCGGCGCTGCTGCTGCTTCCGGGGTGGGGAGCGCGGCGGAGAGAGGCGTGATCCCGGTCGCCTCAGCCTACCACTTATAAAAGCCCTGGCCGGTCTTCTGGCCCAGCTTCCCGTCCGCCACCATCTGCCGCATCAGCGCGGGCGGCTGAAACGCCGGGTTGCTCAACTGCTCTGACAGATACAGCCCGATCTTCATGCGGACGTCCAGTCCGACCATGTCGGTGAGCCGGAGCGGCCCGACCGGGTGGCGATAGCCCAGCACCATCGCCTTGTCGATGTCCTCCGCGCTCGCCACGCCCTGCTCCACCATCCGGATCGCCTCCATCCCCAGGGCGACGCCCAGCCGCGAGGTCGCGAAGCCGGGGAAGTCGCGCACGACGATGCACTCCTTCCCGATCCGCCCGCCCCATGCCCGGATCTGCTCCAGCACCTCCGGGGCCGTCCCGTCGTGGACGACGATCTCCAGCAGCGACATGATGTGGACCGGGTTGAAGAAGTGCGTCCCGATCAGCCGCTCCGGGCGCTGCAGCGGCGCGGCGATGGCCTTCAGCGAGAGCGAGGAGGTGTTGGTCGCCATCACCGCCCCCGGCGCGATCCCCTCAAGGGCGACGAACAGATCGCGCTTCATCTGCAGATCCTCAGGCACCGCCTCGATCAGCAGCGCGGCCCCGGCCAGCTCCTCCAGCCGATCACAGGCCCGCAGGCGGGCGAGCGCGCCGTCCCGGTCAGCGGCGGAGACCTTGCCCTTCTCGACGCCCTTGTCGAGGTTCGACTTGATCTTCGACAGCCCCTTCGCCGCCAACTCCATCGTCCGGTCGAACAGCAGGACGTCGCTCCCGGCCGCCGCCGCGACGTGCGCGATCCCGTGGCCCATCGTGCCCGCCCCGACCACCCCGATCACCGGAAACTCCACCGGCAAGACTGTCTCAGCCATCTGCCCTCCAGGCGGGCGGCATTAACCGCTCCGCCCGCAGGCCGCGACGCTATACCGCGACGCTCAAAAAACTGCGGAGCCAGGGGATCCCCGGCAGCGGCTCGACGGGCTTCGGGGAGTGATCGGTCTCGACGAACACCACGAGCGCGTCGGGGTGGCGGGCGTGGAACAGGTTGACGTTCGACGGCTCGTTGTCAAGGTACAGCCGCACCTGCCCCATCTGCGCGATCACCTCGATGGCCTGCTCCTTGAACAGCGTGTCGTCCATCTCGAACGTCGGCTTGACCAGCAGCGTCGCCCCGCGCTCCCCGATGGGGAAGCCGAAGTCCCGCAGGCAGTCCTCGGTCCCCGCCCGCATGTTCTGGTCGCGCCCGGTCAGGTACACAACGTGCATCCCGGCGGCCTGGATGCTCTTCACAAATTCCACCGCCCCCGGCATCGGGTGGTCATAGCGGACATAGGAGGAGGTGAAGAAGCGGGAGGCCCAGAACGCCCGCAGCCCCTCGTAGTGCCGGGCGATCACCGGCTCCGGCACCCCGGCGCTCCTGAGGGTGTTGGCGATGGACCAGTCGCGGAAGTGGACTTCCTCGACGCGGAAGATCGCCGGGACGCCGCTCTGGCTGGCGTACTCCCGGTAGATCCGCACCTGCCGGGGGCGGGTGTCGAACAGGGTTCCGTCCAGATCGAGCACCGCCACCCCGCCGCCGGTGGCATGCCCGACGATCTGATCGAGGAGGGCGGCGTTCTCTGCCGACCAGTGGAGGGAGTCATAGCCGCGCGATGTCTTCATATTTCTCTCCATTTTCTGTACACACTCTCTGTATGTCAGGTCTCCTGACCCTGGATCTCCTCCAGGATCTCGCGCACCGACGCCGCCGCCTCGCTGCCGATCCGCTCCAGCGCGTCGAGGCTGCCGATCAGCCGCCGGACGCCCTCCTCGCGCCGCCCGAGCGCCACATGGACCTGGCCGAGCATCCCGCCTGACACCGCCGCCTCGTGCGCGAGGCCGAGATCCCGCTGGATCTGCTCCGCCTCAGCGAACGCCGCCTCGGCCTCGGCGAGCTCTGACCGGGAGGCGTACCGCGTCCCGATGGAGAACAGCGCCGCCGCCACCGCCTCCGGCTCCCCGTGCCGACGGGCCAGCCCGATGAGCCGCTCCGCCGCCGAGTACGCCTGCGCGTCGCGGCCCTGCTCGTCCGCCGCGACCTGGAGCAATTGCAGGGCGGTGATCGCGCCGACGAGGTGCCCGGCCTGCTCCGCCCCGCGCGCCGCCGCCTCCAGCCGCCCCAGCCCCGCGTCGATCTCGCCCATCGCCAATTCCACCGACGCCAATTCCCGGAGCACCTGGAACTTGCCCTCGACATCCTTCAGCAATTCGCGCCCCACCAGCGCGTCCTCCAGCGCCCGCTGCGCCTGCCGGTGCTCGCGCACCAGCCCGAACACCACGCCCAATTGCTGCTGCGCGTCCACCTCGGCGGGGCGGAATTTCGCCTGCCGCGCCAGCTCCAGCCCCATCCGGGCATGCTGGATCGCGCGGTTCCCCTCCTGCCGCCGCACCCACAGGTTCGAGTACAGCAGGTGGAGCGCCGAGCGCGCCCGCTCCATCCCCGGCGCCTCCATCGCGAAGATCGCCTCCTGCAGCAGCACCTCGGCCACGGCGTCGTCGCCCTGCTGGAGCAGCAATTGGGCGAGCTGGTGCATCGCATGCGCCTTGCCCTCCCGGTCGCCTGCCTGATCCTGCACCTGGATCTGCTGCTCCATCGCGGATCTCGCTCCGGCGAGGTCGCCGGTCCGCAGGCACAGCTCGAACCGCTCCTGCAGCAGCGCGGCGACGCCCTCCTGATCGCCCGTGCTCTGGCGCAGCGGGATCGCGGCGTCGATGCAGCCGAGGGCTTCGGCGTAGTTCCCGCCGCTCATGTGGAGGATCCCCATGAGCTGGTAGGCCGCCGCCGCCCCGGTGCGGTCGCTGGCGGCGGTGAATTCCTCAAGCGCCTCGCCCGCCTTCGCCAGCGCGGACGATGTGGATGTGGGTGTGGATGTCTGCGGCTGTCCCTGCTGGAACAGCGTCAACGCCTCGTGTAACGCCTTCGCCCCGCGCCCCGCGTCCGCCATCACCACCTCGGCACACCCGCTAACCTGACAGTGACAGGCCGGACACCGGGTTACGCTCGGCCTATGACCCCTGAGCAGCATCTCTCCGCTTTTCTGGAGGGGATTGGTTACAGCTCCGACCCCGAATGCCGCAACACCGCCCAGCGCGTCACCCGGATGCTGCAGGGCTGGTCGCCGCACACCCCCGCCCCCGCCATCGACTGCTGCGAGTGGCGCGGCACCTCCCCGGTGATCCTCCGCGATCTGCGCTTCTACGGCCTGTGCGCCCACCACCTCCTGCCCTTCCCCGGCCACGCCGACGTCGTCCACCGGCCCGAGGGGAGGCTCGCCGGGTTCGGCTCCATCGCCTGCGCGCTCAAGCACTTCAGCCAGCGCCCCCAGATCCAGGAGCGCCTCTGCGACCAGCTCGCCCAGCACCTGCACGAGCAGCTCGGCGGCGCCGTCCTCGTGCGGCTGCGCGCCCGGCACATGTGCATGGAGATGCGCGGCGCGGAGAACGGCGCCACCGTCGAGACGTTTGCCCATCGGGGCAGCCACGCGGCGGCGCTCCAGGAATTCCTTCGTTGATCGGGATCAAGAACCTGCGATGGGCGCCGGCAGGCGCGCCGATCATCGACGACCTCAGCCTGGAATTGGAGCCCGGCACCATCACCGCGCTGCTCGGGCCGAGCGGCTGCGGGAAGTCCTCGCTGCTGCGCCTGCTCGCGGGGCTCCGCACCCCCGACGGTGGCGCGATCACCGGCCTCCCGGCGCGGCGGGCGTTCGTGTTCCAGGACGCCTGCCTGCTCCCGTGGGCCACCACGCTCGACAACATCTGCCTCTCCACCCGGATCGCCGGGATCAGCGGTCAGGGCGGCGAAGCCGGGATCAGGCTGGCGACGGACGCCCTCCAGCAGCTCGGCCTGAGCCTGCACGCCGGGCTCCTCCCGTCCCGGCTCTCCGGCGGCCAGCGCATGCGCGCCTCGCTGGCCCGCGCGCTGGTCTCCGATCCGCAGATCGTTTTTCTGGACGAGGCGCTCTCCGCCCTCGACCCCCACACCCGCCAGGTCACCCGCCAGCTCTTCCTGCGCCTCGCTGCCCGGCACCGCTGGACGGTCGTGATGGTGACGCACGACAGCGAGGACGCCGCGCTCATGGCCGACCGCATCCTCCAATTCGAAGGGCCGCCGCTCCGCCTCCGCTCCGACACGCTCAACCAGCGCAGGCGCGCCCCCGCCGGGCTCCCGGCCGGCCGCTCCTTCGAGCGCCCGGTGGGCGCGCCCACCGCCCCGATCCCGCTCTTCGACCCTGAGCCGCCCGCCCCGCCGCCCGCGCCCGCCCCGCCCCGCCCCGCCCCGCCGCTCATCCCGGCGCTCTCGATCCTCGCCGGGATCGGGCTGTGGGCGCTGCTCGCCGCAAAGCTCGGCCCCTTCCTGCTCCCGACCCCGTGGGCCGTCGGGGCCGCGATCGCCTCCGATCCGGCGCAGCTCCTCACCGCCGCAGGCACCACCCTGGCCGCCGCCGCCGCCGGGTTCCTGATCGCGGCCCTGCTCGCGAGCGCCGCCGCCTCGCTGTCCTGGGCGAACGCCCCGATCCGGCTCGCCCTCGCGCCATGGATCACGCTGCTCCAGATCCTCCCGATCATCGCCATCGCCCCGATGCTCACCATCTGGCTCGGCTACGGCGGGCAGGTCGCGGCGGTCACCGCCGCCGTCGCCGCCTTCTACCCGATCTACTCCGCCGCCGGGACCGGCCTCCGGGCGCCCGGCGAGGATCTCGTCGACCTGCTGCGGCTCTACGGAGCCAGCCGCCTCCAGGAGTGGCGCCTGCTCCGCGCCCGCGCCAGCCTGCCCGCGCTGTTCTCCGGGCTGCGGACGGCGGCGGGCCTCTCGGTGATCGGGGCGATGGTCGGGGAGTTCACCGGCAGCAACGGCAGCCCGCCCTCGCTGGGCTTCCTCATCCTGTTCGGCACGCGCTCCGCGCGGCTCGATCTCTCCTTCGCCGCCATCCTCCTCTCCGGCGTCCTGGCCGTCGGCCTCCAGCAGCTCATCGGCTGGGCCGAGCGGCGGAGCATCGGGGCATGGTACGGGACAGCGGCCCCGCGCGCTACCGGATGAGCCACCAGAGGATGCGCTCCAGGCTGCGCCCGTAGGGCGGCTGGAGCAGCCCCATCCCGTTGATGCTGCTCTGGTAGAACACCGGCTTCTCATGGGAGAACGTCCGGAAGCCGTCGAAGCCGTGGTAGGCGCCCATCCCGCTCGATCCGACGCCGCCGAAGGGGAGATCGTCCTGGGCGATGTGCATGAGCGTGTCGTTGACCGTCACACCTCCAGCAGTAACACCTTGTATAACCTTCTGAATACGCGCATCAGCCCCGTCAAAATAGTACAGCGCCAGCGGGCGCCCGCCCGCGTTCACCCGCGCCATCGCCTCCTCCAGCGAGTCCACCGGGAGGATCGGCAGCAGCGGCCCGAAGATCTCCTCCTCCATGATCCGCGCGGGCAGGGCGGGCGGGAGGCCGGTGACGAAGTGCGGGAACACCTTGCGCCGCGCCGCCGCCGCCGCCATGTCCTCGCCCGCCGGGTTCACCGCGTGGACAGAGGCGCCCTTCGCGGCGGCGTCGTCGAGCAACCCCTGGAGGCGCCGGACATGGTGTTCCGATACAATACTTGTATAATCGTCGTTATCCAGCAGCCTCGGGTAGTGCTTCGCCGCCCACTCCCGCCCCAGCGCGACGAAGTCCTCCGGCCGGTGACCGTGCAGCAGCACATAGTCGGGGGCGATGCAGATCTGCCCCGCGTTCATAAGCTTTCCGGTCATGATCCGGTCGACCGCCGCGCGCAGATCGTAGCTCCCGTGGACGATGGCCGGGGACTTCCCGCCCAATTCCAGCGTCACCGGCACGAGGTTCGCCGCCGCCGCCGCCGCCACCCGCCGCCCCACCGCCGTCGATCCGGTGAACAGCAGGTGATCGAAGGGAAGCGCGGCGAACGCCGCCCCGACCGCAGGGCCGCCGGTCACCACCGCCGCGTCCTCCGCCGGGAACACCTCTGTTATCGCCCGCCGCAGCAATTCTGAGGTCGCCGGGGTGATCTCGGAGGGCTTCAACATCACGCGGTTCCCGGCGCAGATCGCTGTGGCGAGCGGCAGGATCGCCTGCTGGAACGGGTAGTTCCACGGCGCGATCACCCCGACCACGCCCTTCGGCTGGCGCACCACCTCAGCGGAGGCCGGCTGGTTGGCCCAGAACACCGGGCGCGGCTCCGGGCGCATCCAGGCGTGGAGGTGCTTCTGCATGTGCTGCAGGGCGTTTACGAGCGGCACCAATTCGGCCAGCCCCGTCTCAAAGCGGGAGCGGCAGCCGAAGTCCGCGTTGATCGCCGTAGAGATGTCTTCCCGGTGCTGTACAATCCATGCGTGGAGCGCCTGGAGGTGGCGCCGCCGCCACCCTTCGCCGGGGAAGGGATCTCTCTGCTGGGCAGCGCGGAGCCGCTGGAGATCCGCCTGCATCCCGCCCGGGAGCGCGTCCTCGCCCGTCTCACTCAAAGACCACCTCTGCGTCATCGCTGAACAAAGCGCGTAACTCGTTCTTCAGCCCGCGCGTCGCCGCCACCCGCAGCGCCTCCGGCACCCGCAGCGGCGCCCGGAAGCGCCCGGTCTCCTCGACGATCAGCCGCAATTCGCACTTCCCGCTGTGCTTCGGCAGCAATTCCTTCAGCCGATCCACCCGCTCCCGGCTGATGCAGTGGATCGGCAGCCGCAGGCACACCCGGCTCGACGTTCGCTCGCGCACCGCCTCAGCGGGCTCGGCTGAGTCGGCCAGGATCTTCAACCCGCCGCCCTTGTTCTCCTCGGTCTTCCGATCCATCTTCCCGCGCACCACCACCGGCTGATCGCTCGCCAGCACCGCCTGCGCCCGCGCGAACGCCTCAGGGAAGAACACCGCCTCCACGCTCCCCGACATGTCCTCCAATTGGGCGAACGCCATCTTGTCGCCCTTCTTCGTCTTGATCACCTTCAGCGTGCTGATCATCCCCAGCAGGCACACCTCCTTCTCTGCCGCGAGGGTCGCCAGGCGCTCTGAGGGCGTCACCCGCATCCGGTCGGCGTCCGGCAGGTACTCCTCCACCGGATGCCCCGACAGGAACAGCCCGAGCGCCTCCTTCTCGTAGCGCAGCCGCTCCGCCAGCGGCCACTCCCCCACCTCCGGCATCCGCAATTGCGGCCTGCTCCCGCCGCCGAACAGCCCCATCTGCCCCGACGCCCGCCGCTCCGCCTCCGCCGCCGCCGCCGCCATCGCGTCGTCCAGCGACCCCATCAGCCGCGCCCGCGTGAAGCCGAACCCGTCCATCGCCCCGGACTTGATCAGCACCTCCAGCACCTTGCGGTTCACCTTCCGCGTGTCGAGCCGCTGGAGGAAGTCCAGGAAGTCCTTGAACGGCTCCTTCTCCCGCGCCTCGATGATCGTGTGGATCGCCGCCTCGCCCATCCCCTTGATCCCGCAGAACCCGTACCGGATCGCCCGCCGATCCTCCGGCGGCACCTCGAAGCCCTCGATCGAGCGGTTCAGATCCGGCGGCAGGATCTTCAGCCCCGCCTTCCGGCAGTCGCCCATGTAGACCACCAGCTTGTCGGTGTCCCCCGCGTCCATCGTCATCATCGAGGCCATGTGCTCGCCCCGGTGATGCGCCTTCATCCAGGCGGTCTGGTAGGAGATATAACCGTAAGCGGCGGAATGGGAATTATGGACGATCAATCCGTCTGCAACAAAATTATGATCCTCCTCGACGGTCAGATCATAGGTGTCTGCGACCCCTGCGTCTGTCACCGATATGACCTCATCCCAGAACACGTCCCGCTGTGCAAGCGCCTCCAGCCGCTCAGAGCGCAGGTGCTTCGCCAGAGCCCCTATCGTTTGATGCCGGAAGCCACGCTTATTCGCACTCCCGGCTCCATAAAATTCCCGCACACTGAAGCCGCTCTGCTCCTCCACCTGACGCCACGTGAGGCCGAGCCGCTGCCGCTCCTCATTCACCAGCGCCCGCACCGCTGCTGGTACGGTGTCCTTGCTGCTCCGCTCAGCCGCCACGCCGCTGCGGTACTTGCGCAGCAGGTCGCCCTGCGCATCGCGACCGACGATATGAGGCAACAGTTTTTCAACAAACATATCAACTGCGCCATTTCCGATGAGATGCACCGTGAACCCCTCCCGATGAGCGCCACGGTACGCAAATAACTTCCTGTCGATACCACTGCATATTCCGAGGCGCAGCAATAGCAGATAGACATCTTCTGCCAGTTTCTTGGAAGATGTCGCATAAAATGGTGTATACAAGTTCTTAGAACAGATATACCCATCCCCTGACCACAACCAGCCAAGAAACAATGCAATATTGTCGTCCGATAGAGAAAAAATAACGGCAGGAACCTCTTTCTCTATCGCCTTTTTGTTCAGAATCCCGAGCGATTCTGCCCAATGCCACGCCCCGCAGCGCGCGATGACCCGATCCGCCAATCCGCCCGCTTCCCGTCGCTGCCTCGACGATCTCCACCCGCTTCCACCATTGATATGGACCTCATGGATGTCCCGATCGCTGCGCTTGACAACACGCGTCATCGTCTGGTCAAAGGTTCCGGCTGCCATCGCGACCTGTTCGCAATAAGGAACAGAGCGATTATACACATACAACGTAGAAGGGTGGCAGGTGTTGCCCTCTGAGAGCAGCGCCGCGAGCAGGATGAGGTGTGCCTCCGGCCAGCGGGTATCACTGCGGATCGGCAGCCTGCCGGCTGTCGCCAACCGCTCCCCCGGCGCAAGCTCCTTCAACAACTTCCAGCCATCCCACACCCGGAACGGGTGGTTTCCTGTCGCCCGGATGCGCCGTCCTTGCGCAGTCTCCAGCTCATAAATCCGCTTCCTGCCGTTCCACACAACATCCGTCACCTGGCGGACACGCAACCGCCCGTCTTCACCGAGCGCGTGGATGCGGAACGGGCGCCGGTCACGGAACAGCGCTGCGACGGTCATCCGCTGGCCAGTGTCAGCGTCGATGATGCCTGTATCGCCATGCAGGCATTTATTGAATCCATATTCAGCAAACTTCGCCAACAAATCAAATAAGTCTGCTGATTTCTGTTCATCATGCCCGCGCTTCGTCGCCCCTCCGGTAAATCGTCCCTTCTGCTTCGCCATCTCATTGGCGTCCTTCTTGCCCATCGCGCGGCGCAGCAGATCGGCCTCGCCGAGCGAGTAGCCCGCCAGCACCTGCGCCACCTGCATGACCTGCTCCTGGTAGACGATTGTGCCGTAGGTGGTGTTGAGGATCTGCTCCAATTCGGGGAAGGTGTAGGTGACCTCCTGCCGACCCCACTTGCGGTCGATGAAGTCGTCCACCATGCCGGAGGAGAGCGGGCCGGGCCGGTAGAGCGCGACGAGCGCCACCAGATCGTCGAGGCAGGTGGG
>JBEIQZ010000089.1:0-14642 GCA_040376255.1 Alphaproteobacteria bacterium
CACTGACTGGTCCCCTCCTCTGTTGCCTTTTTGCTGGGGTCTACCCACTCACTGCCACCTTGGAGCTGGGAAGCTCCCACAGTGGGAGCTCAGCGTCTGCCTACGCAGCGCTGGTTTCGCTGGAGGGTGACGGGGCGGCTCTGGGGGAAGAGGGCGGCCCAGTCGTCGCCGAAGACGGGGGCGAAGAGGTCGGTGTCGAGGGTGATGCTGCCGGCGTCCTGGACGGAGAGGCAGAGCATACCGGACTGCCAGACGGTGTAGAGGAGGGCGTCGACGAGCTGCTTGTTGACGAGGATGGCGGCGTCGTAGGTGAGGGCGCCGTCGGGGGCGGTGCCGGTGATCGGGGGCCAGCCGCCGTCGACGGGGGGGGGATCGGCGGGCGGCACGCAGTCGGAGGCGGTGTCGCCGGTGATGGCGGCGCTGAGGCCGAGCATGAGGCCCTCGTCATCGATCTGGAGGGCGGAGGGGGCGATGTCGAGGAGGAGGGTGGCGTCGCCGAGGGAGAGCGGGGTGGAGAGGGTGAGCGAGGAGAAGGCGTCCTCGATGGGGGCTTCGAGCGAGCCCGCGAGATCGGCGAGCGAGGGCTCGATCAGGCTGAGCAGCAGGCCGGAGATCGCCTCGGGGTTCTGGCCGAGCAGGGTGCCGATGGCGCTGGAGAGCAGGCAGTCGCCGAGCGGGTTCCCGATGGGCGAGAGATCGACCGAGACGATGTCCACGACCGCGTCGGCTACGCCGCCGGTCAGGGTGAGGGAGAGGCCGATGTGGGCCTCCAGGCTGGTGACGGGCAGCTCCACCCGGCAGACCTCTGCGAGATCCTGGAGCACTGAGCAGCTGCCGGTGACGGTGAGGCTGCCCTCTGAGGAGTCGAGCGTGCCGCGCAGGTAGAGATCGAGCCGCCCGGCGGAGGGGCGCAGCTCGACATCGGAGATGTGGATGCCGACGAGCAGGCCGTCGAGGCTGTAGCGGAGCAGATCGTCGGGGGCGGCCTCATCGCAGGCCAGCTCTCCGGCGGTCGCGCCGATGGAGAGCTCGCGGGGGGCGAGCTGCGCGATGCCCTGGCCCAGCCGGTCGAGGCCGTCGCGGGAGAGGTGGACGCCGAGCGCCTGCGGGATCGGATCGAGGGCGTGGGCGGCGGCGATGAGGAGGAGCATCATGGGGGTCCCCGGCGTGATATCCTACCACGCATATGGATGTACTCGCGTTCCGATTGCTGCTGTGGTGCGGGCGCACCGCCCTGCAGACCTCTCTCGGCGCAGCGGAGGCCGCGCGCCTGCGGGCTGAGGCGCCGGGGTTGCTGCCTGCGCTGACCGCGCAGCTCCCCGATCTGGGGCGGAGCGGGGCGCGATCTCTGCTGATCGCCACCTGCTTCCTCGTGGCGTTCCACCGCAGCCTGCCGGGGCGGAGCGCCGCCGAGAACACGGCGCTTTTCGGGCAGTGCCATCGCGCCCTGCTGCTGTCTGTCCCCCGACCGTTGCGCCGCCTCTACCGGTGGATCTTTTTCCAGCCGTGGTTCTACCGCCGCCTGCTCCAGAGCATCGTCGGCGGGCCGCCGGGGCTGGGCTTCGGGGGCGTGCTCGTCGAGGTGGAGGGCGGGTTCGGCGTGGACTACCACGCCTGCGCGCTGCAGACCTTCATCCAGCACGTCCAGGCGCCGGAGCTCGGGCCGCACATCTGCACCCTGGACTTCGTCGAGAGCGAGGTGCTGGAGCTGGGGCTGACGCGGGGCGGGACCATCGGGCAGGGCGCTCGCGGCTGCGACTTCCGCTGGAGGAGGCTCCCTCATGGCTGATCCGCTCCCTGATCCGCTCCCTGATCCGCTCCCTGGCCCGGTTCATCCCGTCCTGCCGCGCCCGGTTCATCCCGTCCTGCCGCGCCCGGTTCATCCCGTCCTGCCGGACGTGCGCCCGCAGCCGAGGCGGCCGTGGCGGAAGGGGCGGCGGTAGGGCAGAGAACGGGTCTTGACAGTGGAACGTAACAGTGTCATATTGTCAGCATGACGCTGCAGGAGCTCTGCGATCTCGCTGAGGTGACACCCCGGACGGTGCGCTACTACATCACACAGGGGCTGCTGCCCCCGGCGGAGGGCGCGGGGGCGGGCGCGAGCTACAGCGCTGAGCACCTGCGGCGGCTCCAGGCGATCAAGGTGTTCCAGGCGCAGTACCTCCCGCTGGCGGAGATCCGGCAGCGGCTTTCGCCGGCGGCTGATCCGGCGGCTCAACCGGTGGCTCAACCGGCTGCCCCGGCGGCTGTCCCGGCTGCGATCCCGGCGACGCCGGAGTCACGGCGGGCGCTCGACTACCTGAGCGGCATTCTGGGGGCGCGACCGGCGTTGCCGCAGGCTCCGCAGGCTCCGCACATCCAGCCTGCCCCGGTGAAGCCGCCGGAGGCGCCCGCGCAGCATGCGTCCCCGCTGCGCTCGACCTGGGAGCGCCACGCGATCAGCCCCGACGTCGAGATCCACGTCCAGCGACCGCTGAGCCGGGAGAGCAACCGGAAGGTGGAGCAATTGCTGGAGTCTGCCCGACAGATTTTTTCTCAACCGCGCAACAAGGAGCTCCCATGAGCCGCCTCACCGCCCGCACCGAACGCGTCTTTATCCACGCCACCTATGGCGGGGATCGCCATGTATATGTCAGCTACGAGGCGCCGAAGCTCCAGGGGGAGCGGCCCCGGCTGCCGATGAACCTGAGCTTTGTCATCGACCGCTCTGGATCGATGAGCGGGGAGAAGATCCAGACGGCCATCGCCGGGACGCAGGAGGGCATCCGGCGGCTCGGCGCGGCGGATCGGTTCTCGGTGGTGGCCTACGACGATCAGGTGACGGTGCCGGTGCCGTCGACGCCGGGGACGGCGGAGGGGAAGGCGCGGGCGATCGCGGCGGTCGCGGGGCTGGAGCCGGGCGGCAGCACGGACCTTCACGGCGGCTGGATGAACGGCTGCAACCAGATCGCGTCGTTCCTCGCTGAGGGGCAGGTGGCGCGCTGCCTGCTGTTCACCGACGGGCAGGTGAACCACGGCGTCCGCGACGAGGAGACGCTGGTGCAGCGGGCGCGGGAATTGCGGGCGCGCGGGATCGTCACGACGACCTTCGGCATCGGCCTCGACTTCAACGAGCACCTGCTGACCCGGATCGCCGACGCGGGGGGCGGGCGCGGGCGCTACGTCGAGCATGCGGGCGGGCTCCCGGCGATGCTGGGGGCGGAGCTGAATGACACGCTCGACGTCGTCCACCGGGCGGCGGAATTGCACATCCGCTGCCCGGCGGGCGTGCGGCTGGAGCCGATCGGGCCGTGGGAGGCGCGGCGCGAGGGTGATCTGTGCGTGCTGTCGCTCGGCGATCTGGTGAGCGAGGAGATCACGGAGCTGGTGCTGCGCGTGCGCGTGCCGCCGGGGAGCGATCAGGCGCCGTTCCGGATCACCTTCCAGCTCCACGACCGGACCGGCGCGCTGCCCGACGCGGACGGCGCCTGCACCTGGATCCGCACCCCCGAGGCGGCAAACAAGGCCCAGGTGCGCGACGTCCTGGTGGATCGCATCGTCGCTGCCCGCCACGCCGCCCGCGCCCGCGAGCAGGCCGTCGCCGCGAACCGCGCGCGCGACCACCGGAAGGCCGCCGATCTGCTGCTGGGGGTGGCGGCGAAGATCGACGCCTACGCCGGGGGCGACGCGGAATTGGTGAAGCTGGTCGCGGATCTGCGCCGCGACGCCGGAACCTACGGGCAGACGATGACGGTCATGCAGCAGAAGCAGGCCCACTACCAGGCGAACGCCGAGTCGCGCGGCCGGAACGAGATGGGGAGCGCCAAGCGCAAGAGCTGATCACAGCCCGTAGTCCTTGCGCGGTATCAGCGCCTTCGCCCCGGACGGCACGGTGCGCCCGTGGCAGAGCGCGATGCTGTCGAAGTCCCAGGCCAGCACCGCCGCCATGTCCTCCTTCAGCCGCGCCGGGTCCTTCACCATCGAGTGGAACAGCCGGCTCGGCGCGAGCCGCCCGTAGCAGCCGTTGAGCGTCATGAACGTCCGCAGCCACCACTGCGGGTGATCGGTGAAGTGGAAGGCGATGTCCCCGAACACCAGCGCGCGCGAGGCGGGCTGGTGCAGGATCAGCTCGTTGAGCTTCGGCATCCCGCCGATGAACCGCCAGCGCAGCCCCGGCGCGATCTCGCCCTCCCGCTGGCTGTCCCCGCCGATCACCCGGTCGATCGGCAGCCCCGGCACCGTCTCCCGCAGCCCCGGCGGCGCGATCACCTCCGCCTGCGGCCAGCGGGCCTTCGCCGCCGCGAGGGAGAGGTGGTGCATCAGGTTGGGGGCCACGATCTTCGACACCGGCCCCAGCCCGTCGATCGCCGCCTGCTGATCGGCGGTCAGCGCCCCCGGCGCGTAGAGCAGCAGCGTCCCGTCCGCCAGCCGCAGGACGGTCGTGCGGGTGCCGAAGGCCATCCCGCCGAGGCTCAGATCGTGGTCGATGGTCCAGACGCCGGAGGCGGGGGTCGCGGCGGTGAGGGGGGTGAGCGGGTGCATGGATCTCCTGCGCGTTGCGCGGAAATAGTAAACCGGTGCGACCATTTCGTCAACACGGTTGACTGTCTGAGCGGGCGGGGCTATCTTCGCGGGCAGGCAGGGGAGCGATGGAGACGACAGCGCCGTATGTCGCGAAGCTGGAGGCTGAGAAATCGGCCAGCGTGGCGCAATTGCTGATGCAGTGCGCGCGGCTCTGGAACGGGCGCGGCCTCGCGGCGATGGCGGCGCGGACGGGCATCCCGGTGCGGGAGGCGCACACGCGGCTGTTCCCGCACATCGACCTCGCCGGGACGCGGGCGACGGCCATCGCGGAGCGGGCAGGGATCTCGAAGCAGGCGGTGGGGCGGCTGCTGGAGGATCTGGAGGGCTGGGACATCGTCGAGCGGCTGCCCGATCCGGCGGACGGGCGCGCGCAGATCGTGCGGTGGTCGGCGGCGGGGCGGCGGGGGCTGCTGGAGGGGCTGGCGCTGCTGCAGGCGCAGGAGGCGGAGATCCGGGAGCGGCTGGGGGCGGCTGAGCTGGAGGCGCTCCGCCGGCTGCTGCTGGATCTGCGGGAGATCCTGCGCGATACATGCGATCCGGTATGATGTTAGCGGGCCGCCATGACCCCCACCCGCGCCAGCATCACCGCCGAGGCCGTCTGCTTCTGGCGGGCGCTCGAAGCCTCCCGGCCCCCCGCCCTGCGCGCCCTCGACGATCCCCACGCCCACCGCTTTTTGAGCCCGCTCCCGGCCTCCTGGCTCCGGCTCTCGCGCCTCACCGGGGGGCGCATCCTGTCTTCGGTCGACGACGCCGTGTTCGGCGGGACGATGAACTTCTCCACCCTCCGGCACCGCTGGATGGACGAGCGCTTCTGTCATTTTGCCGCAGAAGCGCCGCCTGAGCAGATCCTGATCCTCGGCGCGGGCTACGACATGCGCGCCTGGCGGCTGCCCCTCGGCGGCGCCGCCCTGTTCGAGATCGACCACCCCGCCACCTCCGGGCGCAAGCAGGCCGTCCTCCGCCGCCACGGCATCGCCTCCCCGCCCGACCGGCGCGTGATCACCGTGGATTTTGCTACCGAGGACTTCTCGCAGAAGCTGCTCGACAGCGGTTTTGACCCGGCGAAGCGATCCTGGGCGTTCTGGGAGGGCGTGTCCATGTACCTCCCCGCCGCCGCCGTCCGCCAGACGCTCAGCGCGCTCCGGCGGCTCCGCTGCGCCGCCACCGTCGACTTCTTCCAGCCCGCCCCCGACGCCGGGAGCTACAACCGCTACCTCAACGCCCTGCCGGTCATCGTCTCCGCCGTGCAGGAGCCGCTCGATTTTCAGCTCCCCGTCGGCGACGCCCCCGCCTTCTTCGCCGATCTCGGCCTCCGCCTCACCGCGCAGGCCGTCCACACCGATCTGATGCAGCTCTGCCCCGGCCGACGCTCCAACCCCTGCGCCTGGGTCGCGGAGATCGCGCCAGCCGGATCGGCGTGATCAGCGGCCTTTGCTCTGTGTAAGCGCCAGGATCGCCAGCCCGATCGTCCCGAGCGCCAGCCCCGTCACCTGCGCGTTCGTCAGCCCCGCCAGCGCGATCCCGCGCTCCAGATCGCCCCGGAGCTGCTCATTGAGGATGCGCGTCACCGCGTAGCCGGTCAGCAGCAGCCCGAAGACGCGCCCGTGCGGCACCGACGCCCCCGCCCGGATGCGCGCCTGCTTCCTCTGGTACTGCCACATCAGCGCGGCGCCGAGCAGCGTGTTCGTAGCGGCCTCATAGAGCTGCGTCGGGTGGAGCGGCACGCCGTGCGGCGCCGCCGTCCCCGGCGGGAAGACGATCCCCCACGGCAGATCGGTCGGCCGCCCGAAGCAGCACCCGGCGGCGAGGCAGCCGATCCGCCCGAGCGCGTGGCCCAGCGGCACCAGCGGCGCGTACAGATCCAGCACCCGCATCATCGGGAGCTTCCGCCACTGCAGGTAGCCGATCATCGTCGCCACCGTCAGCACGAATCCACCGTAGAACACCAGCCCGCCGTCCCGCAGCGCGAAGATCTTCGCAGGATCGCCCGAGAACAGATCCCAGTGCGTCCGCACGTACTCCAGCCGCCCCCCGACCACCGCCCCGAAGATGATGATCAGCGCCAGATCCCAGAGCCAGTCGGCAGAGATCCCCTCGCGCTGCCCGAGCCACACCGCCGCGCCCGTCGAGCCGAACAGCGCCAGCCCGACCAGCAGCCCGTAGGTGTGGATGCTGACGCCGCCGATGTGGAACAGGATCGGGAGCATCCCAGCTAGCTCCGGGCGGGCTGGTTCTCAGGGTTGTCGAGCGGGCTGGTCCCCGCGTCGACCGGCGAGTTCTGATCGCGCTCGAAGAAGTAGCCGAGCAGGTACATCGCCACGCCGACCACGATCGCCGAGTCCGCGATGTTGAACGTCGGCCACTCGTAGGTGCCGAACCGGTCGATGAGCCAGGCCTTCGCGGGCGGATAGTCGGTGTACACGCGCAGGAAGTCGGTCACCGACTGCTTGTGGAAGCGGTCGATGGCGTTGCCGATGGCGCCGCTGAAGATCAGCGCGATGGTCGCCGACTGGAAGCGATCCGCCGCCTCCAACTCGCGCAGCATGTTCAGCAGCACCCCCATCGCGATCACCGTGAACGCCCCGAAGATCAGCATCCGGGTGCCTGGATCCTCGATCACCGAGCCGAGGCCCATCGCCGCGTAGGGGTTCTGCGCGTGGATGATCGAGAAGAAGCCGTCGATGATCTTGATCTCGTCGCGGTGCTGGCGGAGGTTCGCGACCACCCAGATCTTCGATGCCTGATCGAGGACCAGCGAGCTGATGGAGATGGCGAGGAAGGTCTTGAGCTTGGTGGTCATGTGCTGTCCAGACGATCTGGTTTTCCGATAGCCCGAATCCGCCCGGATCGCCATTCCCCTGCTGCTGCCGCAGTGTCAGGGTTTGTATGCAGCAGGACAGCGGGATCTCTTGACGTGGAGATAGAATCCTCTATCTTCCGCGCCCGATCTGGAGTCCTCATGGAACGTCGCCCCCTGCTCTGCCTGCTCCTGCCGCTGGCCGCCGCCTGCCACAACGACCCCGGCACCGCGCAGGGAAAGCCCGGCGTGTTCTCGGACACCGGCCCCGTCGACACCGGCACCGTCGACACCGACACCGGCACCGCCGACACCGACACCGGAACCACTGACACCGACACCGGAACCGCCATCGACGACGACGGCGACGGCTTCACGCTGCAGGACGACTGCGACGACGGGGACGCCGACGTCCACCCCGGCGCGGCGGAGATCTGCAACGGCATCGACGACGACTGCGACGGGCAGGACGAGTCCGCCAGCGACCTCGACGGCGACGGCACCGCCGACTGCGACGACTACTGCCCGGTCTACGCCTCCTGGGGCGCCGCCGGGGACGGGCGCCAGATCGACCCCATCGGCAGCCTGCAGGCCGCCATCGACCTCGCCGCCGCCTCGGGCTGCTACGAGGTGCGCGCCAACGGCGGCAGCTACTACGAGAACCTCGACTGGGGCGGCCACCCGGTCAACGTCGAGAGCCTGAGCGGCCCCGAGTACACCATCATCGACGCGGGCGGGCAGGGGACCGTCCTCACCTTCGCCAACGGCGAGGGGCCCGACGCCCGCGTCTACGGCTTCACCATCACCAACGGCCTCGGCGACGGCGGCGGCGTCTATGCCTACTACGCCTCGCCCACCGTCGAGGGCAACGTCATCACCGCCAACACCGCCGGGGGCTCGCGCCAGGTCGGCGGCGGGATGTGGCTCTACGAGAGCGACGCGACGATCATCGACAACGAGATCTCAGAGAACGACGCCTGCTACCTCGGCCCTGAGGATGGCTGCGACGGCGGCGGCATCGACATCCGGGGCGGCGCCCCGTACATCGCCGGGAACCGGATCGTCGACAACACCGCCGGGGACGGCGGCGGCATCTGGCTGGCCTACTCCGACGCGATCATCGTCCAGAACGTGATCAGCGGCAACGCCGCCGACGACAGCGCCACCGACGACGGGGACGGGCAGGATCGGGACGGGCAGGGCGGCGGGATCAACATCCAGGTCGGCGGCCCCACCGGGCCGGTCATCGCCTCGAACCTGATCGCCGACAACATCGCCTCCACGATCGGCGGCGGCATCGTGGTCTATGAGGACTCCGACGCCTACATGGAGGGCTGGATCTACAACAACACGATCGTCCACAACCTCCTCACCGAGACCGACTGGGGCGCCGGGATCGCCCAGTTCCGCCGCACCGATCCCGTGATCTACAACAACATCATCGCCTGGAACACTGGCACCGGCGCCTGGGCCGAGGACGGGATCGACGCGGCCTTCACGTACAACCTCGTCTATGGCAACGACGCCGACTACGGCGGCCTGCTCACCGGCATTGGCGCGGGCAACCTCTCCGCCGATCCGCGCTTCAACCGCCGCTCCGGCGACGGCGACTGGGAGAACGACGATCTCCACCTCCAGAGCAATTCCCCGGCCATCGGCGCGGGCGATCCGGCGACCAGCAATCCGGACGGCAGCGACGCCGATCTGGGGGCGTACGGCGGGACGTACGGCGGGTGGTGAGCATGCTCCGTCCGCCGGCTCCTGCGCTCGCGCTGCTGCCTGCCTTCGCCGTGCTGGCCTCCGGGCTGCCGGAGGCGGGCGACTTCGCCCTGTTCGCCCTGATCGGCGCGGCGATCTCCGGCGGGCTCCGCGCCGCCCTGCCCCTGCCGCCCCGCCTGATCGCGCTGCTGCCGGCTGCCTGCCTTTTTGCCGCTGCCGGGCTCTGGGGCGCGTTCTTCATCGCCGATCTGCACCGCGCCCGCTTCGCGTGGACGCTGCTGCTGGCGCCTGCCGGGGCGCTGATCGGCGCCGCCACCGGCCGGAGCGCCCGCGCCGCCGGGATCGGGGCGATCGGGGGGCTGAACGTCGTGTGGGCGCTGCTGGTGCTGCGCTCCGATAACGGCTGCACCGGGTACAGCGCCGCCTTCAGCGCGGTGCTGGCGCTGCACCCCATCATCGGGATCTGGCCGGCGCCGCTGCTTCTGGCGCGGGCGCCTGCACCGCCTGCAGGCTGACAATCAGCGCGCCCACCGCAACCACACCCCGACCAGCGACCTGACCCGCGCGGAGAAGCGGGTGCGTCGCCACGCGTCCCCGAGGCGCTTCCACACCTCGCCCTGCGTCGGGTAGGGGGCGATGCTGTCCGCCAGGGCGCCGGCGCTGAGCCCGGCGGTCATCGCCAGGACGACCGGGCCGATCATGTCTCCGGCGCCGCGCGCGACGAGCGTGGCCCCCAGCACCTTCCCCGTCGCGGGGTGGACGTGCAGCCGCGCGAAGCCCCGGGTCTCTCCCTCCAGCGCGGCGCGGTCGACGTCGGAGAGCGGGAGGTCGAGCGTGAGGCAGGGGAGCCCGTCGCGTCCGGCGTCCGCGCGGGTGCGCCCGACGTGGGCGATCTCCGGATCGGTGAAGGTGCACCTGGGCACGACGAGCCTGCTCACCCGGGCGCGACCCGGGAAGAGCGCGTTCTGAAGCACGATCCGCGCCATCGCGTCGGCGGCGTGGGTGAACTTGAGCGGCGAGCAGACGTCCCCCGCCGCGAAGATCCGGGGGTTGGTGGTGCGGAGATGGTCGTCCACCACGACGCCGGATCGATCCACCTCCACGCCCGCCTGATCCAGGCCGAGGCCCTCCGTGTTCGGCGTCCGCCCGGTCGCCACGAGCACGCAGGCAGCGCTCACCTGCTCCTCGCCCGCGCCCCGGTCGAAGACCACGGTCGTCTCCGCTGCGGATCGCCCGACGCGCACAAGGCGCGCCCCGAGCCGGAGCTGCACGCCGTCCTCAGCGAGCGCGGCGCTGACGACCGCCGCCGCGTCGGGATCCTCGCGCGGCAGCACCCGCGCGTCGAGGCTCACGATCGTCACCGCGCTGCCGAGGCGCGCGAAGGCCTGCGCGAGCTCGCAGCCGATCGGGCCGGCGCCGATCACGACGAGGGTGCGCGGGAGCGCGGTGAGCGAGAAGATCGTCCCGCTGGTGTGGGCTGCGGCCTCCGCGAGTCCGGGGATCGGCGGCAGCGAGGGGCGGGCCCCGGTGGCGATGACGGCGCGGGCGAAGTGGAGGCGCGCGTCGCCCACCGCGACGGTGCGGTCGCTGATGAAGCGGGCCTCCCCGAAGAACACGTCGACCCCGGCGCCGGTGATGCGGCGGACGCCGTCGTGCGGGGCGATTCCGGCGCGGAGCCGGCGCAGCCGCGCCATCACGGCGCCGAAGTCCGCCTCCGCCCCGGCGCCGGACGCCCCGACCCCGGACGCCCCGATCCCGGACGCCCCGACCCCGGACGCCCCGACCCGGCGCGCGTCTGCGATCGCCCGCGCCGCCGAGATCAGCGCCTTCGACGGGACGCACCCCGTGTTGAGGCAGTCGCCGCCGAGGAGGTGCCGCTCGACGAGCGCCACCCGGGCGCCGAGGCCCGCCGCGCCCATCGCCGACACGAGCCCGGCGGTGCCGCCGCCGATCACGACGAGGTTGTAGCGGTCGGCCGGGGTCGGGTTCACCCAGTCCGGGGGGTGGACGTTGGCGATGAGGGTCCCGTCGTGTTCGTCATGTTCGTCGTCGGGCGGAACCGCCACGCTCACGACAGCGCGCCGGAGCAGCTCGATCCAGCGCCGGCGGTGCAGCCGAAGCAGTGGCGGTCGGTGGCGACGGAGCGGTCGCCGAGCGCCGCGAGGCCGTCGATGTCCCAGATGGTCCGCGCCGGACCCGTCGTGCCGATCTCCAGCATCTGGTTGAAGTCGCAGTCGTAGAGCGCGCCGTCCCAGCCGACGCTCACCTGGGTCCGGCACATCAGGCCGGGCACGGTCGCCGGGTTGAAGCTCTGCACGAGCAGATCCATGTAGGCCTCGGCCTTTCCGGCGCGCGCGAGCGCGTCAGCGAAGCGGCGGATGGGCATGTTGGTGATCGTGAGGAGGTGATCGAAGCGCACCCCGAGCGCGGCGAGCTCCTGCTTGTACCTGGCTTCCAACGCCGGCTGCGCCGGAGGCAGGAACGCGCCCCCCGGGTTGTAGACGAGATCCAGCACCCGGCCGGAGGCGCCGTCCCCGTACCCGAGCGCGGCGAGCTGCTGGAGCGCGAGGATGCTCCGATCGAACACGCCGCGACCGCGCTGCCGCTCGACGTTCTCTGCGGTGTAGCAGGGCAGGCTGGCGACGATGTGTACGTCGTTATCAGCCAGGAACACGGCGAGATCCTCCATGCCGGGCTCGTGGAGGATGGTGAGGTTGCACCGGTCGATGACCCGGCGTCCGAGGCGGCGGGCCTCCGTCACGAAGCGGCGGAAGCCCGGGTTGAGCTCGGGGGCGCCCCCGGTCAGATCCAGCGTGTGCACCCCGGGCGCGCCGGTCAGCAGCTCCAGCACGCGATCTGCGGTAGCCTCCGTCATGATCTCGGTGCGCTTCGGCCCGGCCTCGACGTGGCAGTGGTTGCAGGCGAGGTTGCAGCGCTTCCCGACGTTGACCTGCAGGGTGGTGACCGCCCCGGAGCGCAGCTCTCTGTGGCCGTGTCCGGCGAGCGTGTCAGCGAAGGTCGGTGTAGCGTGGAACACAGTCATTGGCAGCTCCAGTATGGGCCGCTCCTATCCTGATCGGCGCCGGGGGATCCCGGCTGGCGGCTACCGGCTCAGCGTGAACGTGCAGCCGCCGTCGCAGGTGCCTTCGACGGTGTCAGCGTCGATAACCGTCCCGGTGCACCCGGTCACGCCGTTGTCCTCGCTGAAGGTCACGGTGTCACCGGCGATCGTGCCGCCGGTCGGCATCCCCATCGTCATGCCGCCGTCGGCCGCATAGTCGATGGTGAAGGCGCAGCCGTCCGCCACGATGTCGCAGGGCGTCCGCATCTGGGGACACTGCCCGTTCCACGCCCAGTCGTCGCCGGTGCTGAGGGAGGCGCAGGCCAGGGTGCCGGTGTCGGTCTTGCCGGTGTCGGTGTTACCGGTGTCGCCGGTTGTTCCGCTGTCATCGGCGGCGGTGCCGGTGTCGGTGCCGCCGGGCGCGCTGTCTTTGCCGGAGGTTCCGCTGCAGGCGGATAGGAGAGAGAGCAGGATCAGAGACATGGATGCTCCAGTGGAGGAGGTATTTCTTACTGGCTCCGGCGGGGGACGCACAGGTGATTTTTAGCATTACCCGTGACATTGCAGATTACAGGGGCAGAGGAGGGGAGCGCCAGCTACCCTCCTCTGACGAGGCATTGATGCACGCGACACTCCCGATGCTGCTCCTCACCGCCTGCGCCGGGCCGACCGATCCGGACAAGACCGGCCCCGGCAGCGACAGCGGCGCCGTCGACACGGCAGACTCCGACACGGCGCTGCCGGCAGAGACCTGCGGCTACACGGCGATGGCCGACCTCGATCCGGCTGCGGGGTCGGTGGAGGTGGCGCTGACCGCCTCGGCGCTGGCCTGGGATCCGGGTACGGGCGTGCCGCTGGACGGGGGGATGGCGTTCAACGGCTCGGTGCCGGGGCCGGTGCTGGAGGCGGCGGTCGGGGATCGGGTGACGGTCCACTTTTTGAACGACACGATGATGGACATGAGCATCCACTGGCACGGCCTGCGCGTCACGCCGGAGATGGACGGGATCATGCAGATGATGGGCGATCCGGTGCGCCCCGGCGAGCGGTTCGACTACAGCTACACGGTCGTCGACGGCGGGTTCTATTGGTTCCACACGCACATGGACACCGCGACGACCATCGAGGCGGGCCTCTACGCGCCGATCATCCTCCGCGCCCCCGGCGAGGTCGCGCCGGACTGCGACATGCCGGTGGTGCTGGACGACGTGCTGCTCGACAGCGGGCTGCAGATCGCGCCGCCGGACACCGACATGATGCAGCTCATGGGGCGGCTGGGGAACGTGCTGATGGCCAACGGGCGGGACGACCGGCGCGTGGCGTGGACGAAGGGGCAGACGACGCTGCTGCGCCTGGTCAACGCCAGCAACGCCCGGTACTGGGATCTGGCGCTTGAAGGACACACCCTCACGGTCGTCGGCACGGACGGCGGCTTCCTCGCCGCCCCGTACACGGCGGATCGCCTCGTCATCGCGCCGGGCGAGCGGTACATGGTGGCGGTCGAGGCGACGGGCGAGCCGGGGGCTGAGTACCGGCTGATGAACCGGCGGTTCCAGCTCCACGAGGAGGGCGGGGACATGATCGAGTACGACCCGATGGGCGAGGGGGAGAACCCGGTGATGACTTTTGTCTATGGGGAGGGCGAGGTCGCTGGGTCGGGCTGGACTCAGCCGGAGCCGGACGTCCCCGGCTGGGGCGCCCCGGTCGCCAACCTCGGCCACCGCTGGCTGCTGGAGGAGGACATGATGGGCGGCACGGTCACCATCGACGGCGCGGCGTGGCCTGACGTGCCGATGGTCGATGTGCAGATGGGGGTCGACACGACCTTCGAGATCGAGAACGCCTCGGAGATGCACCACCCCTTCCACATCCACGGCAACCGGTTCCAGGTCGTCGATGTCGGCGGGGCGGCGCCGCCGGAGGGCCAGGGCTGGAAGGACACCTTCGACATCCCGCCGCGCACGACCGTCACCATCGTCTCCGCGCTCGACAACCCGGGCGAGTGGATGTACCACTGCCACATCCTCGAACACGCCGACGACGGCATGGCGGGCCTGATGACGGTGATGGAGTAGCAGCGTTGGCCTCCCTCCGCCGCAGGATGATCGCATCGACAGGCGCGCTCCTCGCCCTCCAGGTGGCGGGGACCTCGCTCGGTTTTGTCTCCTGGTGGCGGGTGCAGGAGGCCTGCCTGCTGCAGCAGCGCGTCGGGGAGACGCGGGAGGGCCTGCTGGAGCTGGCCCGCGCGTCGCGGGAGCTCTATGTCCACCAGGCCCACACCTTCATCGAGGGCGGCCCCGGCCACCTCGACCACCTCAGGGAGGACGTCGCGCGCGTGGAAAACGCCCTCGCCGCCGCCGGGGTGACGGACGGCCCGTTCCCGCTCGACACCTCCCCGATCCGCGAGGCGGTGACTGAGTCGAACCTTTGGTTTGACGCTGAGGTCGCGCCGCGCGCCCGCGCCGGAACGCTCGACCGCGCCGCCGCCGCCGCGCGCCACGG
>JBEIQZ010000024.1:0-25417 GCA_040376255.1 Alphaproteobacteria bacterium
CGGAAAAGCCGTCTCCGGGACGCACAACGTCCCCGCCATCGGCATAAGCTGGGAGAAGGCCAAAGCCGCCTGCGAGGCCGCCGGGAAGCGGCTCTGCACCGAGCCAGAGTGGGTCGCCGCCTGCCAGGGCGCCGCCGCCGTGGACGACAACGGCAACGGTGAGTACGCCGACGACATGATCGAGGGCAACGCCTACCCCTACGGCGACTTCCACGAGCCGGGCCGCTGCTGGGACGGGCGCGAGGGGAAGACCCGGGACACCCCTGAGAAGCCCGGCGAGGAGTACCGCCCGGTCTACACCGGCGAGATGCCCGGCTGCGCCACGCCGACCGGGGTGTACGACCTCACCGGCAACGTCGAGGAGTGGGTCGGGGACGCCCCGGAGCGCGCGGCCCTGATCGGCGGCGCCTGGGACACCTCCGAGGATCACGCCCGCTGCTACCGCCGCAACGACACCTTCGGGGCCGGGTACGCCAGCGTCCGCACCGGCTTCCGCTGCTGCGCCTCGCCGTGATGGCAATGCCCCCCATCGTCGCCCTCTACCTCCCCGCCCTCCTGTCCGCCTGCAGCGGCCCCGCCACCGTCCAGGGCAAGGCGGAGCCCGGCACCACCGACATCAACCGGGAGTCCGGCGCTGATTCCCCGGCTGAGTCTCCGGACGATTCCCCGGACGATTCCCCGGACGACTCCCCCGATGACTCCGGCGACTCCGATCCGCCCGTCGACCCGCCCGAATTGCGCGGCGTATGGGTGGATCGCTGGACGTTCTCGGACGCCGATGACGTGGCGCGGATCATGGAGGGGGCGGCGGCTGCGGGCTTCAACACGGTGTTCTTCCAGATCCGGGGCAACGCCGACGCCTACTACCGCTCCACGCTCGAACCCTGGGCCTCCCGCCTGAGCGGCACGCTGGGCGCAGATCCAGGCTGGGATCCGCTGGAGGAGGCGGTCACGCAGGGCCACCTGCGCGGGCTGTCCGTCCACGCCTACGTCAACGCCTTCCCCTTCTGGGCCGGAACCGCGCCCCCGGCGGAGAGCGTCCCGCGCCACGCCCTGCTCGCCCACCCGGAGTGGCTGGTGGCGGACGGCGACGGCGTGCCGATGGCGCTCAACAGCAGCTATGTCTGGATGAGCCCCGGCAACCCGGAGGTGCGCCAGCGGCTGCAGGATGTCGTGGAGGAGATCGTCGACGCCTACGACGTCGACGGCGTCCACCTCGACCTGATCCGCTATCCCGGCCCGGACTACTCCCACGACGCGGTCAGCGAGGCGCTGTTCCCCGGCGGCGACTGGGAGGACTGGCAGCGCGAGCAGGTCGTCGAGGCGGTGCGCGGCGTCTACGCCGTCTCCCCCGTCCCGGTCACCGCCGCCGTCTGGGGCATCTACCAGAACGACTGGGGCTGGAGCAGCGTCTCGGAGGGCCGGGACGACTACTACCAGGACAGCCGCGCCTTCCTCTCGGAGGGCGTCCTCGACGCCAACATCCCGATGGTCTACTGGCCCGTCACCGACACCCCCGGCGACCGCCTCGACTTCGGCACCCTCATCGCCGATCACCTCGCCAACGCCTCCGGCCGCCATGTCTACGCCGGGATCGACGCCAGCCTCGGCAAAGAAGATGTCCTGCGCTGCATCGACGCCGCCCGCGCCGCCGGGGCGCCGGGAGTGGTGATCTTTGACTACGGGCTGATGGAGGACGGGGGGTGGCTGGAGGACATGGCGGCGGAGGCGTTCTCGGCGCCTGCGTCGCTTCCGGATTACTCCTGGCGTTGAGAACGACTGGCTGGAGGTGCGGCGCGCCGGAAACGGCTGAGCTGTTTCGGGGAATCCCTCTGGCTGTACGCGCGCCGTCATGTTAGCCCGCCTCCCTTGCCCGGAGCCAGGATGCAGCGCGAATCGATGCCGGTGGATGTCCTGTTTGTCGGTGGAGGCCCGGCGGGTCTCTCCGGCGCGATCCACCTCCTGAACCTGATCGCCACCCACAACGAGGGGATCGACCAGGGGAAGATCCAGGGGGAGAAGCTGGAGGGGCTGACCATCGCCCTGATGGAGAAGGGATCTGAGATCGGCGCACACGCGATCTCGGGCGCGGTGCTGGATCCGCGCAGCCTGGACGAGCTGATCCCGGACTGGAAGAAGCGCGATCCGAATTTCGTCGAGCGCTACGTCGAGGACGAGACGTTCGTCGTGCTGACCGAGAAGATGGCGTTCCCGGCGCCGATGATGCCGCCGGGGATGGAGGATCACGGCAACCCCATCATCTCCATCGCGAAGTTCCAGAAGTGGCTCTCGGCCATCGCGGAGGAGAAGGGGCTGATGCTGTTCTCCGGCTTCGCGGGCGTGAACCTGCTGTGGGACGGGGACAAGGTGGTGGGCGTCCAGAGCGGCGACAAGGGCGTCGACCGCCACGGCAACCCGCGCGGCAACTTCGAGCCGGGCTACAACATCGAGTCGAAGGTCACGGTGCTGGGCGAGGGACCGCGCGGCACGCTCACCCGGCAGCTCATCAACCGGCGGCAGCTCGACAAGGACTGCCAGCCGATGGTCTATGAGATCGGCGTGAAGGAGGTCATCGAGATGCCTCCGGGGACGGTGAAGAAGGGCGAGGTCACGCTGACGCTCGGCTACCCGCTCGATCTGGAGACGTTCGGCGGGGCGTTCGTGTATTCGATGGCGGAGGACAAGTACGCGATCGGGCTGCTGGTGGAGCTGGGGGCGAAGGACCCGGCGATGGACGCACACTATATGCTCCAGAAGCTGAAGAACCACCCCTACATGCGGAAGAAGCTCGGCGCGGGCAAGGTCGTCAAGTACGGCGCGAAGGCGGTCACGGTGGGCGGCTGGGCCTCGATCCCGCAGCTCTACAGCGACGGGGCGATGATCGTGGGCGACTCAGCCAGCTTCCTCAACCCGATGCGGCTGAAGGGCATCCACCTGTCGATGAAGTCGGGGATGCTCGCGGCGGAGGCGGCGTTCGAGGCGCTGCTGAAGGGCGACGCCTCGGCGGAGACGCTGAAGGTGTACAAGGAGAAGGTGGACGCCTCCTGGGTCCGCGCCGAGATGGAGCCGGTGAAGAACTTCCACTCCTGCTTCGACAAGGGCGTGCTGGGCGGGATGGCACAGGTCGGGCTGTCGCTGGTCTTCGGGCCGGGCAAGGACATCCGGCCCTTCCACGCCGACCACCACCACATGCGGAAGAAGGCGACGGTCCACGGCTCCAACCCCTTCCCGGCGCGCGACGACCGGACCTACGACGGCACCTACCTGATGGACAAGCTGACCGACGTGTACCACTCTGGCACCAAGCACGACGAGCACCAGCCTGCCCACCTGCACATCGTCGACACAGAGATCTGCGCGACGATCTGCGCCGAGGAGTACGGCAACCCCTGCACACGCTTCTGCCCGGCGCAGGTTTATAATATGGTGCCGGATGATCACGCGGGCCACGGGAAGATGAAGATGCAGGTGGATTTTTCCAACTGCGTCCACTGCAAGACCTGCGACATCCGCGATCCCTACCAGATCATCACCTGGGTCCCGCCTGAGGGCGGGAACGGGCCGGAATACGGCATCCTCTGATATTGGTTAAGCGGAGATGATGCACCTCTCCGCCCGCCCGTCTGCCCGGATCTACGGTCTGTCGCTCCTGCTATGCTGCCTCGCGCTCACCGCGCAGGCAGCGCCCGCCGCCTATTACCTGCCTGCCGATGTGGCAGAGAAGAGCCAGCTCTTCATGGCTGCTTCGCAGGAGATGGCGCCGCGTTTTGAGGCGGCGTCCGGCAAGGTGGCGCAGGCGAGCGCGGCGGCGGAGCAATTGGAGCTGGGCGCGACGATGCTCGGCAGCACGGCGCCGGAGGGCCTGCCCGGGTGGGCTGCGCAGACGCGCCGCTCGCTGGTCGGCCAGTCGATCCGGCTCAGCCGCTTCCTGTCGAAGATGCAGGAGGATTACTCAGGGGTGTTCTCGCTGGCGATGGGGCGGGCGCTGCCGCTGGTCGGGAAGGGCTACAGCCTGAGAGAGTGCGGGAACACCGGGATCATGGCGCAATTCAAGCAGAACACCTGCGAAGGCAAGGATCTGAACGGGGAGATCGCGGCGGCGCTCGATCAGGACGCGCAGCTCAAGGCGGCGCTCGACGAGATCCGGGCGCTGGTGTGGCCGGATCTGATCATCGAGAAGAAGCAGTGGGCGGTCGTCGCGCTGACCGGGACAGAGCGGACGGTGGACATGGCGGCGCTGGCGAAGGCGCTGTTCGCGGAGCAGATCAAGGCGCAGCAGGAGGCGCTGGAGGCAGCGGTCGCGCCGCTGGAGGAGGGCATCGACGCGCGCGATCCGGAGGCGATCGCGAAGGCGGGGGCGCTGAAGGACGCGTGGCGGGCGGGGCTGGGGGCGGACGGGGCGGCGTGGCAGGCGGCGCTGAAGGAGGCGCTGCTGCGGCTGGAGAAGAAGGGCGGGCCGACATCGGTGGGGCTGTGCGGGAACCCGGCGCTGACGGGCGGGTGTCCGGGGACGGACGTTACGAAGCAGGTGATCGGGCTGCTGCAGGACGACAAGAAATTCCTGAAGGCGACCGGCGGGATCTGAGATGGCGCAGGCGGAGCGGGGGCGGGCGGCGCTGGCGGCGCTGCTTGTGCTGCTGACGGCGGCGGGGCTGGGGCGGGTGGCGGTCACAGAGATCCTGAACCCCTCGCAGACGCGGGCGTCGGACGCGCTGCCGCTGTACCTGTCGGCGGCGACGGTGTCGGCAGGCCGGGACCCGACGGTGCAGGCGGAGCTGGCGGCGGTCTACGACGCGCGGCAGATGGACGTGGGGGCGGCGACGTTCTCGACGCTGTACCCGGCGACAGCGGGGTGGGTGCTGCAGCCGTGGGCGCGGCTGGACTGGGAGGGCTTCACGCTTGCATGGCGGTGGATGCTGCTGGCCTCCATCGCGGCGTTCCCGGTGGCGGCGGGCCTGCTGGCGGGCGGGCCGGGCGGGCAGGCGGGGCAGACAGATCGTTGGCTGTGGGGCGGGCTGGTCGGGGTGATCCTCGCCTGGCACCCGGTGAGCGCGGAGTGCGTGCGGCTGGGGCAGGTGAACATGCTGCTCGGCGCCTGCTGCGCGCTGGCGATCGCGGCGGTGGTGCGGGGGCCGTCCGCCTGGGTGGCGGGGGCGGGCGGGCTGGCGCTGGCGCTCGGGGGGCTGATCAAGCTGGTGCCGGGGGCGCTGCTGCTGCCGCTGCTCGCGGCGCGGCGTCCGGGGCTGGTGGCGGCGGCTGCAGCGGCGGGCGGGCTGGGGCTGGCCCTGACGGCGGCGACGGTCCCGGCGGCGCACATCGCGGGCGGCATCCTGGACAGCCTGCGCTTCCAGGGGACCATCGACCCGGACTGGCTGGTGGGGAAGAAGCTGGCGCCCGACTGGGTGCGGTGGATCGGCTTCGTCCGCCACGAGCCGATGCAGTGGATCACGCTGGGGCTGGCCGGGGCAGTGCCGTGGCTGCGGCCCTCGCGGGGGACGGCGGCGGCGGGGATGGCGCTGATCTGCGCGTGGCTGGGGGCGGACGCGGCGGGGTTCCACATCCTGTACGCGCCGCTGTTCTATCCGGCGCTGGTGCTGCTGATCCCGGACAGCCCGTGGCGGGCGGCGGGGCTGACGGCGGTGTTCTACGCGCTGGCGGCGGGGGGGACGGAGGGCGCGTGGCTGGGCGGGGTGGGGCCGGAGCCCCGGATGGTGCTGGCGGGGGTGGCGGTGTGGGGGGCGGCGCTCTGGCGGCTGCTCAGCGAGGCGGCGCGCGTCCCGGCGGGGCCGTGGGAGCAGGAGATCCCGCTGATGGCGGGCGGGCGGGCGCTGGCGGGGGTGGCGACGGGCGCGCTGCTGGCGGGCGCGTGGCCGGACGGGGACGCCCCGGTCGCCGCGCCGCTGCCGGAGGGGCAGGAGATCCCGGACGGGCCGGGGTTCATCCACCCCGACGAGCGGGTGCCGGGCATGCAGGCCGCGCTCGGCGACGGGCTGGATCGCTCAGCGCCGACGCTGCTGAAGAAGGGGACGGTGCGGGCGGTGCAGGTCTACCTGCGGCGGGCGCCGCTGGCCTGGGAGGAATTGGCGGCGCGCTATCCGGCGCGGGCGGAGTGGCTGCGGGCGCGGGCGCGGGCGGCGCCGGTCGGGGAATTGCGCGATCACTCCGGGCGGACGATCCGGGACTGGCTGATCGCGGAGCGGGAGGCGATGGATCGGCTGAGCGCGGAGGGGCTGAGCGCCGGAGAATTCCGGCAATTGTTGGAGGAGGCGCTGGCCTGCGGGCTGACCGACCCGGACATTGAGCAGCGGATCAGGGACGGGATCGGCCCGGCGGCGCCGCTGCCCTGACCCCGATTATTTTATCTCGACGTTCCCCGAGCTCAACCGGTAGTAGAGGACGAGGCAGCTCAGCTCATCGGGGAGCGTGCCGAAGATCTTCTTCATGTCCTCCTGCTTGTCCTTCTTCAGCGCCCCGATGCAGGGAAGGACGATGGAGCGGGCGACGACCTCGGCGGTGCGCTCAAGGATCCAGTCCTTCTCCGCGACGTCCTGGAGGGCGGTGGAGATGGCGCTTTTGGCGAAGGTTATCAACAGCCCCGCGCCCTCTTTTTCGAAGCGGAGGTTCGGGCTGTCTGCGGCGAAGAGCCGGGCGATGCGGGCGACAGCGGCGAAGTTGGAGGAGTCGGTGTCGGGCATGCCGGGCGCGTTGGCGCCGACCTGGGCGCGGAGCATCTTGATGAGCTTCCCGTCATCCTCGCGGTCGTCCTCTCCGATCTGGAAGATGCAGCTCTCCTGGCCGGCGATGATGTCCTCGTAGCCGGTCTCCAATTGGATTGTCGCGTCGAGGGGCGGGACTGCGGCATCGGTCTGGACGGTGCCCTGGAGCCGGACGGTGTTCTGGGCCTGATCGGTGATGATGTAGGTGCTGTCGGTGATCAGGGCGTCGGGGAAGACAGGATCCATCCCGAGCCGACGGCCCTGCCGCCAGGTGAGCCGCAGGGGGCCGCGCCCGCAGACCTGCTTGCCGCCGGAGTCGGCGATGCGCTGGAAGTCGGTGTTCTTGCGGTTGGGCGTGGCGGCGAGCCAGGGCAGCAATTCGCGGGTGTTGGGGTCGATCTCCTGGATCTTCTCGACCTTCTCGCGCCAGGACTTGAACTTCAGCGAGGCGCCCTGGCCGCTGTAGAGCCATTCATAGTTGCCGGGGTTGTCGAAGATGGCCTTGGCGCGCGTCTCGACCTTGCCATAGAGCGCCGAGTCGGTGGCGAGGGCGGTGCCGACGTTGTCATTGAGGACGACGGCCATCAGCTTGATCGAGCTCATGTTGAGCGGGTTGGTGTCACCGTCGCCCTTGAACGCCTCGCGCTCCTCACAGGCGGCGGCCTTGGACTGGGTCTTTGTCAGATCCGTCTTGTACTTCATCATCGCGCAGCCGGTGGGCGCGGCCATGATCCAGCCTGAGAGCAGCAGCATCGCGCTGATGATGAAGCGCGGGGTGAAGATCAGGCCCGACTCGATGGCGAGCTTGATGCGGGCGGCCATCGCGAAGGGACTGAAGGTATAGAGCGTGGCGACCGCCACGCGTTGGACCTCGGAGAGGAAGCCGCCGATGGTGAAGCGCTTGCGGGCGGCGGCGGCCATCGAGAGCGGGCCGGACTTCGCCGCCTGCGGCATCTTGCCGACCTTCACAAAGAACTTGGGGCCTTCGGGGCTGACGAGCGAGAAGGCGTCCCCGGACTGGATGGCGGTGGGGGTCAGCACCTGCACCGGGCGGCGGGCGTCCCCCTTCCAGATGTAGAGGGCGGCGGTGCGCTCGGCGGGGGTGAGGATCAGGCCGCTGTCGCGCTGCCGGAGGATCTTGCAGTGCTCTTTGGCGGTGCCGAAGTTTTCAGGGATGTGGATGTGGCAGCGGCGGTTGTCTGAGCCGAGCCGTATCTCCAGATCCTGAAACGGGCCGAACTGGCCGCCGCCGAACTCCGGCGCGAGGCTGAGGTAGATGGCGGTATCGTCAGCGATCATGATACAGGACCATGATAGGCAGTATAGCCCGCCGAGACAGCGACGGGCCAGTTCGGGGCAAGCGATGAATATCTACCTGATCCCCTACACCTGGATGCGCCACTTCGCGGTGTCCTGCTACACCTCGCTCGCGGGGCTGGCGGCGTGGTGGCTGATCCTGACGGTGGTGGTAGTGTGGGGGCCGAGGTGGGAGATCGCGTGGGACGGCGCGCTGTTCCTCGGCACGATCTCAGCCTTCACCGCAGGCGCGTCGCTGCTGGCTGAGGGTTCGCTGCAGCGCTCTCCGCTGGGCTGGCGCGCGCTGAAGACGCTCGGCGCGGGGGCGCTCTCCTTCACCAACACGGTGATCGGCTTCTTCCTGTGGACGGACTGGGTCGGCCCGCCCATCGTGAACCTGCTGGACTCTGAGGCGGCGCGGAACCTCGGCGACGCCTCGCTGGTGTCGCTGGGCTACCGGCTGCCGGTGTTCATGGTGGCGGGGATGGGGACCGGGGTCGCGACCGCCATCTTCCGCAAGCTGGCGGGGGTGCTGTCGCACATCGGGGCGGGGCTCGCGGCGGGGATCTCCGGCGCGCTGGTGTGGTACGTGCTCGGATACACGAATTTCGGGCTGGGCTTTGACGACCTGTACCTGGCGAGCGCCTTCGGGGCGATGACCTTCGGCGCGATCTTCGGCCTGTTCGCCTGGAGCATCCCGGACAGCCTCTACGCGGGCTGGCTCCGGGTGGTGACCGAGACGCGGTTCGCGCGGCGCATCCCCATCGACGGGCTGGACGCGCAGGGGCGGGAGCGCTTCGTCGGCCACTACCCGCGCGGCCTCGATCTGTTCCTCGCCGCCCAGAACAGCGCCGCATCAAAGGCGGGCGGGGCGGGGCAGGATCGGACCTCCGGGGTGATGGAATTGCATGTCTCGGTGCTGGTCGACGCCGATCAGCGCTACCGGGCGCGCGGGCTGACGATCCAGCCGACGCGGGTGGTGCGGCTGCTGGAGAAGATCAACCTCCGCTATGATCCGCGCCTGCCTGCGCCGAAGGAGGTGGTGCTGCAGTCGGGCGACCGCATCCACATGGGGCCGGTGGACGCGAACGGGCAGCAGACGGTGGTGGAGTTCCTGATGCTGCCCCGGGAGGAGCTGTGAGCGGCGCGTTGGCAGGGTTGCCGAGAGGAGCTGTGGCGTTCCTTCTGTCGGTGCTGCTGGGCATGGCCATGATCAGCGGCTGCAAGTCCGGCCTGCAGCCGATCCGGGGGACGGCGATCCGCACCGGACCGAGCGTGGACGTCCAGAAGGGCGTGATCTTCCACCTCTTCCGTGACCGGGGCGACTGCCTGGGCCGCAGCGAGATCGCCGAGACCGAGGAGGATCTGGCTGAGACCTGGCTGTGCGACCCCTTCGTGGATCGCGCGAGCGGGCAGGTGCGCTTCGCCTTCCAGACGCAGCAGGACGGCTACGGCTACCCGATGAACCTGGAGCGTGAGGATCTGCTGCTCACCCACCGGCTGCAGGCGGTGCCGCACCGGAACATGCTGCTGACCGGCCACAAGCCGCGCGCGACGAACCAGCTCTTCATCCTGCTGATCGACGTGTCCGGCTCGATGGCGCGCGGGGACGAGGGCTTCAAGGGGAGCCGCATGGATCGCGTTCGGAGCGCGCTGCTGCGGAACGACGTGGTGGACTCCTTCTTCCCGCCCGGCGCGCAGACAGCGGTGATCCCGCTGCTGTTCTCCAGCGGCGATCCCCGGCAGCTCAGCCAGAAGCTGATCCTGTCTACGCCCGACGACTACCGCGCCGCCATCCGCACGCTGAACGTCGGCGCCGGGTACACCCACCTCTACAACGCCGTCCGGTACGCGACAGGGAAGCTGCTGGAGGACAAGTCCGTGCTCCAGCAGATGGAGGGGCCGGAGGGCAAGCAGCCGGTCATCATCGCGATGACGGACGGCTTCAACAACCAGGACGACATGCGGAGCGGCAAGGATATCTGCCGGGACAACGCCGCGCCGGATCGGCTGAAGGGGCTGGTGAACGACCTCTATAAGCGCCAGCGCGACGAGAACGTCCGCATCCGGCCCACCGTCTACACCGTCGGCATCGGGCGCAAGACGCTGGGGCGGGGGACGAAGCGCGCGCCCAACCGGCAGGAGGAGGAGCGGCTGCTGGCGGTGAGCGAGCAGGAATTGTGCGGCGCCTACGCCAACCAGCAGGTGGACGGCGACCTGGAGAACTACGGCGTGGATCACGTGGCGATGGAGTGGATCGCCAACGCGGGCGGCGGGCAGTCGTTCATCAAGCAGGACGGGCGCGGGCTGGCGGAGGCGTTCAAGAGCGCGGCCCGCAAGAAGTACGTCTGGTACGACCTTTACTACTCGGTCGATCCGTTCCATCTCCGCCGCAGCTTCGAGGTAAAGGTCGGCCTGTTCTGGCAGAACGGGCGCGACGCCGGGCGCATGGATATCGTCCCGAGCGGATGGCTGGACGCGCCGCCCGGGCAGGCGCGGAAGGACGCATGGGTGATGGCATCGCCCTACAGCCGGACGCTCGTGCTGCTGATGCCGATGGTCAGCCTGCTGGTGATCCTCAGCTACCTGCCCTCAGCGCGGTTCAACCTGAGCCGGGCGCTGTTCAGCCGGATCCGCCAGAAGTGATGCGCGCCGCGCCCTCAGGAGCGGCTTGCCGCAGGTTAGAGGAGTGCGTATAGCGACAGAGAGGGAAAGAAGATTGGCACAGCAGATCGGCAGCTATGAGATCATGCAGGAGCTGGGGGAGGGCCAGTTCGGCAAGGTCTGGATGGCGGCGGGCGAGGTGCCGGGCCGGTCGGGCGGGCCAGGAAAGCGCAGGACCGTGGCGATCAAGCAGCTCTTGAGCGCTGCAGACGGGGAGTCGCTGCGCCTGCTGCGGCAGGAATTCGATCTGCTCGATCAGGTGAAGCACCGCAGCATCGTGCAGGTCTACGAGTACCTGCCCGCTCAGCGGGCGGTGGTGATGGAATTGGTGCAGGGCGCCTCGCTGCGGACGGTGCTGGATCGGTGCTTGCAGTCGCGAGAGCCGATCATCTCCGAGGCAGCCATCGAGATCGGCTGCGAGGTGGCGGACGCGCTTTTCCAGGCGTACACCTCGCCGGGGTTCAACGGCGAGCGGCTGGCGCTCGTCCACCGCGATCTGAAGCCGGAGAACATCATGCTGACGCAGGGCGGCGAGGTGAAGATCCTCGACTTCGGCCTCGCCCGCGTCGGCAACACCGAATTCGCCCGCGAGGATCCCCGGCTCATCAAGGGGACGCCCATCTACATGGCCCCTGAGCAGGCGCGCGGCGAGGAGATCGACCACCGGAGCGACCTGTTCGCGCTCGGCCTGATCCTCTATGAATTGCTGATGGGGAAGCCTGCCTATTGCGCGCCTGCGGGCGTCCGCGATCCGGCGCTTGCGATGTACCGGGCCATCGAGCAGGGCGAATTGCGGGCGGCGCTGAAGGAGCTCAACGATCGGCTCCCCAGCCTCGGCCCGATCCTCCACCGGCTGCTCCAGCCCATCCCGGCCCAGCGCTACCAGAACGGGCAGGAATTGCTGGTGGCGCTGCGGCAGCGCTGGCACCACAGCAGCGACGCGCTCCAGAAGTTCTGTACCTTCTACTTTGACAATATACACGACAGCACCCACACGGCGCCTGCCTACGCGCCCCCGGCCCACGCCCCTGCAGGAGCAACGATGAACGAGCCAGAGAAGGCCCCGAGCAAGACCATCGAGGAGCGTCTGCGCGAGAAGGAGGCGGCGGCGGCAGCGCCTCCCAGCCGCGCCCCGGTCGCGATCGTGCGCCGCGCCCCTGCTGCGCCGCCGGTGGTGTCGGCTCCGCCCTCGGCTCCGCCCTCGCCTCCCCCGGCCGCGCCGCCGGTCACGCCGAAGCAGACCCAGCTCGCGCCCCGGATCATCCCGCGCACCGCCTCGGCGGCCCGCCCGGCCTCTGAGGAGGAATTGCCTTCGGTGAAGGGACCGGCGAAGCCTGACGCCCGGAGCGCCAGCGACGCCGGGATGCTCCAGATGAAGCCGCTCAGCGCGGCGATGGAGGAGCCGGACGAGTCGGTCGACCCGAGCGCCACCGCCTTCTTCGCCATCACCCCGAAGGCGGCGGCGAGGCCACCCGACGATCCGCCGCCCGCGCCGGTCGCCGCGCCCCCCCAGCCCGCGATCTCCGCAGGCCCGCCCCCGTCGGCCATCCTCGACCGGCCCGCCTACTCCCCGCCGGGCGGCGGCGGCATCGGGATCGGGATCGGCGCGGCCTCCACGCCGATGATGACCGCCGCCGGGACGCCGTTCGGCGTCCACAACGGCCCGATGCCCAACGCGAACCAGGAGAAGGACGTCGAGTCCTCGCGGATCTGGGTGCTGCTGGCCGGGATGCTGTTCATGTCCGGGACGCTGGTGGTGGGCGTGATCGTGCTGCTGTTCCTGATCCCGAAGCCCGAGAAGCAGGGGATCGATCCGACCCCGGCGCCGACGGCTACCATCGCCCCCACCCCGAAGGACACCGGCGCCCCGCCCCCGCCCGTCCCCACCCCGAAGGCGACCCCGGTCAGCGGCCCGCGCCCCCCGAAGACTCCCTCGACCAACAGCCCGCCGCCCACGCCCAAGACTGTCGCGCAGGCGTCCGGCAGCGTCAACATCCGGTTCAACGGCACGCTCATGCCCACCTCCGTCGAGCTGACCTGCGACAGCGGCTTCCGGGATCGCCGCACGGTGAGCGGCGGGAGCGCCAGCTTCTCCGGCGTCACCGGCACCTGCACCGCCTACCCCAAGGGCGTCACCACCACCGCCTTCAAGGTCAGCCCCGGCCGCAGCTACAACTGCACGATCCAGGGGACGACGACCTCCTGCTGATCACTTCCGGGTCAGCAACAGTGCCAGCGCCCCGACGCAGACGATCAGCAATTGCTGCGCCCGCACGACCAGCGTGAGCGCGGCGGCGTCGGCGAGGGGGATGCCGGTGGTGGTGACGAGCAGGGTGCAGAACATCGCGTCCCAGCCCGCCTGCGAGCCGGGGAAGGCGTAGAGGACGACCGCCCCGGCGGTGGCGATGGCGTAGGTGAAGGCCATCCCGGCGATGTTCGGGCTGCTCCCGATGCCGTGCGCGGCGATCAGGATGCCGCCGATGACCGAGGCATGCCCGCAGAGCGCCCACAGCGCCGCCTGCGCGTAACGCGCCGGCCCCAGCCGCCCGACCGCGCCGAGCGCCTCACAGAAGCGCGCCACGCTGTCGTCCAGCGCCTTCAGCAGCCTGACGCGCCCGATGGTCTGCGCCGAGACGACGCGCAGGATCGAGGGGAACGCCGACATCAGCGCGAGCGCCACCACCCCGATGGCGATGGCGACGCTCGCGAGCTGGATCCACTGGCGGTACTCCGGCGGCACCGGCATCGGGAACACCGCCAGCAGCAGAAGCGCCGCCACCCCCGCCACCGCAAGCCCGACGAAGCGCCCGTGGATGCCGGCGGCAAGCGCCACCTCCGGCTGGAGGTTGAACCGCCGCGCCGCCATCGCCGCTGCGGCGAACTCCCCGACCGGTCCGGGCAGCGCATAGTTCAGCAGCGTCCCGATCAGCAGCAGCGCCGTGAGCGTCGGGATGTCGATGGCGCGCGTGTCCACCGGCATCAGCGAGCGCCACCGCAGCGCGAGGAAGCCCAGCCCGACGCTCATCACCCCGAACGCCGCCACCAGCCGGAGCAGGGACAGCCGCGTGAGGAGATCGTGGATCGCCTCCGCGCCCAGATCAGTCTGAGAGAGCGCGAACACGAGCAGCCCCAGCCCCGCCACCAGCCAGCCCACCGACCGCAGCCCCTGGATCGCCTCCTCCCGGCCGGGCGCCGGGACTCCAGGCTGCCCGCGCTCACCCTCCGGGGGCGTCGGCGCGCTCACCGGCGACCATGCGGGTGAGCGTTCAGCCAGGTTTTACGAAGTAATTCAAGATCCACCTGAGCATACCGCTGAGTGGTGCTGAGGCTCTCATGCCCCATCATCTCCTGGATGGAGCGGATGTCTGCGCCCTGAGAGAGCAGGTGCGTGGCGTAGCTGTGGCGCAGGGCGTGGGGGTGGACGCCGGTCATGCCGTTCTTCACGCCGCTCTGGCGGACGACGTCGTAGATCCCGCGCACGCCGAGCCGCGCGCCCTCCGGGTTGAGGAACAGCGGCCCCTCCGCGCTCCCCCGGTGGGAGAGCCAGTGCTGGATCGCGGCGATCGCAGGCGCGCCGAGCGGGGTGAGGCGATCCTTCCGGCCCTTGCCCGCGCGCACCCGCACCATCCCGCCCGGCGCGTCCACGTCCCGCAGATCCAGCCCGGCCAATTCCGACACCCGCAGGCCCGCCCCGTATGCCACCTCCAGCAGCGCCGCGTTCCGCGCCCCGCGCCAGCCCTCGCCCACCGGCGCCTCGACGAGCGCGCTGGCCTCGCCGATCTCCAGCACCCGGGGGAGCGGGCGGCGCACGCGGGGCGCCTGCAGCCGCTCAGCGGGGCTCTCGCGGATCAGCGCCTCCCGCAGCGCCCAGCGGTAGAAGGTCTTGAGCGATGCGATGCGCCGCGCGATGGTGGCGGGCGCCTGATCGGGGGCGCTCTTCGCGAGCCAGCCGCGCAGATCGAGCGTCGTGAGATCGAGCAGCGAGCGCGCCCGCTGGCCTCCACCGGCCGGGGCGACAGACTCAGCGAGCCCGCGCAATTCGGTGAGGTAGGCGCGCTGCGTGTGCGGGGAGGCGCCGCGCTCAGCCCGCAGCCACGCCCCGAACCGGCTGAGGGGCTCAGCCGGGGACTCAGCCGGAGACTCAGCCGGTGGCTTATCGGGAGATGTCACTCAGGAACCGCCATCCAGGAAGTTCTCTGCGACGTCATCGCAGGTCCACCACTCGCGGAGATCCGCCGATCCGTCCCAGTCCTGGCACTGCTTGATCTCCTCCTCCCCTGCGTCGGTGTAATTCTCACGGCAGGCGCTGAGCGCGTCGTTGGAGACCGTGAGCCCGCACTCCTCCGCATAGCTCGCCATCTCCAGGCAGACCTGCTGACAGGGGTTGCTGCACCCTGCTGCCGCCGCCATCAGCCCCGCGAGCACCCCGTGAGCCGCCCGGCGCGCCGCCGTCCACCTGACCCTCTCTCTCTGCTCTGCCTGCATGCCGATCTCCTGCGCGTGTCATCGTGCCGCGATAGAGATAACATCCCTGAGCGCAAAAGAGGGACAAGAGGGATGAGCACCTGCACGATGGAGCGCCGGGAGGTACCGGGGGTGGTGGAGCAGATCGACATCCGGGGCGCGGCCTGCGCGGGAGGCCCGTCGCTCCTGCTGGAGGTTCCGCACGGCGCGACGCGCACGGAGGACTTCCAGGCGCTTGAGGCGCGGCTGGAGGGCCCGTTCCCTGCCGACCTGATCGACTTCTTCTATGTGAACACCGACGCCGGAGCGCCGGAATTGGCGGAGACCATCGCCCGCCGCTACGTCGCGCAGCACCCCGATCGCGCCGCCCGGATCCTGCGCTGCCGGATCCCCCGGACGTTCGTCGACTGCAACCGCCTTGTCGACGCGCAGGCCGCCGGCACGCTGACGCCGGGGGTGCCGCCCTATGTGCGCTCGGCGGCGGATCGGAGCCTGCTGCATTCGCTGCACGCCGCCTATGTGGCGGAGGTGGAGCGCGCGGCGGCGGAGATCTGCGGGGCGGGCGGGCAGATGTGGATGATCCACACCTATGCGCCGCGCTCTGTGGACGTGTCTGTGGACGACCGGATCGTAGAGAACCTGCATGCCGCGTACCATCCGGAGCAGGTCGAACGCTGGCCGCTGCGCCCCGACATCGACCTGATCACGCGGACGCCGGAGGGCGCAGAGCCCGGCGATCCGGCGCGGGCGGCGGCGCTGATCGGGGCGGCGCGGGCGGCGGGGCTGTGGGCGGAGAGCGGAGAGACCTACCCGCTCCACCCTGTCACCCAGGCGTACCGGTTCGCCCTCGCGTGGCCGGGGCAGGTGCTCTGCGCGGAGGTGCGCCGGGATCGGCTGGCCGATCCCTTCGAGCCGTTCAAAGAGATGCGGATCGCCCCCGCCGCCGCCGGGGAGATCGCAGAACTCTTCGCCCATGCCTTCTGATCCGCTGTATCAGCCTGCGGCTCCTGCCGTATAAGGACAGCCGACACGGGATCGCCGATGCAATCCGACACGCCCAGCCTGCTCCAATCGCTCCTGGAGGAATCCGGGGAGCTGATCGCGGTCGTGGACATGGAGGCGACGCTCCTGAAGAGCAGCCGGCTGTGGCGCCAGACCTTCGGCCAGGAGCCGCTGGCGCGCCAGCTCACGGATGAATCGATGCTCCGGCTGCGGGAGGCGCTCCGGCTGGAAAGCGCATGGAAGCGGCCATTGCACCTTGACATAAAGGACATCAGCGGCTGCTATCGCCGGATCGCGCTGCGCCAGACGCTGGACGGGCTGCGCCGGCTGCTGTTCGTGCGGGATCTGGAGGAGCAGCAGTCGCTGCTGGCCCGCCTGATGGAGCTCCGCCACACCTCTCAGCGGACGAGCGCGGAATTGCGGCGGTTGGCCAACACCGATCCGCTCACCGGGGTCTCCAACCGGCGGGAGGTCTGGCGGAACGCGCGCTGGATCTGGGCCAACGCGCACTCAGCCTCGGTGGCGCTGCTGGACATCGACAAGTTCAAGCGCATCAACGATGTCTACGGCCATGAGTCGGGAGACATCGTCCTGCAGGGCGTGGCTGAGGCGCTCAGCCGGACGGTCGGCCCCGGCGCGGTGGTCGGCCGGTGGGGCGGAGAGGAATTCGTGGCGGTCTTTGAGGGGGACGCGACAAACCGCGTCGACGCCATCGTGCGTTGCTGCAACCGCGTGCGCTTCGACGGCGCAGCCGCCGACTTCCGGCTCACCGCTTCGGTGGGGATGGCCATCGCGCCCGACACCGGCATCAGCATCGCAGACGCGGTCGGCGCGGCAGACGCGGCGATGTACGCGGCCAAGCAGGCGGGCGGCGATCGCGCGCTGGTGCGGGTGCTCCAGAGCCGCTCAGAGCCGCCCTCCCTCCCCACCGGCGAGCGGCGCACGAACCGCTTCTGGAACCGCTGAGCCGATCCCCTCCGGCCTCAGCCGCCCTCAGACTGCTTCTTGACCCACGCCGTCGCGCTGGTCAGCCCGCGCGAGCGGATCATGTCCGCGACGAACCCCGGCACCCAGCCCTTGAACCGGAGCTCGACTGAGTACTCCACCCGCGTCTTCGCCGGGCTGGCGGACAGCTCCGTGACCCGCCAGAAGCCCACCGAGTCGTCGAGATCGCTCTGGCGGCTGTAGTCGAGCGTCCAGGTGACCCACCCTGCAGCGCGGTTGACGGTGTGCTTGATGTAGTACTCCACCGTCACGCCCATCACCGAGAGCACGAACCGGGTGAAGACGTAGCTGCCCTCTGTCTTGTAGATCTCGCAGGCGGTGACGTTCTCGACCCACTTCGGATAGCTGCTGTGGGCCATGATCTTCGACCAGACGGTGCTTGTCGACGCGTTGATGTCCATGACCGCGACCGCCCGCGCGCCGTTGCCGACCTGCACCTGCTTCTGCACCTGCGCCCCGCTGGCCAGCGTCGCCAGATCGGCCTCGGTGAGCGCGACGGCGGGCGGGGCGCCCTTGTAGGCGGGGAGGACGCCCTGGTGTTCGTGGGGGACGTTCGGATCAGCGGCGAGCGCCGGGCCGGAGAGGCCCGACAGGCAGAGCAGCGAGATGAGCAGCGGGAGCAGGAGGACAGGCACAGATCACCTCTGTTTGAAAGATACAATGTAAAGATAAAATGTGTGGCCGATCAGACCTCTTGGAGGAGCCGGGAGAGCTCGATGAGATCCTGTCGGATCGGTTCGATCTGCTCAGCGCTGATCGGCGCGGCCTGCGCGACCAGCGGCCAGGTGATCGCCTCGATCCGGGCGGCGACGTCGACCAGCGCTCCCTGCCGCATCGTCCCGCTCATTCCCTTCAGGGTGTGGACCAGCCGGAACAGGAGCGCCCCCTCCCCCCGATCGAGCGCCGCCCCGGACTCAGCGAGCAGCCGGCCGGCCTCCTCACGGTAGAGGGGCAGGTAGGGCCGCAGATCGATGTTACCGGACGGCGAGATCACATCAGCTCAAAGGCCCGGACCTTGACTGAACCACGATCAATGGTGCACATACAGGCGAGCCGCATCGTCATCGGGTGTCCGTTCTGCTTCAGCGTCGCCTTCTCACGGGGGTGCTGCGCTGAGAGGTTCTCCGCGCCTTCAAGCACCTCGACCCGGCAGGTGGCGCAGGTGCTGTCCGAGCAGCCGCTGGCGATCGGGCGCTTCAGCACGCCTGAGGCGGCGACCATCGGGGATCCGGCGGGGGCCTGACCCTGCTCCTCGCTCTTCGGGCCGATGACAGTGAGCGTGATCTGTTCGACCTTCGGCGCGTCGGCTTCAGGGGCGCCGGTGGCGCTCCAGCCCATAAGGCGGCGGATCCGGCGACGGATCCCAAAGGGAGTGGGCATCAGGGTTCCTCCATCTCATCAAGGATTGAACGTTCGATCTTTTTCCCGAACAGCCGGATCTGGAGCCCGGCGCGCACCCCGGCGTTGGCGATCCCCCCGGCCTCAGGCGGGTTGACCCCGGTGAGGACGTCTGAGGTCCCGTGGCGCTCCTCGACGAAGGAGCGCCCGCCGACGGTGAAGGCGACGGGGACGTTCACAAAGAAGTCGAGGCGCTGGGTGAGCCGGAACTCAGCGCCGGGGGCGATCTCGGCGAGGATCAGCATCGGCGAGGTGAACAGGGTGAGATCCTCCGGCGGGAGGATGTGGTTGTCGATCTTGTCACCGAGCCAGAACTGGACCGCGAGCGATGCGGTGGGGCGGATCCCGCTGACCGGCAGGAACCCGGCGGTGACGCGGGGGCCGAAGACGAGCGTGTTGGACTGGTAGCTCTCCTGATCGGGGGGGAGCGGCTGCTGGCCGACGGTCTGCTGCTGGAGGTCGAGGCCCATGCGGCCTGAGGCGGTGGCGATGTCAAGGCCGATATCGACGACCGGGTGGACGCCCCAGGCGGCGCCGAAGCTGAAGTAGCCGCCGGAGCCGTTCTGGACGGCGTGGGCGCTGTAGCTGTCGACGACCGCGCTGCCCTCGTAGGCGTAGCGCCCGTAGTAGGTCGCGCGGGCGGGCTGGACGCCGAAGCCCGCCATCGGGCGCAGGATGAGCTGTCCGGCGCGCCCGACGGCCCGCCCGCGCCACTCCATGAGGCTCATGTCGGCGTTCTTGTAGCGGAGGTACTCTCCGGGCGTCATCTGGAGGCGCTCCCAGGGTTTTGTACCTTCGCCCTGCATCTGCTCGCTGAGATCGTCGATGGTATAGGCCGGAGGGCGGATCAGGGTGTCCGGGCGGCTGACGACGGTGGAGAGCTCTCCGAGCTCGGCGGAGAGCGACTCCAATTGGGCGGCAATGGCCTCGTCGGACATCGTGCGGGCGTTGCCCTCCTCCTCCTCGCTGCCGCTCTCCCGGATGTCCCGCTCCTCGAAGGAGCCGCCCATCGCGTTGGAGAGCACCTGCGCGACAGCGTCAGCGAACTTCTCGTCTTCACCGGACTGCAATTCGCTCTCGAAGCTGACGACGACGCGCCCGCTGCGGATGTCGAGGATCTCGACGGTCACCTTGCTGCTGCCGGGCAGGACGCGGGTGGTGCCGGTGATGGCCCAGGCGACATCGCCGCGATCAGCGGCGACATAGGTGCAACCAACGATGTCTCCGGGCGGGCAGCCCTCCAGGTAGATGCGCGCCGGGTAGTCCTCAAACGGCGGCAGATCTTCAGGTCGGAGCAGCTGGATCGAAGGGTTCTCCTTCAGGCGGGCGGCGATGAAGTTCTCCACCAGCGACGCGAGCGCCTTCGCTTCGGAATTGCGCGCCTGAAACTCCGACACCAGCACCCGCACCTGCTCATCCTCCGCCCAGGCGAGCGCGGCCATCAGGAGCACACCCATCCGACACCTCCACAGCGCAGGAAGGTAATCCGCTATCTCCCTCACTGCATGCGCGATGGATCTTGATTCCGCGCCGGGAGCCGCGTACACTGTCGAGCGATGCTACACGCCCTCCTGCTCCTCGCCTGCAAGTCTGACAGCGCTGTCATCGTCGTCCCCCGTGAATTGGAGAGCTTCCCCTATGTGGATGCCGGGGCGGTCTCTCCCGGTGAACGGCGCAGCTTCATCGTGCCGCTGTTCTCTCAGGGCAAGGCGCCCCTCCGGATCTTCGACATCCAGATCGTGGCGCAGAGCGACGGCGCGGTGAGCGACGTCTTCCTGGTGGACGATGCCTGGAAGACCGAGGACAGCAACGACGACGCCGAGGTGGACTCCACGATCATCGGCGCCTATGACGAGGAGTCTGACGAGGACACGCTCGCGCTGCCAGTGATCTTCAGCCCCCCCGCAGAGGGCTTCTTCTCGGCTGAGATGACGGTGTGGTCGGACGACAACAAGACCACCGAGTTCGCGCCCCTGCCCTCAGATCCGACGCAGGAGATGGGGATCTGGAAGGTGCAGCTCCGGGGCATCGCGCAGTACCCCTGCGCGCGCGTCACGCCGCTGTTCCTCGACTTCGGGCCGCGCCCGGCGGGCGGGCAGTACACCGAGTCCGTCGAGATCGAGAACTGCGGCCTCGTCACCATCGACGTCGCGCAGGCCACGTTCTCCGACACTGCTCAGGGCTCGGTGGAGTCCGGCACGCTCTACCCGCTCTACGTCCTGCCGGGCGAAGCGGCGGCGATCGATCTGCGCTTCACCGCCTCCAGCACCGGCGTCTCCGGCGATCTCGCCTTTGTGTCCAACGCGGACATGCTCGACGCCCAGAGCGTCACCCTGCTCGGCAACACCTGCGACGCCTCCCTGGAGAGCGGCTGGGACAGCGACGCAGACGGATGGAGCGTCTGCGGCGGCGACTGCAACGACCTCGACTACTCTGCCAGCCCCAGCGCCTTTGAGCGCGCCGGGAACGGGCTGGACGACGACTGCGACGGCGAGGTCGACGAGCCCGGGAACGTCACCTCCACCGACGACGACGGCGACGGATGCGACGAGATCGGGCAGGGAGCCACCTGCACCGCCTACGCCGACTGCGACGACGCCGACCCCGCCATCGGCCCCCAGGCCGCCGAGTCGGCGGACGGGATCGACAACGACTGCAACGGCCGGATCGACGACAACACAGAGCGCTCCGACGACGATCTGGACGGGCACAGCGAGCGGGAAGGCGACTGCGACGACACCAACGTGCTGATCGACGTCGACGTTGTCGAGACCAGCGACGGGATCGACAACAATTGCAACGGGCTGCTCGATGAGGGGGGGCCCGACTACGACGACGACGGGGACGGCCTCACGGACAACGAGGGCGACTGTGATGACGGCGACCCCTGGGTCTATCCGGATGCCTTCGAATTCTGTGATTACTACGACAACGACTGTGACGGCGCGACGGACAACGGCCCTGATGGCGAGCAGAACGGCGCCTGCGCCTTCCTGCCGACGCGCCAGGAGGCGGGTCAGTAAAGAGCGGGTCGGGCGCAGCGCGGCTTGTACCCCTTGCCAGGGGACGGACAGGTGTATAGCCAGGGTAACAATCAAGGAATGGCATGCGACCTTCCGGCGCCCAGTGGCTGTTGCTCGTCTCGGTGGTAGGCGTCGTCCTGCTCGTCCTGCTGTCCTTCGGGCTGCTGGATGTGGGGATGGTGCCCTACTCTCAATTCAAGGAGATGGTCGCCAGCGGTCAGGTTCAGTCCGTCACTTTTGAGGGGGAGCAGGTCACTGCTGCGGTGGAAGGCCCGGAGGGCCGGAACCAGACGGTCAAGACGGTGTCGGTCCCCCATGACACTTCGCTGGTCGCCCTGCTCCAGGAGCGGGAGATCCCCTACGGGGCGGTCCAGACCGCCGGGTGCGGCAGCGCGACGCTGCTGACGACGATGCTGATGGGTTCGCTCCTCGTGTGGTTTTTGATGATGCGCCCCGGGAACGGCGCGCCGCCGGGGGTCGCCGCCTTCGGGAAGTCTCAGGCGAAGCTCGCGCCTGAGGAGGGGACGGGGGTGACGTTCAAGGATGTCGCCGGGATCGACGAGGCGGAAGAGGAGCTGAATGAGATCGTGCAGTTCCTGAAATTCCCGGATCGGTTCACCCGGCTCGGGGGGCGCATCCCGAAGGGGGTGCTGCTGGTGGGTCCTCCGGGGACGGGGAAGACGCTGCTGGCGCGGGCGGTGGCGGGGGAGGCGGGCGTCCCGTTCTTCTCGATCTCCGGATCGGATTTTGTAGAGATGTTCGTGGGCGTCGGCGCGGCGCGGGTGCGCGATCTGTTCAAGCAGGCCGCTGAGCGCGCGCCCTGCATCATCTTCATCGACGAGCTGGACGCCATCGGCAAGGCGCGCGGGGCGTCCGCGCCGGTGGGCGGGCATGACGAGCGGGAGCAGACGCTCAACCAGCTCCTCGTCGAGATGGACGGCTTCGACGGGCGCAAGGGCATCATCATCATGGCGGCCACCAACCGCCCGGAGACCCTCGATCCCGCCCTGCTGCGCGCCGGGCGCTTCGATCGGCAGGTGTCGGTGGATCGGCCTGACGTGCGGGGGCGCGAGGCGATCCTGCTGGTGCATGCCCGCACCCTGACGCTGGCGCCGGAGGTCGATCTCAAGATCGTGGCGCAGCGCACGCCGGGCTTCTCCGGGGCGGAGCTGGCGAACGCGCTCAACGAGGCGGCGCTGCTGGCAGCGCGCCGGGAGGCGGCGTCCATCACGCTGGAGGACATCGAGGCGGCGGTGGAGCGCATGGTGGCGGGGCTGGAGAAGAAGTCCCGGCGCCTCTCCCCGCAGGAGCGCCGGGTCGTCGCCTACCATGAGGCCGGGCATGCGATCTGCGGCGCGGCCTGCGCCTCGGCGGACCCGGTCCAGAAGATCAGCATCATCCCGCGCGGGGTGGGCGCGCTCGGCTATACCCTCTCCATGCCGCTCGAAGACCGCTACCTGATCAGCCGCCAGGAGCTGCAGGATCGGATGGTGGTGCTCTACGGCGGGCGCGTTGCGGAGGAGCTGATCTTCGGTGACTTCACCACCGGCGCCTCGGACGACATCTCCAAGGCCAGCGACATCGCCCGCCGGATGGTCGCGCAGTTCGGCATGTCTGCTGCGCTCGGCGCGATCAACTACGGCTCCGACCGGCCCAACCCGTTCGGGATCGGTGACGCCGGTCGCGACGTGTCGATCTCTGAGGACACTTCCCGCGCGATCGACGGCGAGGTGCGCCGCCTGCTGGACGACGCCTACGCGCGCGCGAAGCAGACGGTGACGGAGAACCGGGAGCTGCTGGTGAAGATGTCTGAGGTGCTGCTGGAGCAGGAGGTGCTGGACGGCGACAACCTTAAGCGGCTGCTCTCCCAGGTGAAGGGGCGCGGGCCGGGATCTCCGCTCCGGCTGCTTCCGGCGCTGAGCCTCGACAAGCGCGAGGTCGAGGCGGAGGCCTGATCCGGGTGGGGCATCTCTCCCGCCTGGATGTGTGAAAAAACACATAACAGGCGGTTGACCGGCTCTCTTCGGCATTTTTTCCTGGCACGCCGCTTGCTTAACAGGCGCCAGGAGATCACTCATGGACAACCTGATCCGCAACATCCTGCTGCCCACCGACTTCTCTGAGGACGCCGAGGTCGCCTTCTTCCACGCGCTGAAGTTGGCGCTCGCGCTGCGGGCGGATCTGCACATCTTCCATGTCGAGCCCGCGAATGACCAGAGCGACTGGCGCTGGGCGCCGGACGTGCTCCAGACGCTGATCCGCTGGGGCTACCTGCCGCCCGGCGCGGCGGAGGCGGACATCCCGTCGTCGGGCATCCAGGTCCATCGATCGATGCGCGGCGGGATGCGGCCGGACGCGGCGATCCAGGATGAATTGGCGTCGACGCATGCCGATCTGGTGGTGATGTCCAGCCACGGGCGCACCGGGATCGCGCGGTGGCTGCAGCCGAGCGTGGCGACGCCGGTGGCGCTGAAGGGCGCGGTGCCGGTGCTGTTCCTGCCGCCGGACTGCCGGGGCTTCGTCAACGGGCAGACCGGCCAGTCGAGCCTCCGCCGCGTCCTCGCGCCGGTCGATCACCGCCCGCACCCGGCGCCGACCTTCGACGCGATCGGGTCGCTGGGCCGCGCGCTCGGCGCGCTGGATCTCTCGGTGATGGCCGTCCACTTCGGGACGGGTGTGGTGGAGGTGGAGATGCTGAACCCTGAGCCGGGCTGGCGCGTGGAGTACAGCCGGCAATCGGGGGCGGTGGTCGACGGCATCCTGGATCTGTCGCGGGGCTGGGCGGTGGACATGATCGTCGCGACGACTGAGGGGCGGCAGGGGCTGGTCGACGCGCTGCGGGGCAGCACGGTCGAGCGGCTCACCAACCAGACCACGGCGCCGCTGCTGGTCGTGCCGGGCGGTTGGGGCCGGGTGCAGGAGCAGAAGCACCCCGACGTATAGGGACGCGGATCAGGCGGGAGGTGCCTTCCGGAGCCGGCGCCGCTCCGCCCGGATGAAGGCCATCAGCCGGGCGGCGTCGGCGCGGCGATCCAGGTGCGGCGCGTTCATGGAGATGAAAAGCGCCAATTCCTCCTGATGACCGGCCGGCGCCGGGCCGCCGGGGGCGGGCGGCCCCAGCACGCCGTTCCCGTCGCATTCTTCGCCGTCCTCGATCCAGGTGAAGTCCGGCAGGATGATCGGGGCGGCGGGTTCGTTGCGGGCCACGCGGTCGGTGTCGATGAGCGAGCCGATGGAATTGGCGGCCTGGATGCGGGCGGTCCAGGGATCGATCCCCAGCGTCTCGCAGATGTACTTCAGCCATGAGGTGTTGTCGAACACCTCCATGCTGCTCCCGGCCGTCACATACGGCCCGGCCAGCACCGCCGGGACGCGGAAGCCCATCTGATCGAAGCCGAGATCGGCGTCGTCGTCCCCGGTGGTCGGCGGCGGGACGTGGTCGAAGAAGCCGCCGTGCTCGTCATAGGTGATGAGCAGCAGGCAATTCTCCCAGTGGGGGGAGGCGGCCAGCGCCTCGTAGACCGCCGCGATGAACTCCTGCCCCCGCCCGACCGGGTGGGGCGGGTGATCGTCGTTGAAGGCGAAGCCCGGATCGATCCAGCAGACCGGCGGCAGGCCCCCGGCGGCGGCGTCGGCGAAGAACCGCTCCAGCTCCAGCACGACATCCTGCCGGAAGTGCCCGTCGAACAGCGCGATGAACGGCAGATCGGTGTAGTAGTACTTCCACGGCACGCCCGCCTCGTCGAGCTTCGACCACACCGTCGGGAAGGTGAACAGCCCCTGATCGGGCAGCTCGTTCGACTGGAGGCCGCCGGAGCTCCCGGCATGTCCGTAAAACCGGTTTGGCCA
>JBEIQZ010000545.1:0-4233 GCA_040376255.1 Alphaproteobacteria bacterium
CGTCCTTGTCCTTGTAGGTGAAGACGGTGTTGCCCTTCTTCGAGGTGCGGCTGTCGGTGATGGCGTCGGTGTGGGGGGTGCGGGTGTAGGCGCCCTTGCCGAGGTTGCGCTCGCCCGACATCTTCGATGTGCCGAGGTCGGCCTTGGGCTCCAGGCGGGTCTCCAGCTCAGACTCGGCGGCCTCCAGGATCTCCTTCTGGATGCCGGTGTAGCCGTCGATGTCGATCTTCTTGCCGTCAGCGCCGTAGAGCATCTTCCGCAGCTCGGCGTTGCTCTTTGTCTTGATCACCTTCAACAGCGCGAGCTGCTGGGCGGTCTGCTGGCCCTTGTCCTCGGCGGCCCGCTCGTCGGTGCTGTTGCCGTCCACGACCGGGACGCCCGCGCCGTTGCCCTTCAGCGCGACGCTCCCCGCGCCGCCGGACTGCTGCTCGGTGTGGGTGAGCTCGTGGGCGAGGAGCTGATCGCCGCCCTGCGAGCCGGGGCTGTACTGACCGGCGCCGAAGAAGATGTGGGAGCCGTAGGTGAAGGCGCGGGCGTTGAGGCCGCTGGACAGCCCGGCGGCGGCGCCGTCCGTGTGGACGCGGACGCCGGAGAAGTCAGAGCCGAACGAGGACTCCATGCGGCTCTGCACCTCAGAAGGCATCCGGCTGCCGCCGCTGGCCATGTCGGGGGTGAAGCCGTGCGAAGCTGGCGCGGGGCCGATCCCGTCGCGCTGGATGGCCCCGGCGGGCGCGAGCGGCGTCTGCCCGGCGGGCGCGACCTGCGCCTGCGTGTTGCCGCCGAGCGTGCTGAGGAAGCTGCCGACGTCGGCGATGCAGGACTGGATCAGGGTGGCCGCCTGCGGGCGCAGGTCGATCTCCTTGAACCCGGCCACCGTGATGCCGCCGTCGAGGCGCGCCTTCAGCCCGGCCCCGACGCTGCCGCCCGCGCCCACGCCGAAGGAGGCGGTGAAGCGGACGCGCGCGGTGTCGAGCCCGGCGTCCTGGAGGAAGCCCGCGATCTGCGCCGGGTTCTGCGCCCAGGACGGCGCCTCGCCCGTCTGGAGCCAGCGGATGAAGCCCTGCCACGCCTGCCGCGCCTGCCCCTGCGCGTCGCCGCTTCCGGTGACGAGGCCCTGCATCCAGGAGGCGACCCGCTGGAGCTTCGCCCGGTCGAGCTTGAACTTCAGCGTCATCACCCCGTCGACCGAGAAGCCCCGGTTCTGGTAGTTGCCCGCCAGCCGCAGCTCGTTCCGCATCAGCGGCCCGTTGAGCGCGATCCAGCGCTGCCCGAAGCCCGTCCCCAGGCCCAGCCGCTTCTCGATCTCCAGCCCGTCCGGGATCAGCCGGCTGATCCACTCGGAGAGGCCGCCGCCCTGGCTGCCCTGCCCGGCGCTGTTGTCCTGCGTGCGGTTGTAGGAGGCGGTGACATCGGTGCCGACCGAATCGACAACGCCCGTCTCGTCCGGCGGGTGCGAGCGCAACTTCGCCTCGTAGCCCGTCCAATTGATCTGCCCGTTCGGATCCATCGCAAAAGTCAGGCCGAGCTGCGCCTGCATGTCGATATCGACCACCTGGAACCGCTGCCGGATGAGCGACAGCAGCCTCCCGCGCACCCCGTCGCCCCCGCCGAGGCTCACCGACGCGCCCGCCGCCGCCATCGCTCCGGCCAGCATGTAGACGCGGCCCGTGGTCTGCGCCTGCGGCGTCGCGCCCGGAGACACCTCCAGCCCGAGGCCCGCCTCCAGCCGGACGCCCGCCGTCGCCAGCGCGTTCGGCAGGAGCCGCGCCCACCAGGGCTGCTGCTGAGTGGCCGCCTGCTGCGCCTGCTGCTGGGTGGTGTTGGCGTCCGCGCCCTGTCCGCCGAAGCGCACGCCCCCGCTGGCCCCGGCGTTGGCCTCGCCGTAGCCCGCCAATTCCACGGTGAACCTCCGGCGGTAGCGGGCCGGATCGACCCCGCTGATCGTCTGGAGGAACAGCGAGGCGATCTGCCCCATGCTGGTCATCTCCAGCGGGACGACGCGCTGCATGAAGCCGAGCAGCCCCGCGTCGGTGCCGGTCGGGAACTCATAGACCTCCGAGGCGGTCATCCGCACGCCCGCGCCCGCCGAGGCCGACGCCCGCACCTCCGCCCGCACCGGGCCGATGTTGAACCCGCCGCCCGCGCCCGCGCTGGTGTCCACGCCCACCCGCATCTGCCCGACGCGCGTGATGCGGAAGTTCTCAGCCACGACGCGGAAAAGCTCCTCCTTCCCGCCCAGATCCAGCGCGATCGGCACCCCGAACGTCGCGCCAAGCCGCCCGCTCACGATCAGCCCCGCGCCCTCCGGCCAGTACCTGAGCAGCGTCTGCCGCGCCCGCCCGATCGCCGCGTCCCGCGCCTGCCCGGTCAGATCCCACCAGTTGCGCTCGCCCTCGCGCGAGATCGTCGAGGGGGCCGTCGAGATCGCCCCGGTGTCCACCCCGACCGCCCCGCCGCTCACCACCGCGTCCGCCACGCGATCCGCCTCGATCTCCGAGGACTCGCTCCCGCTGGAGACGTCCAGCCCCTTGCGCGCCGTGCTGGCCGAGCGCCCCTGCTGCTGCACGACATGGGTCAGCTCGTGCGCGATCAGGTGGTCGCCCTCGGTCGTGCCGGGCGCGAACCGCCCGCCGCCGAACACGATGTCCGAGCCGAACGCGAACGCCTTCGCGTTCACCGCCGCCGCCGCGCCCGCCGCCTCGCTGTCTGCATGGACGCGGACGCCGGAGAAGTCCGCTCCGAACGAAGACTCCATCTGCGCGCGCGTCGACTCAGGCAGCGGCGCGCCGCCGGAGAGCGACCCCGGATCGAAGGAGGCGCCCGCCGCGACCGGGCCGAGCCCGTCGCGCTGGATCGCCGCGCCGTTGGTCTGCTGATCGGCGCCGGTCTGGACGCGCTGGATCGCCACGCCGCCCGCCGCCTCGTAGTTGCCGTCCTCAGTCTGCTTGTACCACTGCACCGAGGTCTTGGGCTTGATCTTCTTCTTCGGGTTGCCTGCAGTCGTCGTCTGGACGACAAGGAACGGCTGCTTGTTGAGGCCCCAGCGCTTCATGTCGGCGGGCTTGTCTTCGCCCTTCGCGTCTTTTCCGTAGTAGCCCTGGTGGCCTGCCTGCGGCTGCGAGGGGCTGCTCTCGTAGGTCAGCACCGTGTGAAGCTCGGCGCCCTCCGGCAGATCCAGCTTCTTCCGGATCGCCTTCGCGTCGTCACCGGTCACCGTGCTGCGCTGGTAGATCATGCGGATGTGACCGGAGGTGATCATCAGATCGCCAGACTGGTACTCGCTGGCGCTGGTGATCTTCGTCCCGACGTTCGACTCCTTCGGGGTCTGCGAGCCGGTGTTCATCTTGCCGCCCGCCCAGTCCTCGTCCAGCTTCTGCCCGCGCCGGATCTGCGCGACCGCCTGGTAGACGAAGCCCGAGCAGTCCACGCCGTAGGAGTACTGCGCGTACTTCCCGATGCCCGCCCGCGCCTTCTCCTCCACCTTCGCCCGGCCCGCCTCAGTCAATGTCTGGCCGGTCGCGTCCGTCTTCTCCAGGATCACCGGGATGCCCGTGATCAACCCCTGGTCGAGCGCGGCCTGGATTATCTGCTTGTATTCGGTCGGTGTCGCCTTCCCCTGCCCCGCCGACGCCTCCGCCTCCTTCAGCGACTTGTTTACCTTCTTCTCCTGCGTCTCAGGATCGGTCACCGTCGAGTCGGGGCGCTCGCTCCGCACCTTGCTGAACTGCCGCTCGCCCGCGTCGTTGTTCTGGTTGATGCGGTAGTGCGCCCGGATCACCACCAGCGTGTTCCAGGTGTCCTTGCCGAGCTTCACCGGCACCTGCACCGGGATGTTGGTGAAGGCGTTGAACGTCGCGTCCATCCCCGCCCGGATGTCGCTCTGCTTGTCGCGCTCCAGCACCGCGCCCGCCATCATCGGGGACTGCGCCACGGACTGATCCGCCGAGCGCCCCTGCTCCACAGACTGCTCCACAGACTGCTCCACAGTCTGCTCCACCGGCTGCTCAGCCTGCGGCGCCGGACCCCGGCTCGCCCGCGCCGCGACCTGCTCGGCCTCCTGCTCGCGCCGATCGCCCGGCGAGGAGACCGCGACCCCGTCGATCACCGCCGAGGGCGCGCCCTGCGGATCGCCGCGCATGTTCTGCATCACGTGGGTCAGCTCGTGCAGCAGCAATTCCCGCCCGCTGCCCGAACCGGGCGCGAACTGCCCCGGCCCGAACCAGATGTGCGTGC
>JBEIQZ010000108.1:0-13236 GCA_040376255.1 Alphaproteobacteria bacterium
CCACCACCACCCGGTGCGCGTAGTCCTCGTCCATCCCCAGCGGGTAGGGCGCGCCGCTGTAGACCAGCTCCGGCCGGCCGGCCTCCTGCGGGCAGTGCATATGCCCGAGCGCCACATAGTCGAACTCCGGGGGGAAGATCGCCGCCGGGAGGGAGAAGGCGTAGCCGCGCTGGATGCGGCGCTCGCTGTCAGGGGAGAGCCGCAGCCCCGCGCCGCCGCGCACATAGGCGTGCCCGGTGAGGATCAGCGCCTGCCCCGGCGACCGCCGCGCCTGCAGCGCGTCGAGGATCTGTCCGTACAGTACCCGCGTCCGCCCGATCACCGGATCGTCGGCGCCGGTGTCCACCTGCGGCAGATCCACGTCCCGAAGGAACGGCACCGCCGCGATCCACGCCGCCACCTCCCCCCGCCGATCCCGCAGCGGGATCAGCAGCCGATCCAGATCCAGCGTCCGATCCGCCCGCCACGGCAGGCAGCCGATCATGTGGATCTGCTGCGCGGAGAGCAGCGGCTCCGGCGCGTCGAGCCGGGCGCCGGAGTCGTGGTTGCCGCCGATCAGGACGACGCTCAGCTGCGGGTGCCGCCGGCGCAGCTCAGCGAGGAAGCCGTAGAGCTGCCGCTGCGACTGCGCGGAGGGGTTGGAGGTGTCGAACAGATCCCCGGTCACCACCAGCGCGTCCGCCTGCTCTGACCCGACGCAGGCCAGCAGCCAGTCGAGGAAGGCGCCCTGCTCCTCCTCCCGGCTCATGTCCCGCAGCGTGTGGCCGAGGTGCCAGTCCGAGGTGTGGATGAGCCGGAACCCCATCAGGGCATCTGCCCCTTCAGCTTCGCGTCCTCGTTCTTGCGCTCGTCGAGGATCGTCTCGTACACCAGCAGCATCTTCTTGTCGCCCAGCAGCTCCCGCGCCTGCTTCAGGTACTTCTTCGCCTTGTTCAGCCGCCCCTTCGCCTCCGCCGCCACCGCGAGGTTGAACAGCGCCTTGCCCTTCACCTTCCCGTTCTCAGACTTGGAGGCCTGGAGCCACAGCTTCTCCGCCTTCTCCCAGTCGCCGTCCTTCAGCGCCCGGTGCGCCTCCGCCAGCTCCGGCGAGCCGGCCTTGAAGTACTGCCGGTCGCCCACAGCCGGGAGCGGGGCGATGTGCCCGGCGTAGCCCCGGCCCACCTCCGACACCAGCCCCTCCTCCAGCGTCTCCGTGTCGCCCGCCGCCGCCATCGCGGTGCCGGGCTCGCTGCCCTCCCCGTAGATGCTGTCCTGAGCGCTCATCACCGTCGAGTCCAGCAGCTTCCCGTCCTTGTCGTAGAGCGACCAGCTCCCGTTGGCCTGCGCCGTGTAGGTCGCTTCATAGACGGTAACGCTCTTCGTCACCTCGACCTGCCGCGCCGCGCAGGTCGAGCAGTCCCGGACCTCCTGAACCTCCGTCTCCTGCGTCTCATAGCTCCGCGTCGACCACTGCCCGCTCGCGGACACCGACTCCAGCGAGACCACCCCGCTGCTCTTGCCCGCCCCGGCGACGGCGGCGGCGGTCGACGGCTGGAGCGGGCGCCCGACGAGCTCCCCGCTGGCGGTGCTGCCGTACGCCGCCTGCCCCGGCGCGGCGTCCACCGCCTTCAGGCGCGGCGACTCCAGCAGGGTCTCCCCGAAGGCGGTGACGGCCTCCCGGCTGTCATCGGTGCTCACACGATCCACCACTGACACCGTGACAAGATCCTCCGGCAGCGTCAACGCGGACGGCCGGAGATAGGTGAGGGTCACCGAGGGGTGACAGGCCAGAAGCAACAGGGATGTGAGCATCTCTCCTCCAGGGGGCGTTTCGACCGGCAGACGAGCCGGATCAGGCGGTTATTCGACAACCGGGTTAAGCATACCCCGTGCGCGGCATCCCCACATGGATCGGCCCTTCATGGATCGATAATAACGCAGGATCTGGCAGTCACAACCCAGATGCGGTCACCGCGCTGGTGCTGTTATGGTCGCGGGATGAGCCGGATCGTGTCGGAGAGATATGCCCGCTGCCGGGCGGCTTCGAGGACGTATCTGTCAAGCTCGGCCGCCAGGAATCCACCGTTCAGGACGCAGGATCGCGCGTGGAGTGGGTGCGCCAGCGCCCCGGCGAGACCACCGTCACCGGCCCCTTCCGATCCCTGCGGATCTCCCGGGATCAGCTAAGCTTCATGACCGACAAGGCCGGCGCGTTGCGGGTGCAGAACATCGGGCGCTGCCCGCTCCACCACAACAGCAGCCCCTGTGAGGAGGCGCCGCTCCATGTCGGGGATCTTCTTGAATTGCGGGATCAGGCGCTCCTGCTCTGCAGCCACCGCAGCCCTCCCGCCTCCGGCGAATTCCTCCTCCCGATGCCCACCTTCGGGGAGCCTGACAGCCTCGGCATCACCGGCGAGAGCCCCGCGACATGGGCGCTGCGCCTGCAGATCCAGCGGGCCGCCTTCTACAACGGCCATGTCCTGCTCTGCGGCCAGAGCGGCGCCGGACAGGAGCAGGCGGCGCAGGCCATCCACCGGCTCTCCCCGCGCAGCAAGCGGCCCCTCCTCGCGCGCAACGTCGCCACCCTCTCGCGCGGGATGCTGGACGCCGCCCTGTTCGGCAACGCGCGCAATTACCCCCACGCCGGGATGCGCGAGCAGATCGGGCTGATCGGGGAGGCCAGCGGCGCCGCGCTGTTCCTCGACGGGTTCGCGCAGATCGCTGCCCCGCTCCAGGAGCGGCTGCTCCAGGCCGTCGAGGAGCGGCAGTACCTGCGCCTCGGAGAGTCCGCGCCCCGCCCGACCGACACCCGCCTGATCGCCGCCATCCGCCCCGCCTGCACCCTGCCGGCCGCTGTCTCCGCCCGGCTCTCCCACCGGATCGATCTCCCCGATCTCAACCAGCGCCGCGAGGACATCCCCCACCTCACCCGCGCCATCCTCCAGCATATCTCCCTGGACGATCCGTACCTCCGCCAGCGCTGCTTTGTCGGCGGCGATCCGGACGGCGCGCCGTTCCTGAGCGTCCGGCTGATGGCCTACCTCGCGCAGCGCCGCTGGACCACCCACCTGCGCGAGCTGGAGGGCGTCCTCTGGCGCTGCGTCAACGAGAGCAGGGGCGCCGCGCTCGATCTCTATGACGGGCTGGAGCAGCTCCCCTCCCTCCTGCCGACAGGGGGGATGCCGGGCGCAGAGGGGATGCCGTCCGTCCCGCCGACGGAGCGCGCCCCCGGACGGAGGCGGTCGTCTAAGCGCCTGCCCTGAGCCGCTCCATCAGAAACCCGCAGATCCGCGCCTCCAGCGCCCGCCGATCCTGCTCCCCGCGCGGCATGTGGCGCTCGTCGGGGAAGGCGATCAGCGTGTGCGGGACGCCCGCCTTGAGGAGCCGATCCACCAGCCGCGCCGCGTGGCGGAAGTGGACGTTCTCGTCGATCATGCCGTGGACGATCAGCAGATCCCCCCGGATCCGATCCGCCCAGGTCAGCACCGAGGCGTCGCGGTAGCCGCCGGGGTTGTCGGCGGGCATCCCCATGTAGCGCTCGGTGTAGTGGGTGTCGTAGCCCTCCCACTCGGTGACCGGCGCCCCGGCGACCCCGGCCCGGAAGACCTCGGGGGCGAGGCAGAGGCACATCAGCGCCATGTAGCCGCCGTAGCTCCAGCCGTAGACGCCGACCCGCGCCGCGTCCGCGATCCCCTGCCGGACGAGCCAGCGGACGCCATCGACCTGATCCTCGACCTCGGCGTGACCGGTGCGGAGGTGGATGGCCGACTCGAACGCCAGCCCCCGGCGCGCGGAGCCCCGGTTGTCCAGCTTCAGCACGGCGAAGCCCTGCTCGCGGAGGTACTGCGCCCGGAGATCGACGGTGAGCGCCCAGGACTCCTGCACCGCCTGGACGTGGGGGCCGCCGTAGACCGACACGATCAGCGGGAACGGCCCCGCGCCGGCGGGCAGGAACAGCGCGCCGTAGAGGGTGTGGCCGTGGCGGGAGGGGATGGAGAGGATCTCGGGCGGCGGGAGATCGGGGCGCTCCCCATCGATTTTCAGCGCGGGCGCGCGGAGCGGATCGGGGTGGAGCAGGAGGGGTGGCTGGCCGGGGCGGCAGAGGGAGATCGAGGGCGGGGAGGTGCGGCTGTCGTGGAAGTCGAGGAAGGCGGCGCTCTCGCGGTCGGGGATGACGCGGTCGGGGATGACATCATGGAGCCCGGCGCCGGAGGTCAGGCGCTCCGGGGGGCCGCCGCTGAGCGGGACGCGGTACAGGTGGCGCTCCAGCGGGCTGTCGAGGGTGCCGGTGAAGAGGACGCTGTCGCGGCCGAGGCGGACGATGCGGTCGACCATCCACGGGCCGGAGGTGAGCGGGGCGATCAGGTAGCCGTCGGCGTCGAAGCGGTAGATGTGCTGGAAGCCGGTGCGCTCAGAGAGCCAGAGGAAGCCGCCGGAGAGCGGGCCTGCAGCGCCGGCGGGGAAGATCGTGAGGCTGTTGTGGAGGTTGACCCAGGCGGGGGAGGTCTCAGTGAGCAGGGTGCGCGCGGCGCCGCGCAGGAGGTCGATGCGGCGCAATTCCAGCGTCCGCTGATCGCGGGGCTGGACCTGGACGAGCAGGGTGTGCTCGTCCTGCCACTGGACGCGGCAGAGGTACTCGAACGGGCCGATGTCGATCCACTGGACGGCGCCCCCGTCCATCGGCACCACCCCGAGGCTGACCTTCGCGTTGGCGGCGCCGGTGAACGGGTAGCGGTGGATCTCCTCCGCGCCGGGGGCGCGGGCGGGGTGCGGGATGTGGAGCGCCGGGATGTGGCGCTCGTCGACGCGGGTGAAGGCGATCTGGCGGCCCCTGGGCGAGATCCAGAAGCCCTCCATCCGGTGCATCTCCTCCTGAGCGATGTACTCGGCGCTGCCGCAGAACACGCCGATCCCGGCCTCGGCGGTGAGCCGGACGGGGGCGCCCGCCAAGGCCCCCGCAGGGGCGCCTGCAGCAGGGGCCGTGGGGACGCTCCACAGCTCGCCCTGGCGCGCGAAGACGAGGCGGGCGCCGTCGGCGCTCAGGCGGGCCTCCTCCGCCCCGTGGGCGAGCGGCCTGAGCGCGCCGGGCGGGCCGACCCAGAGCGTGCCGCGCACCGGGACCAGCAGCACCATCGCCTGCGACGCCCAGGCGTAGTGCGTGATGCCGACCTCGCGCAGCCGCTCCCGCTCCCGCCGCAGCGCCTCGGCGGCGGAGACGTTCCCGTCGGTGGCGCCCCCGCCGATGTCCTCCAGCCCGACGATCCGGGCGCGCTCGCCGGTGGCGACGTCGACCCGGTACAGCTCGCGGCTGAGGCTCCCGTCGGCGCTCTCCAGAAAGGTGATCCAGCGGCCGTCCGGGCTCCAGGCGAGGCGGCCGGGAGCGGACATGCCGGGTCGCGGGAAGCGGGCGACGTCGTCGAAGGTGAGCGGCAAGGGTGTTCCTCCGGGGAGATATATATCGCTGATGCGATCCATCCTGCCATCTTCCACGCGGCTGTCTATCGTCAGGAGGCGCTCCGGGGCAGCGTGGTGGAACACGGTCTGGCGCAGCACAGGGTTCACTGTCTCGATGGGGCTGCTGGGGCTGCTGGGCGGGTGGTGGACGATCCTGATCCAGCGGCTCGTGGATCGGAACTACGCGCTGGCGGCGGCGCTCGGCGGGGACTCCCCGGCGCTGCGGGCGGAGCACGGGCGCCAGCAGCTCATGATCTTCGGGGAGAGCGCGCTGCTGCTGACGCTGGCGCTGGCGCTCGTGTGGCTGGCGTGGCGGCAGGCGCGGGCGTCGCGGGCGCAGACGCAGCGGCTGGAGGGGATGCTGGCGGCCAGCACGCACGAATTGAAGACGCCGGTGGCGGCGATCCGGAGCCTGCTGGAGACGATGCAGAGCGGCGTGCTGCCGCCGGATCGGGCGGGGCCGTACCTCGCGCGCGGGCTGGAGTCCTGCACGCGGCTGGAGCACCTCGTCGAGGGCATCCTGTCCTACCAGGCGGCGATGGCCGGGGCGCATGCGCCGGAGCCGCACCGGCTGGCCGCGCTGGTGGAGCCGGTGCTGCTGCACCGCCGCGAGACGGTGCCGGGGGAGCGGATCGGCTACGAGCCGGGCGGTCTGGAGTCGCGGGCGGCGCTGGCGGTGCCGGACCCGGTGCGGGTGGTGCTGGAGAACCTCTTTGACAACGCCGCGAAGTACAGCGACGGGCGGCCGATCCGGCTCGCGCTCGCCGAGGCAGGGCCGGATCTGGAGATCCGGGTGATCGACGAGGGCCAGGGCTTCCCGCCGGGCGAGGCGGAGGCGCTGTTCGAGCCGTATCAGCGCGGGCAGGCGGGCCAGCGCCGCCACGGGACGGGGCTGGGGCTGTACCTCGCGCGGGGGCTGGCCCGGTCGATGGGCGGCGAGCTGACGGCGGAGAGCGCAGGCCCGGGGCAGGGCGCGCGCTTCACGCTCCGGCTGCGTCAGGCTCCGGATCAGCGCTGAACAGGCGCCAGACATCGGTGTAGACCGCGCCCTCCCCGCCGAGCTGCTGCCGGAGCGCGTCCCACCCCGGCGACAGCACCGCGTTGAGGGCGCCGCGCGGCAGCTCCATCGTCTCCCCGACCGCGTCGGTGAGGGCGTCGAACCAGCCGAACAGCAGGGTGTCGTCCTCCGCGCTGATGAGGCGCAGCTCCAGCCCGTCGCTCAGATCCAGCTCCGGGGCGGAGTGGATCAGCGAGAGCTTCACCAGCTCCAGCGGCACCTCAGCGATGCCCTGCTCCCCGCAGATCAGCTTCTCGCGCAGCGCAGCCCAGCCGAACACGAGGCGGGGCCGCATCCCCTCCCCCGCCGCGCGCCCGACAGCCGGGGCGCCGAAGCGCTCGGCGAACAGCCCGGTCGCGGTGCGCTCCAACGCCCGCCAGTCCCGCAGGTTCTCCGCCGGCTCGACGAGGAACCACTGCCGACGCGGCAGATCAGTGTACACAAATTGCGGCGCGGCCCGCACCTTGAAGCCGCAGGCGGGGCAGGGCTGCACCTGGAGCTGATCCTCCAGGATCGCCTCCCGGTGATCGGGGCGGACGTCGGCGTCGATGCTTAGCGCGACATCAAAGGAGAACGCCGCATCGCAGGCGGGACAGGCGACATCGAAGGGGGACAGGGTAGACATGTGCACTCCTTCACTTGCTCTTCTTCCGGCTGGAGCGCTCCACCTTCAGCGTGAGCTGCTCCGGTTCATCTTTCCCAGACCGCTTATCAGGCGCGTGCCGCACCGGCTGTAACATCGGTTCGCTGATCACCGGCACGTTGTTCAGCGCCTGATAGACATACAGCACGCTGTTGAGCGAGCCGCTCAGCGTGAGCCGGCTGATCTTGAAGCAGGCCTTGAACACCCCCTGGATCACCCGGTTGTTGTCGATCGACTGCTTCACCTTCTGGCAGCTCTCCACCAGCCGCCCCAGGAGATCCCGGCCGCCCTCGCGCTTCGCCACCTGCTCCAGCAGCTCAGGATCGCGCTTCAGCTGCTGCGGCAGCTCCTCCCGCACCTCCTCGATGCCCTTGCGACCGGAGCCGAGCTTCTTGACGACCGCGCCGGAGGAGAGCTGTCCGCCGATGCGCTGGACAGCGGCCAGGTGGTCGCCGGCGCTCTCCACCGCTCCTTCCAGCTTGGACCGCAGATCGCTGTCCTCCTCCGCGTCCGCCGCGAGCGTCTCCATCTTCGCGCAGAGCTTTTTGAGGGCGCCGGCGGTGCCGTCGATCGACTGCTCCAGCTCCGTCAACTCCTTATCCACCGCCGGATCGCTCCCCCGCTTCTGGATCATCTCCTCCAGCCGGATCGGGCGATCCCACTCCGCGATCAGCTCCACCACCTCCAATTCCAGCGAGATCCAGCGGTTGAGCGCCTTCACCGCCGCCGGATCATCGCCTTTGTCGGGGTGCCAGCGCCCGCTCTGCGCCTGGAGCATGCCCGGGCGGCGCGCCTCCATCGTCTTCAGCGCCGCCTTCAGCCGATGCCGGACGCTGTCCAGCGCGTTCACATTCTCCTTGTGCCACCCCTTGCCCCCGGCCTTCAGCCGCTCCCGCACCGCCGCCGCCTCCTCCTTGAGCGCGTTGAACCGATCCTCTGACGCCCGCAGATCCGAGAGGCAGGCCGGGTACTCCGCCTCGCCCTCCTTTGCGCGCGCATAGATCTTACCGGTCCACTTCTCCTCCTTGCCCAGATCGTCGAGGAGCCGCTGGACGTCCGCATGGACCTTGCTGCCGGCCTTCGACACCTTCTTCCCGGGCGCCTCCTCAGACTCCTCCTCAGACTCCTCCTCAGACTCCTCCTCAGATTCCTCCTCAGATTCCTCCTCAGACTCCTCCTCAGACTCCTGGAGCAACCCGTCGCTGAGGTGCTGATCCATCTCCTTGAAGACGGCGAGGTGGTCATCCGCGCTGCGGACGGCATCATCGATCAGCCACTGATCGTGGCTCTTGTCGGTCACGGTCGGCTCCAGCTTCCGGAGCGTGGCGAGGCTCTCCCCGATCTCCTTGAGCAGCGCGCTGACAGCGGCCGCCATCTCCTGGACCTCCTTCATCACCGCCGGATCGGCCTTCGCCGCCTCCAGCCGCTCCTTGCGCCACGCGGGCTTGTCCCAGCGCAGCTCTGCCTCCACCAGCCGCTCGTCCAGGGCGATCCACTGCTGCATGGCCGACGCGACCGCCGGAGCGGTGTCTTCGCGGGGCGCCCACCGGTCGCCCTCCGGCTTGATCAGGCCGGAGCGGTACTCCTCAGAGCTGGAGATGGCCTCATCGATCCGCTTTGAGAGCTTCGCGAGCGCCTCCAGGCTCAGGCGGTGCAGCGTCTCTCCGTCCTCCTCCCCCTGGAGCGTCTCGCGCAGCTGCCTGATCTCCTTCTCCAGCTCCCCGTACCGCTGCTCTGCGCTGCGGAGATCGTGGAGGCAGGCGCTGCGGCTCCGCTCCTTCTCCTCCTCGTCCCCCTCCTCCGCCCGCGTGTAGACCTCGCCGGTCCACTCGTCCTGCCCGTCGACCTCCTTCGTCAGCGTCCCGACATCGGGGTGGAGCTCCTTCTCCCCCCCCTCGTCCTTCTGCTTCGCGATCTTGTCCAGCCCCTCCTTGAGCTGCTTGTGGATGCGCTGGAGCATCTCCAGGAAGTCGCCCGACTCCTCCACCGCCTCAGCGAGCGCCTCAGCATCCCCCCCCGCCGTGTCCTTCTCCAGATCCTCCTGCTCCTCCGCCTCGTTGAGCAGCGCCTCCTGCGCCCCCTCAGTCAGCCCGATCATCCTGCCGATGTAGGTCTGCACCCGCACCATCCTGCCCCGCATATCCGGATCGGTCGCGCTCTCCTTCAGGCGCCGCCGCACCAGATCGGCGTCATCGTACTTCGCCTTCGCGCTCTCCAGCCGCACCTTCAGCGGCTGCCACGCGCTCAGCGCCGCGCTGTCGGTATCCCCCTTGTCGTCGTCCTCCTCGTCGTCCCCCTTGTCGCCGTCCCCCTTGCCATCGTCGCTGCCATCATCGCTGCCATCATCGCTGCCGTCGTCGCTGCCGTCCTCCCCGCCGTCCTCGTCACCGTCCCCGCCCGTGTCGCCTGTGGTGAACGTCCCGTTCGCCAGCGCCTTGATGGTGCGGTTGATCCGCTGGACGGCGGTGTGGAGCCACTGGTTCAGGTCGTCGAGCGCGGCGAAGGTGTCCGGATAGATCTTCTGCGCGAACGGGATCATCGACAGCTTGCGCCAGCCCTCAGCGGCTTCGGCGCGGATGTGATCCAGCCGCTCGCGCACGCGCTCCAGCTCCTCGATACATACCTGTCGGTCGCCCCCGTCGGCGGCGCGCTCTTCAATGGCGTCGAGCTGCTCCTCCTGCACGGCGTACTCATCCATCAGCCACTGGAGCTCGGGCCGGATCGATCCGCCCCGGCTCTTGGCCTCAGCCGACTCGGCGAGCGCGTCAGCATCCTGCTCCTCCTCGCCCTCGACCGTCTCCGGCTCGGTGACCTTCAGCGCGGCGGTGTCGGCGGGCCGCATGATGGTCGCCTTGAGCAGCGGATCGACCAGCGCCCCGTTGCCCTTGCGGTTCGCGATCTCCTTCTTCCAGTCCTTGAACAATTGCCGGAGCTTGCCGGGCATGTTCACCGCGCTGCCCCGGTTCGACGGAATGATCACCACCGTGTTGTTGGTCACCTGCATCGCGCCACGCGCGCAGACCCAGTTCTTCGGCTTGGTCTTCTCGATGACATCGTCCCCGGCATAGAGCTTCCGGAACGTCGTCAGCGTCGCCGCAGACGCCTTCGCCCCTATCACCCCTACCGGCTTCTTTTTCGCCTCGGGGCGCACGATGCAGTAGTGGATGATGCAGTCCCGGCTGGACTTCAGCTTGGGCAGGAAGGTGGATAGGTTGGTGATGGCCTTCGCGGGCAGCCTGCTCATCTCGGACTCCGTCCCGCCCGCTTATCCTGCAGGAAGACGATATGTTGACCCCGGAGGGAAGCATGCAGCGCTCGGCACTCCGGTTCGGCGCATGGCTCAGCATATGGCTCAGCGCGGCCACTCAGACCGCCGTCGCCAGAGAGGCCGATATCGACTTCGGCGGCGCGCTGGATCTGTCGGCAGCGGCGTTCATCCCCGACAGCGGCCCCATCGTGACCGGCGCGGGCTGGCTGGCGGAGGGCGATCTGTGGGTGCGGCCGTCGGGGTTCCGGCTGGCGGTCGAGCTGGACTTCGGCGGGACGACCGGGCCGATCTTCCCTGAGACGCTCACGTATCTGTCACCGGAGCGCCTCTCCGTGCGGGTGGGGATGAAGGACTTCTGGTTCGAGGGCGGGGTGCTGCCGCCGCCGTGGGGGATCGAGTCGGTCGATCCGTGGCGGAACGCGCTGGCGTCCTGGTCGGCGCTGCGCCGTCCGGGGGCGGGGTCGATCCAGGGGATCTTCGGGCCGGACGGGCTGGTGCCGCTCGGGACGACCATCGGCGGCGGCTTCGGCTTCGGGGAGCGGGACTGGGGCGCGATGGCGATGGCGGGGCTGGATCTCCCGGCGGGGATGAACCTGCTCGGCGCGCCGCTGGAGGACATCCGCAATTCGACGATGATCGTCGGCGGGCATGTCTACTTCCTCGACAAAAAGTTCACCTTCAGCGGCGGCACCTGGGCCCACCCCTTCGATCAGGGGCCGCTCGTCATCGACGCGGGCGCGCAGTTCCGCCCGAAGGACGTGTGGGTGAGCGTGGAGGGCGCCATCAGCCTGCAGGGCAGCTACGGCTTCATGATCCAGGGCGAGATGCTGCCGGGCAGCACCATGTCCCCCGTGCTGCGGCTGGAGACCAGCGCCTATGAAGGGCCGGGAGCGGCGCTCGGGGTGAACAGCACGCCATGGGAGTTCATGCGGTTGAAGGCCGAGGTGCGCTACGCGCAGCAGACGCCCTCGCTCTGGGCGGAGGCGACGATCTTCACCCCGAACCTGGGGAGCCGCGCCTGGAGGCCGGGCTGGTGAACAGCCCCGTCGGGAAGGCCCGCTCCACTGAGACGGGCAGCGGCGCCATCAGCGCCCGGAACTCCTCCAGCGAGCAGGCGCGGCGCACCGACTGGACGCCGTCGTGGCGGGTGTCAGCGCCCATCCCGAGCGCCGGGGCCAGCACCGACCAGCCGACCACCCCGGTCAACGTGCGCTCCAGATCGAAGATGTACTGGCTCTCCGCGATCCGCCCCGCCTCGGCGACCAGCGCCACGCGCACCGGATCGGGCAGGTGGTGGAGCATCAGCGTCGAGGTCAGCAGGTGGAATTCCCCGTCAGCGAACGGCGTGCGCGCCGCGTCCGCCTCGACCAGCCGCACCGCGCTCTTCCCGCCCGCTGCGCTGAGCTTCTGGCGCGCCATCTCCAGGTACGCCGGGCTGCTGTCCACCCCGGTCAGCTCCACATCGACGCTGTAGCGCGCCCCCCACGCCGCGAGCATCTCCAGCATCCCGCCCGGCCCGCAGCCGACATCCACCACGCAGAACGGCTGCGGCTTCCCGAGGGCATCCCAGTGCCGGCGGATCCGCTGGAGGTGCTGCCGGTACCAGCCGGACAGCCCGTTCCAGCGATCCAGATCCGAGAGGATCCGCTGGCCCCGCGCGGACAGCCCCTCGTCATCCAGGATCTCCGGCCCATCTGATCGGAGCCGCCCGTCGATCTGCTCCTGAGTCCAGCGGCGGAGCCGGGCATGCAGCCGCTGATCCGGTCTCCGATCTTCAGACATCAGACCCCCTCAATAAAACGTTCCAGCGGCAGGACGCAGAAGCCCCCGGCGATGGCGTCGCGCCACCGGATGCGGAACACATCGACGCTGCGGTGGCCGTCCGCCGTATCGTTGAGGTAGCCGCAGCCCGTCCACGACTTCCCCCGCAGCCGCGCCCCCTTCCGCTGCCAGCCCGCCTCGCAGCGCGCCACCCCTGCGTGATCCTCTCCTTCTGCGCCCGCGCTCGGCCTGCAGAGCCACTCGGTGCGCACATCGAACAGCGTCACCTTGTAGCCCCGATGGATCTTCTGCCGCCGCCCCAGCAGCCCGATGGCGCGCAGCAGCGAGGTCGGCTCACGCTTCTCGGCCACCACGAGCGCCCGCAGATCTGCTGTCCGCACCACGTTGAGCATCCCCTTCAGCCCCACGCCCTGCCCGGTCGGGCTGACCCACGCCACCTGCACCGCCTCCGGGACGGTCTGCGGCAGCTCACAGGCGTCCGCCGCCCGCGCCGCCGGAGCGCCAGCCAGCAGCACGAGCGCCAGGAGCAGATGCCCGATCATGCTGCGCCCTCCGCCCGGATCCGCATCGCCAATTCGCGCCCCCCGCCGAGGATCGACAGCTCCTCCGGCGGGGGCTGGTCGATCAAAAACCGCTCGCGCAGCGCCCGGATGCGCGCCATCGCGTCCACCGCCCGGTCGTCCTCCTGGCGATCCTCCTCCTGCAGCCGGATCAGGCCCTCCCAGGTCTCGTGCTGGAGCTGCGCCTCCTTGCACACGAGGTACATGTCCACCGTCGCCCGGTTCGCGCGTTCGAGCTGCATCTCCAGCGGGTAGCGCCCGCGCACCGCCTTCATCTCCAGATCGTCCGAGATCAGCACCCCGTTGTACCCGATCTTCTGCCGCAGCATCCCCTTCAGGATCTTTTCCGACATCGTCGCCGGGTTCTCCTCGTCCCACTCCGGGTACAGCACATGCGCCGTCATCACCGTCCCCACCCCGACCCGCGCCGCCTCGATGAACGGCGCCACCTCCCGCGACCAGAGCCGATCCGGCGTCTCCTCGACCACCGGCA
>JBEIQZ010000137.1:0-11714 GCA_040376255.1 Alphaproteobacteria bacterium
GGACGACGACGGTGATCAGCGCGGCCCCGGCGAGCGCCTCCGCCGGGTCGGAGAGGACGCGGAGGTGGTCGGGGAACGGGATGCCGGGGAGGTAGCGGGCGTTCTGGCGATCCTGCTGCATGGCAGCGGCGCGGGCGGGGTCGCGGTCGAGCAGGCGGACAGCGTTGCCGTTCCGGGCGAGCTGCATTGCGAGCGCCGTCCCCCAGGAGCCGGCGCCGATCACGGTGGTCTGCATGGAGCCTCCAGCCGGGATCTATCCTGCGGGACGGGCTGCAGGGCGGGCCTAAGGCGCGCAGCCCTCAGCGCCCCACAGCCAGGACTGCGACTGGCCGCGCACGATGACGCCCGCCCCGCCCATCGGCCAGAGCGAGATCCCCATCAGATCGCCCGCCGATCCAGCCCGCCACGCCGAGGCCGCGCCCGCCTGCCAGCGCCAGATCACGCCCGCGTCCGCCGATCCGGCGGCGCTCCCGTCGGGATCAGCGCCGAGCAATTCGTCCGTCCCGTCGCCGTCGATGTCCACCGCAGCGAGCGCGTCGGCGGGCATGTCCACGGCGGCAGCGGTGCAGTTGATCCCGTAGACGATGCGCGCCCCCCGGCTGCCGCCGATGGCGCTGTCGGCGGTGCCGTCGCCGTCCCAGTCGCCGATGGCGACGCTCTGGCCGAGGTGTTCGTCCGGGTCGCCGTAGAGGGAGAGGACGGCCTCAGTGTCGAGGTCGTACGCGCCGTCGTTGATTACCGCGACGATGGAGGCGCGCCCGCCCTCCAGATCCCAGGCGGCGGGGCTCCCGAACACGAGATCGTCCCGCCCGTCATCGTTGAAGTCGGCGCCGCCCGCGTCGCCCGGCGCCGCGCTCCCGACAACCACCGAGAGCCAATTCTCGGGCATCTGTATCACCACGTCCGCGTCGTCAGCCACCGTGATCTCCGGCGGCGCATGCCAGATCCCCAGCGCGTAGCGCCCCGTCCCCTCCCGCAGCAGCAGCCAGACGTCCGGCAGCCCGTCCCCGTCGGTGTCCCCGGCGTGGCCGACCTGCGCGGCGCGGCTGAAGCGCGTCCCGTCGAGGAATTCCGCCTGCACCGCCCGATCCTGCCCATAAAGAAGCGTGCTGTTGTCCCCGACCAGCAGGAACGCCGCCTGCCCGTCGCCGTCGATGTCCCCGACCCCCGCCACGCGCGCCGGGCCATCCCCCGCCCCGCCCGTGACGCTGCCGATCTGCGCGCCGCTGGCGTCCACCAGCGTCGCCGCGCCGTCTGCCGCGAGCAGCACCGCCGATCCGTCCGCCCCCAGCCCGCTCCCGCCGATGAAGCGCCCCGCGATGGCCGTCATCGGGAGCTGATCGGCGATCCCGTCACAGTCGTTGTCCAGCCCGTCGCAGACCTCCGCCCCGATCAGCGGCACCACCGCAGCCTCCTCATCGTCGCAGTCCCCCGCCGCACCCGAGACCGCGTCGCCGTCCGCGTCGCAGGAGGTGTCGAGCGCCAGCGCCAGCGAGAGCAGCCCGCTCTCGTTCTGCGCCCGGAACGCGATGTCCGCGATCCCGTCCCCGTCGAGATCGGGGATCGGGCCGGAATTCCGCACCCCCTGCAGGCCGCTCTGCCCCGGGATCTCCTTCAGGATCGTGCCGCTCACCCACAGGCTGCCGCCCGCCTCGACGCCGAGGTTCTCCGCGCCGTCCCCGTCCGTGTCTCCGAGGTTCAGCAGGTTCGTCACCCCCGTCAGCCCCAGCGATCCGCTCCCGTCCGCCTGCGCCGCCGCCCCCCCCCGCACCGTCCACAGATCCGCCCCCACCCGCGTCAGGCGGCCCCCCAGCCCCTCCCCCGCCGCCCCCTCGTAGACCGCCAGCGCGTCCGGGATCGCGTAGCCGCCGTCGCCGGTCAGCACCGTCCGGGAGCCCGTCACCAGCACCAGCCCCGCCCCCGCCTCCCCGGCGCTGGAGGTGAAGGTGTCCATGCCGAAGGCGAATTCGTCGAGCCCGTCGCCGTCCTGATCGGGCGCCGTCGCGAAGTTCCACGCCCCCCCGCCCGTGTTCAATTCCCACACTGCCGCCGCCTCCGCCACCCCCGACGCCCCCGCCGGGCCCTCGAACAGCAGCGCATGCCGGTAATGCCCGATCAGCAGCCCCCCCCGCCCGTCCCCGTCCAGATCCGGCGTCATCGCCAGCGTCGTCCCCGCCTGCCCGTCCAATTCCCCGCCCTCGAACACAAACACCGCGTCGGCCAGCGTCGTCCGCGCCGTGATCGGCCCCGCCAGCACGAACACCCGCCCGTGGTTCGGCCCCGCGCCCGTCGTCGCGTAGGGCGCCGACACCGCAAGATCCGCGAGCCCGTCCCCCGTCAGATCCCGCCCCCCCGCGATCTGCTGGCCGAAGCTCGGCCCCTGATCCGTCCCATCGATCGTCGCCACCAGCGACCCGCCCAGATCGTACAGCAATACGCTCCCGTCCACCTCCGCGCTCTCCGCCGTCCGCCCCAGCACCAGCCGCGCCTCCCCCCCGATGTCCGCCGCCATCGCCACCGTCGCGCCCGCCCCGAGCCGGATGAGCCACGGATCGTCCGCCCGCCCGTCGCAGTCGTTGTCCACCCCGTCGCACACGTCCGCCGCCGCCACGCAGGCAGCCGCAGGCCCGTCCGCCCCGTCGCAGTCCTGATCCACCCCGTCCGCGCTCAGATCCTCCGCGCCCGGATAAATCTCCACATCCTCCGGCGCGCAGTCCCCCCCGCCCCGCGCCGCGTCCGCGTAGCCGTCCCCGTCCGCATCGCCCGGTGCGCCGCACACAACCGCCTCCTTCGTCGGCTGTCGACACCCCGCCGCCGCCCCCGCCGCGATCAGCGATAGGGGAAGGAGGAGCCGGATGAGCGCGCAGCGGGGCTTGTCAGGAGATGTCCGGGCGGTTAGCAGGCTCGCCTCCGAGGAATATGTGGCCAGTGACGATCTGATTGAGATTGATGGTGTGATCAAGGAAGTGTATCCGGGTGGAGCCTTCCTGGTCGAGACAGATGCAGGGACTCAGGTTCATGCCCACCTCGCCGGCAAGCTCCGCCGGTTCCGCATCCGCGTGGTGCTGGGGGACCGGGTGACGGTGGCGGTCTCGCCCTACGATCTCAGCAAGGGTCGCATCACCTTCCGGCATAAGTAGTTGCGGGGGTAGCCCCCCGCACCGGACAGGCCGCACGAGGCGGCTGTCCTCCCCCCGCGCTAAGGCGCGACGGCTGGCCCTTGCGGGGGTGAATACAGCGGGCAGTCATATCTGTCGCGACGACTCTTTTTCGGGGTTTTGCCCGCTGCATCCACCGGGCCAGCCGGGGCGTATCGGGGAAATCTGTCGCGCAAGAGGTTCGGGAGTATCTGAGATGACGGCTCCTTTTTCCTAAGGAGGAGGGTCCTTTTCTGCGGCCCTGTAGAAACAGGTATGGAAAGTGCAGACGGTCGGTCATACCCTCTCCCACTTCTTTGAACCATCCATTGCTCATCTGAAAAATATTGGTTCATCCAAAATTTTTCCGAACCTCTCTGCCCGACCGTGTTCCCCGATACGCCCCGGCTGGCCCGGTGGATGTGGGGGACGTAATGACGAAAAAGCGCCCGTCGCGACAGATATTGCCGTCCCCCGCATTCACCCCCGGCACGGGCCAGCCGAACGCGCCATCTTTGGCGCGGGGGGAGGGACAAGCGTCAGCGCCGTCCCGATGTGGGGGGTCACCCCCGCAGAATTAAAGTTAGAGGCTGCGCTGGAGGCGGGATGGCGCTGCTGGTGTGGTTGGCCTGTACGTCAGCGAAGGAGTCGGCGGGGGCGGGGACGACAGGCGGAGCGTCGATCTGTGACGATGCTGCGCTGGTGACCTATGAGAACTTCGGGCAGGGCTTCATGACCGAGAACTGTCAGGCCTGCCACGCCTCGACCGCGCCGGATCGGTACGACGCGCCGGAGGAGGTGTTCTTTGATACGAAAGCGGACGCCTGGTATTGGCGGGATCGCATCCTGGCGCGGTCGGCAGGGGACGACGCGAGCATGCCGCCGAACGGCGGGGTCGATGAGGACGACCGGACGCGGCTCCGGTGGTGGCTGGAGTGTTCGCCGGAGGGGAGCTGAGACACAACACTGGCACAGATGCAAATTCTCAAGCGGGGCTTGAACGGCGCCCGCTGATGCTGTAGAATCACCGCAAGAGGAGGCAGACCATGCTGCTGTGGCTGCTGGCATGTACACCTGAGGCAGGTCTCGGGAAGCTGGAAGAGCAGGCGATGCCTGCGCCCTATGAGTCACCCGATCGGGAGCCGCTGCCTGACCCGCTGACCATCCAGGAGATCGAGGACGCGATCCCGATGGCGATGGAGACGATCTTCGCCGCGAAGCCGCACATGCTGTTCTACGCGCAAGCGGACATGCAGAGCGAAGAGGACGAAGCCTGCCCGATCTATGACGACTATTACCAGGAGTACTACGGGCGCTACTTCTGGGAGGGCGACTGCACCTCCACGACCGGCTCCCGGATCAACGGGTGGTCGGACTACCTGCGGCTGATCGACACCGTCTACAACGGCGTCCAGCTCGACGACTACGGCATCTTCACCGGGGACGCGACCTACCAGCGCCCGGACGGCCAGAGCTACTACATGGCCGGCGGCGCGCTGCTCAACGATCTGGACTACGGCAGCTACCACTACTGGCGGGCCTACCTCACCGGCTCCTACATCTGGGACGGGGCGGACTGGGGCGACACCTGGCTCTCGCAGGGGCTCGACTACTACGTGAACATCGACGCCTACTACTACGACTACGGCGCGCGGCGGCTTTGGATGGACGGCGGGGTTGGCGGGCTGCCGGGGCTGATCAACACCATCGACATGGTGGACGTGCTCTGGTACGACGAGTTCTACGGGGCGACCTGCTGGCAGGAGCCGGGCGGCAAGATCGCGCTGCGCGACGACGCGGGCCGCTGGTATGAGGTGGTGTTCCACGGCCACACTGAGGACGGCGCGGGGGTGTTCCCGCCGCTCTGTGACGGCTGCGGAGATGTGTACATTGACGGAAACCCATATGGGACGGTCTGTCCCGACTTCACTGCCCTGTTCTCCTGGGGCGCGGAGGGACCATGGACAGAGTAGGTGGCGGCGTGAACGGTGCAGTGATGATGATGGTGCTGCTCGCGGGCTGCACCGGCGAGATCGCGGGTCCGGCTCCTGAGGCTGAGATCCCGATGCTCTCCGAGGCGGAGTGGCTGACGCGGGCGAGCCTGGATCTTCGCGGGGTGCGCCCGACAGAGCAGGAATTGGCGGCGGTGGAGGCTGATCCGGCGGCGGCTGGCGAGCTGATCGCGACCTTCGTGGACGATCCGCGCTTCGGCAGCCGGGTGCGGGCGCTGTTCTCGGACATCTACCTCACCCGCCAGGACATGTGGACGGTGACCGCTGAGGACTTCCTGCTCAGCGACGAGCCGGGGTTCGCGGCGGCGGTCGGTGAGGAGCCGCTGCGGGTGCTGTCGACGATCGCCGAGCAGGATCTGCCGTACACGGAGATCCTGACGGCGGACTGGACGATGGCCAACGAGCTGCTGGGGACGGCGTTCCCGGTCGAGTACCCGGAGGGGGCGACGGGCTGGCAGCAGGTGCGCTACACCGACGGGCGGCCCTCGGCGGGCGTGCTGGCGACCAACGGCTTCTGGTGGCACTACACCAGCAACGCCACCAACTCCAACCGGGGCCGGGCGAACGCCGTCAGCAAGGTGTTCCTCTGCAACGACTACCTGACCCGGCCCATCGAGTTCTCGCGCGACGTGAACCTGCTGGATCGGGACGCGATCAACGACGCGCTGCTGAACAACCCCGGCTGCTACGCCTGCCACAGCTCGCTCGATCCGATGGCGTCCTACCTCTGGGGCTTCTATTATATCAACGATCTAAGCCGCATGGACATGGCCACCTACCACCCGGAGCGGGAGCGGCTGTGGCAGATGACCTCGGGCGTGGCCCCCGGCTACTACGGCGAGCCGGGCAGCACGCTGGCCGATCTCGGCTGGCAGATCACCGAGGACGCGCGCTTCCCGAGCTGCATCACGGAGCAGGTGTTCGAGGTGCTGACGCAGCGCGACAGCGTGCTGGCGGACACTGAGGCGCTCTCGGACTACCGGGGGGTGCTGCTCGACGGAGAGATGCGCCTGAAGCCGCTGTTCCGGGCGGTGGTGTCGGGGACTGAGTACCGGGCGGCGGTCGAGGACGATCCGCGCTACACCCCGAAGAAGCTGATGGGGCCGGAATTGCTCGCCTCGCAGATCGAGGATCTGACCGGCTTCCGCTTCACCAACGACGGCTACGATCTGATGCTGACCGACACCTACGGCGTCCGCATCCTCGCGGGCGGCGTGGACGGGGTCTACTCGACGAAGCCTGCTGAGCAGCCGACGACGACGACGGTGCTGGTGCAGGAGCGGCTCTCCCAGGCGGCGGCCAGCTATGCGGTGCAGCAGGAGGCGGCGATGTCCCTGGATCAGCGCAAGCTGTTCACGCTCGTCGATCTGAGCGCGTCGGCTGATCCGCAGGCGGCGGCCCAGATGCAGCGGCTCTCGCTGCTGGTGCTGGGGCGCACGGTGGAGGCGGAGAGCCAGGAGGTGACCGATCTGCTGGCGCTCTGGCAGGGCCTCTACGCCATCGACGGGGACGCCGCGCAGGCGTGGACCGGCGTGCTCTCCGTGCTGATGCGCGATCCCGACTTTATCCTCTATTGATCCCTGATCTGATTGCTCTGAGGTTCACATGCTGAATCGCCGCCAAGTCCTCGCGACCTCCGCCCTCGGCGCTGGCCTGATCTCCGCCGGAGCGCACCGGGCGATGGCCTCCGTAGCCGGGAACGGTCGGAAATTCGTCCTGGTGACCAACCTCGGCGGGTGGGACCCCACCCGCGTCTTCTGCTCCGAGTTCGACAACCCGAACGTCGATATGGAGCGCGACGCGCAGCCGACCAGCTTCGGCGACCTCACCTTCGTCGATCACGCCGACCGCCCGGAGGTCCGGCGGTTCATGGAGCGGCAGGCCAGCCGCACCGCGATCTTCAAGGGGATCGTCGTGCCGTCGGTCTCCCATGAGAACTGCCTGAAGCTCATGATGACCGGCTCCACGCGCCAGAACGCCCCCGACTGGGGCGCGGTCATCGCGGGCGGCGACGGCTACAGCTACTCGCTCCCGCAGGTCGTCGCGGCCGGCCCCTCCTACCCCGGCGGCTACGGCACCTTCGTCACCCGCACCGGCACCCAGGGCCAGCTCCCCGGCCTGCTCAACGGCGAGATCCTCGGCTGGTCCGACCGTCCCATCCTGCCGCCCTCCCTCGGCGCCGAGGCGCTGATGGATCAGTTCGTGCGCGCCCGCGCCGACAAGGCCGCCATCGAGGCCGCCGCCCGATCTGAGCTGAGCCGCGCCAGCCTGCTGAAGGGCGCCTACAACACCTCGCTCGGGCGCGCAGGCGCGCTGAAGGAGCTGATGGATCAGCTCAGCTGGACCGGCTCCAGCGACCTCGTCGAGCAGGCCGCCTTCGCCACCAGCCTGCTCTCGCTGGGCGTCTCGCGCGTCGTCACGCTCCAGAACTACCAGAGCTGGGACAGCCACAGCAACAACGACACCACCCAGTCCAACAGCTTTGAGGCCCTGTTCTCCGGCCTCAACTCGCTGCTCGACATGCTGGAGTCCGCCCCCGGCACCGCCGGAGGCGCCACCCTCGCCGACGAGACCGTCATCGTCGTCCTCTCCGAGATGGGCCGCACCCCGCGCCTCAACGGCAACATGGGCAAGGATCACTGGCCCTACACCGCCGCGATGGTCAGCGGGCCGGGCGTCGCCGGGCGCACCGTCGGGGGCTACGACCTCTACTACTATGGGCGGCGCGTCGATGCGGCCAGCGGCGATCTCGACGATGACAACGGCATCCTGCTGACGACCGATGTGTTCGGTGCGACGCTGCTGGAGCTGGCGGGGCTCGACGCGGCTGAGTTCATGCCGGGGATCGGGGTCGTGCGGGGCGCGCTGGTCTGAGCATCTGAGGCTGAGCGCCCGCCGGGCCTACTCCTCTCCCTTCTCCGGGCGCTTCTCCTGCGCCTCTGCCGGGACCATCGACGGGTGCTCCGTATAGAGCGGCCCCTCGCGGAAGGAGGGCGCGCCCATGAGCTTCAGGATGAGCCGCTGCGTCTCGCTGAGATCGGCCTTCGCGATGGCGGGGAGGTTCGGGTCGCGCCGGGAGGCCATGAGCCACTGGTAGAGCGATGACTGGGCGTGGTAGACGTAGTCGATGCGGACCTTCGGCTCGTTCATCGCGTACTTGACGCCGCCGAACACCTGCCAGGGGCGGGAGAAGCCGTAGGTGTCGAAGCCGTCGTGCTGCATCTGCATGGCGAAGCGGAGGCTCTGGCGGGTGGCCTCCTCGAAGTAGGCGGCCTGATCGGGCGCCTCGCGCAGCGCCATGCTGTAGGCGGCGGCGGTCCCTTCGGCGTAGCAGAACGCCTGCATCGCAGGCAATTCGCCGTCGTACTTGTAGTAGCCGCCGATGTAGTCGGGGAACGGGGTGTGCTTCGGGCGGTACTGGTAGGACTCGATCATCCAGCGGGCCACGTCGAGGCCGAGCTTCGCTACGTCGTCGGCCTCAGGGCGGACGCGGGTGTAGGCGTCGGCGGCCATGACGGTCCAGGGGCCGAACTGGACCAACTCCAGGCGGGTCGTGTTGTCGTAGGTGTAGGCGGGCCAGGGGTGGGTGTCGCGCTTCTTCGCGGCGCGCTCAGCGAACCAGGGCTTGTAGAAGTCGAAGAAGGTCTGGAGGGTGCTGAGGTACGACGGGTCGTTGAAGTACTCGGAGAGCATGACCAGCGCGAGCGCGGCCTCGCCGGGGACGATGTCGTTGGTGGCCATGTAGGAGGGGTGACCGAGCGGGACGTGGTAGCCGGTGAAGCCGCCATCCGGGCGCTGCATCATCAGCGTGAAGCGGGCGAGATCGCGCATCAGGTCGTCGTTGCTGTGATCCCCGGTGGCGCGGGCGAGGTCGATCATCCCCATCAGGCCGACGACGACGCTGCCGAGCTTGGTGTTGTCGCCGTAGGTGAAGTAGGCAACGCCCTCCTTCTGGATCTCGGCGCGGAGTTTTTCAGGGACGGTGGCGAGGAACGTCTCCTCCCAGGGCTCGAAGCAGGCGGACTTCTCTCCGGCAGCACACTGCGAAGGCTCGCGGCGGACGAGGGACTTCAGCGTCCAGTCCTGCACGCGCTTCGCGCCCTCCAGGAACTCCGGGCGCGGGTCGAGCGTCCACGCCTGCCAGAGGTTCCAGGTGCCGAGCTCGTGGCGCACATGGTTGTAGTCGACCGAGAACCGGTTCTCCTCAGGCCAGAACTTGTAGATGATCGAGCCATCGGGCTGGAGGTTCGCCAGGTACCACTCGCCCATCATGACGATGCTCTCGCGGACCGTCTGCTGAGTGACCAGCTCCATCGGCACCGGCAGCGTCCCCCGGTAGAGCGGCGCGACGGCGGAGATCCCCGCGTCGCGGACCTCCCGATAAGAGGCGGTGCGGAGCAGGAACAGCCGGTTGGAGGCGTCGCGCCAGGGGCGGATCGAGTCGAGGCGGTACTCCTTCGCGGTGGCGCGCAGGAATTCGTCGGCGGTGCGGATGCCCCGGCTGTTGGCGACGCTGCCGGGGAGCGCGGCCTCGCGGACATTCTTCGTGCGTCCCTCGTCGTCCTCCTCGACCTGCTGGATCAGCGCCCCGTCGATGCCCATCTCCCACAGCGACTCCAGGATCGCCTCGTCGTCCGTGGCGACCGACGCCATCTCAGAGATCCGGTGGATCTCGAAGGTGTAGTTGTCAACCGCCTTCTCCAGCACCGGGGCGCCGGTGATCTCGTAGTAGCGGCGGTGGTTCATCTCCAGATCCCGCGCCGCCTCGTCGAGCGCCAGATCCAGCGTCTTGCCGTCCGCCACCGAGACCGCCACCTCCCGCCCCTGCCCGCGCAGCGTCGTGATCAGCATCCACTGGCCGCGATCCGCCTTTATCTCAGGGAACGACGCCGGGTTCTTCCCGCTCAGCTTCTCGCGGAGCCACCGGATCGACGCCTGCGCCATCTCCGGCGGGAAGGCGGCGGGCGCCTCCACCAGGTAGACCAGCAGATCGTCCTGCACCCGGATGAGCTGGAACCGCTCCAGCGCGTCGTGGTTGTAGAGGCGCGAGATCACCCGGCTGTCCCGGTCGAGCGAGGCCCGCAGGCTCCGGTGCAGCAGGATCACCTGCACCCCCGCGCCCTTCAGCGCCTCCGCCAGCGCCGCCTCGTCGTAGCCCTTCATCGCCTCCAGCAGCGCCGCCTCCCGCTGCAGATCCAGCACCGCCGTCCCGCCCTCCAGCCCGGTCAGCTTCGACGGCACGTCGATCAGCACCTTGCCGCTCGACTTCCGGATCATCCCGATGGTCTCCATGTCCGCCTTCGTGCTGGACGCAGACAGCCACATCGCCTCCAGCCGCCCGTCGAACGTCGGCGCGGCCACCACCGGCTCGTGCGCGGCGTTGATCTCGACAAGGAAGCCCGGGCCGCGCTCAGCGGTCTGGCAGGAGAGCAGGCTGACAGAGAGAGCAGGCAGCAGCAGGGACATCGTACCTCTGCCCCGCCCTCTATCCAGTCCGCTCCGCCAGAGACAGCCCCCGCGCCGACAGGATAAGCTGCCTGTCCCTGGAGGACAGCCCCGGTATGCCCGTCTACATCAGCACTGCGGGTCACAGAAGGATGGTGGAGGAGTACAACGACCTCCTCCACCGCGAGCGCCCCCGCATCACCGCCGAGGTCTCCTACGCCGCCTCGCTCGGAGATCGCTCCGAGAACGCCGAGTACATCTACGGCAAAAAGCGCCTCCGCGAGATCGACAAGCGCCTCCACTTCCTCCAGAAGCGCCTGGAGGGCATCGAGGTCGTCGATCCGTCAAAGTTCACCGGCCAGGTCGTCCGCTTCGGCGCCATCGTCCGGATCGAGGACGAGGATGGCACCGGACAGACCTGGACTATCCTCGGTGAGGACGAGGTCGATATGGAGAACCACGTCATCTCCTACGTCTCCCCCCTCGGCCGCGCCCTGCTCGGCCGCTCCACCGGCGACACCGTCACCTTCGAGTCCCCGCGCGGTACCCGCGAGATCGGGATCCTCGAAGTCTCCTACCCGCGCTGAAATGCCCCGCGCGGAAAATGCTGAGAAAATCCAGCATACCCATATTGACAGTGGATCAGGGGCCGGCTATTTTAGAGACATGAAGACCGAGGCCGCCATCACCTGCACCTGCCGCATCGCCACCCCGGCGTTCAGCGCCCGCTATCGCGGGAGTTGCAGTTATCGCAGCTATCGATTTAGCAGCCTCCAACCGCCAGTGTGCGGCTGAAGCTCCCCTCTCCTTGAACGGATGAGGGAGCCGAAGCCCCTCCTGGCGCCACAGAGCAGCCAGGAGGGGCTTCCGGTTTTTCCGGTCTGCACACCGCCCCGGCGATCTGATTTTTATTGTAACAGGCTTGGTGTCGAGTCCAAGACAGGAGGGGTGTTTTTAAATATCTGTCACAGATGTGTCCTGGAGGCGTACCCAAGCGGTCAAGGGACCTGTTTGCTACACAGGCAGGAGCGCAACGCGCTCGCGCAGGTTCGAATCCTGCCGCCTCCGTTCGCCGGGGCTGGGATTGCCCGGCTCGCTGAAGCTTAGCAGGGCAATCCCA
>JBEIQZ010000543.1:0-4247 GCA_040376255.1 Alphaproteobacteria bacterium
CGGCTCGACGGCCTCGGGGAGGCTGAGCTTGATCTTCTGGAATTCCAGGTGGACGCGCTCAAACTCCTCCTTGGTGAGGCTGTAGCGCTGCTTGGAGAAGCCGAGCGCGGTCAGCACCTTCCGCCCGTAGAAGCTGTTCCCCAGCTCCGTCACGTGGTAGCGCAGCCCGCTGGCCTTGCCGACCTTGGCGATCTTCACCTTCATCAGCTCCTTCAGCCGCGCCGCCGCGAGGAGCTGGTTCAGGATCTTCCAGTCGGTCGTCTCCTTGAACCGCTGGTTCTCCGCCGGGTTCGCGTCCAGCCGCTCCTTGATGAGCAGCAGGATGGACTTCTGGATGCGGGCGTCCAGCACCGCCTCCGCCGCCTCTGAGGCGTCTACGCGGCTCTGCAGCTCCCAGGAGCTCATGTAGTAGTAGTAGTCGGTGAAGGTGTTGACGACCTGCACCCAGTAGTGGATCCGTGAATCGCGGCTCATGCTGCACCCCCTGCCATCCCGGCGTCTCGCGTCGACTCCACCACCGTCTCCTTGCCCTTCCGCACCACGCGGATGCGCCGCCCCTGCACCTCACCCATCGCCTGGTGCGTGATGAGCAGGAACTGATCGGCCACGCCCAGCCCCGCGATCCGGTTGAGCAATTGCTCGCGGTTCGCGACGTCAAGGCCGTAGGTCGGCTCGTCGAGCAGCACGAAGGGCAGCGATCCCACCCGCCGCACCACCGCCAGCCGGAACGCCAGCCCCAGCAGCAGCCGGTGGCCGCCGCCCTCGTAGAGCCCCGCCGGGACCGACTCCCCGATGTCCTTCGGCACCACCTCGACGCTGTAGCGCGCCGGATCGATGGTCAGCGCGGTGAACTCGCCCTCGCCCGCCTCTGTCCCGTCGCCCGCCGGATCGCCCGCCGCGCCCGACCCGCCGGTGAGCTGCCGGTGCAGCGCCAGCGTCTCGACCGCCAATTGCTGGGAGGCGTCGCTCCGCACCTTGAGCTGGTAGGTCTTGAACCCCGCGCCGACCCGGCGGAACCGCTCAGCCCGCGCCACCTTGCGCTCCAGCACCGTGATCTGCGCGTTGAGCGCCGCGACCTCGCGCTCCAATTCGGCCTGCCGCGCCGTGAAGCCGCGCTCCTCGCCCTCCAGCCGCCCGCACAGCGCCACCAGCGCCTCGCGCTCCGCCGCCCGACGCCCGGCCTCCTCCGCCACCCGCAGCCGCAGCCCGCTGATCTCCGATCCGAGCAGCCCCAGCCACGCCTCCGCCTGCTCCGCCTGATGAGATCCGCTCAGCTGCACCTCCATCCCCAGCCCGTACAGCCCGCCCGTCGCCGCCGCTGCCGCCGCCGTGAGCTGCTCCGCCGCCGCCGCCAGCCCCGCCGCCGCCCCGGCCCGATCTGCCTGCCGCGTCGCCACGAGCGCCTCCGCCGAGAGCAGCGCCGCGCCCTGCCGCCGCAGCGCATCCTCCGCGAGCTGGCCCTCCTGCATCCGCCGCCGCGCCTCCTCCAGCCGCGCGCTCTCAGCCTGCCGCCGCTCCAGCAGCGCGCCGAGCTGCGCCTCCAGCCCCGCCAATTCCTCCTGCCACATGGCGATCTCGCGGGCGTTGTGCGCCGCGTCGATCGGCGCCCCGCAGGCCTCACAGGTGGGATCTCCGCCCGCCTCCCCGTCCGCTGCGGCGGTCGGGAGCGCCGATCGCCGCGCGATCCGCCCCGACAGATCGCCGCGCTGCTGATCGAGGCCGCTCCGCTGCTGATCGAGCGCGCGCAATTCCTCCTGCGCCTCGCCCGCCTGCGCCTGCTGCCGCCCGCGCGCCTGCGCGATCTCCGCCAGCCCCGCCTCGACCGAGGCCATGTCGCCGCGCGCCAGCGCCGCCTCCTGCCGCGACCGCTCCTCGGCCAGCCGCCGATCCGCCTCGCCCAGCCCCGCCGCCGCCCCGCGCAGCCGATCCATCGCCGCGCCGAGCGGAGACAGCACCGCCTCCAGCGCCGCGCGCGGATCCGCCGCCGCGCCCATGCGCGCCAGGAGCTCCCCCGCCTCCGAGCGCTCCCGCCCGATCGCCGAGAGCCGGAGCGCGATCTGCTCCAGCTCGGCGTTCATCGTCTTCCGCCGCTCCTGGAGCACCGGCAGCGCCGCCGCCTCCTTCTCCAGCTCCAGCGCCATCGCCCGCAATTCCTCTTCGGCCATCACCGCCGCCGTCACGCCCAGCACGATGTCCAATTGCGGCGAGCCGTTGAGGATGTCAGCGATGGTCCCCTGCTTCATGTTGACCGCCACCGCGAACAGCCGCCGCGTCAGCCCGGTCAGCTCCTGCAGCCGCATCAGCAGCTTGTCGTCCGTGTCGTCGAAGTCCGACGACATCAGGTACTTCTCGCCCTCAGGGTTCACCTGCTTCAGCTTGAAGTGGCCGTTGATCGTCGTCCGCGAGCGCGGGGGCCGGATGTGCGCCCGCTGGAGGCGGTAGCGCACGCCCCTGCTCTCGAAGATCAATTCGACGCCCATCGCCTTCGTGCCGGGGTGCATCAGCCCCGATATCGTCTTGTAGCCGTCCACCCTCCCGAACAGCGCGTACTCGATGGCGTAGAGCAGCGTCGTCTTGCCGACGTTGTTCGCGCCCTCGATGAAGTTCACGCCCTTGGTGAACTCCAGCGTGGCGTCGCGGTAGCGGCGGAAATTCTTGAGGCGCAGGGAGAGGATCATGTAGCACCCCCGGCGGCCCCGGCGGCCCCGGCGGGATCAGCGCCCGCCGCCGCCCGATCCAGCTCCTCCAGCCCCTCCAGCCCGTCGAGGGTGGTCGCGCTCTGGCCCTCGGCGCCCTCCAGCAGCTCGTCAACGCGCTTGCGGAGCAGGCGGCGCCCGTCGGCGGCGAGGTTGCCGGTAGGCGTCAGGTTTCCGTCGTCGTCGAGCAGGAATTGGACGTACTCGAACATGCGTTCGGCCAACAGCTGATCGGCCTGCGGGAGATCGGGGAATTTCGTTTCAGGCATACCCGGCAGGCTATCCGGTTGAGCGGGGAGCGGAGAGGTCATATTCTGACCGCGCTTGAGGAGCGGAGCGGCGCGGGAGGGGCGTGCTATACTCGCGCCATGCTGATGCTCTGCTCTCTGTCTGCTGTGCTGGCGGCTCCGCTGTCAGGTGATCCGGGCGTTCACGGAGCGCATATCGCGCAATTCGGCTCAGGCGGAGATGCCGAGGCCGGTCGGCGGCAGGGCTGGGATCTGCGGGCGCGGGCGCCGGTCGCGCTGCCTGCGCTGCCTGTCCAGGCGGGGCCGCCGGTCGCGGGCGGGCCGGAGCAGCGGATCGTCTACGGGTACCACCCCTACTGGGGCGACGACCCGACGCAGCTCGACTTCGACGGGCTGACGCACCTCGCGATCTTTGAGGTCGGCATCAACTCAGACGGCTCGCTCTCCTATACGAGCCGGTGGACGGATGTGGCCCCGGCGGTGGTGCCGCTGGCGCATGCGAAGGGGGTGCGCGTCCACCTGTGCGCGATCTCCTTCGAGGACTCGGTGCACCACGCGCTGCTCCCGAGCGCCTCGCGGCGGGCGACCCTGATCGCGAACCTGAAGCGGCTGGTGGAGGACTACGGGGCGGACGGGGTGAACATCGACATCGAGGGGCTGGACAGCGACCTGCGCGGCGACATGGTGACTTTTCTGCAGGAGCTGGACGCGCAGGTGGGGGACGTGTGGGTGGCGACCCCGGCGGTGGACTGGAGCGAGGCGTGGGACGAGGCGGCGATGTCGCAGCTCTCCGGCGGGATGTTCATCATGGGCTACGGCTACCACTGGACGGGCGGCGATCCGGGCCCGAACGATCCGCTCTACGGCGGCGGCATCTGGAGCAGCTACTCGCTGGCGAAGACCGTCGATTACTACCTGTCTGAGGGCGCCGATCCGGCGAAGATCGTGATGGGGCTCCCGCTCTACGGGCAGGAGTGGCCGGTCTCCTCGCAGCAGGTGCCGGGGGACGCCAGCGGGGGCGGCTGGTCGGTGGTGATGTCGGAGGCGGAGGTCATCGCTGCGCAGGAGGGCCGCTCCTACGACACCGGCAGCCTCACCCCCTACGTCCTGCGGTCGGGGACGCAGCTCTGGTACGGCGACAACGACTCGGTGACGGAGCGCATCCGGTGGTCGGTGGAGGCGGGGCTGGGCGGGGTCGGGTTCTGGGCGCTCGGCTATGAGGGTAGCGACGCGGCGTTCTGGTCGATGGTGAAGGCGGAGACGTATGTGCCGGCAGATCCGGGCGGGGACTCCGGCGGGGGAG
>JBEIQZ010000318.1:0-7251 GCA_040376255.1 Alphaproteobacteria bacterium
CGGTGGCTGAAACCCGGCGTCTCCCGCTGCTTCCACTCGTACCAGTGGGTGAAGAACTGATGGTGATCCAGATACTCGAATACGGAGGGTGGGTGCATCCCCCCAGATATCACAGGATCAACCCCAGGTGAAGCCGCCGAGCTGCAGGAAAAGGATGCTGGCGCCCTCCGGCTGGGCCTCGAACCAGTCCGTCCAGCAGTCCTCCTCGCCGCAGACCTCGATCTCGATCCGGCAGGCCTCGTCGATCCAGACCTCGTCCGCGTCGCTGCTCCACTGCGCCCCCTCACAGGGGATCACCGTGATGTCGTGCTTGTACACGCCAGCGTCCGTGATGACGGTCAGGTTGTTGATGGGATTTCCGATCACAGTAGAAGATACACCGATAGAAACCAGAAGAAACCAGAACATTTTATCTCCATATGGGCATCATTGCCGCACACTGGAGACGCTTCTGTTTTGTGGATCGGACAGCTCAGGGAGATCTTCCTCAGGGAGATCTTCCTCAGGGATCTTTTTGCCGTCACCCTGGAGCGGCGGGCGCCGCTCCAGCCCGTGAAGGTCGACGCCTGCGCGCTGCAGATCGGACAGCCTGAAGGCTCTCCTGATCCGCCGACACTTTCAGCGTTTCCGCATCACCGGTCGTCGGGCTACTCCGTACGCGACGTCCAGAGGAGACAGTACGTGGCTGCGGCCAGGATGAGGCCCTGCTGGAACAGCGAGTAGACGATGAGCCGTTCGCCCTCCAGGGGCGGAACCACCGTCAGGGCGATCCACACCGCTGTCAGCCCGAGGGCCTGCGCCCCGCCGCGAACGTCAACCGCCCGGATGGACAGGAGCCAGAGCAGGGCGAATGTCGCGTAGCCCGGCGCGAGGGGGCTGCGGAGCGATGCCAGCGTCAGGAGCGCGGCCCACACCTCTGTCGTGGCGCGCTGGCTCCCGCGCCGCCGCGCCGCCACGAGCGTCAGGATCAGGAGGGCGGCGGTGAAGGCTGTGCTGATGCGCTGCGCGAGCGCCCACGGATCGCCCGCCTGCACGCCGAGGGCGGCGAGCTTGAATGGGATGCCGAACGGCGCGAGGTTGATCGGCACGCTGTCTGCACCGGCCAGGAAGGTGAGCGCCTCTCCGGAGCTGAGGCGCGGCAATTCATACGAGACAAAGTCAATGAACGGCGCTGGGCCGAAGGCGAGCAGCGCCCCCAGGATGAAGGCGAGGCCCCAGGCTGCAGTCCACGCCACCTCGCGGAGCCGGCCCCGTACAAGCAGCACGACGAGGAGTACCCCGGGCGAGATCTTGGAGAGGATCGCGAAGGCGAGGAGCGCCCCCCCCCAGCGCGTGGCGGCGGGTCTCGAACGCGACCAGCGCGAGCATCGCAGCCACCATCACCGCGAGGTGGACGTTTCCCACCTGCAGCGTGCCCAGGGTCGGGCTGCTGACCCAGATGAGCGGGGCGAGGAGCAGCGCGCGGAGGCCCGCGCGGCCCCCGAGCCACGCAGCGACCGTCCACAACCCGGCGGCGACGAAGAGGCCGTTGAGCGCGAACCACAACGCGCGCTGAGCGGGGAAGTCCCCCGACCAGGACAGCATGCGCGGGAGCAGGAGGAACGGCGGGGGATAGGCGAAGGCGTCCAGTCCGAACGGGGCGTACGGGCCGTGCCAGGACTCGGATCGCTCTGTTCCGTTCAGGTCGGGCCAGCGCTGCGTGTCATAGAGGTTGTCCGCCCCCTCCGTCGCGAGGCGCTCGCCCTCCACGTAGGCGGTCAGGCAGGAGTGGTGGACGAAGAACGGGATCTCCGGGAGCAGTGACAGCTCAGACCGCGAGGCGTCCCCCATGAACGCGGAGAGCCGCGCGGTCATCGCAACCGTGCCGACGCCGAGCACGAGCATGCACACCGCGACGCCCCGGCGCCGGGTCGCCAGCCCGTCCATCTCCGCAGGCAGCCGCCGGAGGAGCCAGGGCAGGAGCGCCGCGCTGAACACGGCCGCCGACGCAAGCGACGCCGTCACCGCGCCGATCGCCGTCGCCCCGTCGCCGAGGAGCAGGCCGAGCAGCGCCGAAGCCAGGACGGCGCTCGCGCCCGGAAGGAGCTGCAGCAGCGCGTCCGGGCCAGGCCTGGCCTGCGTCGCCCGGTGGACGAGCACCGCGACGGTCGCGACGAGGATCGCTGAGCAGCTGAGCCGGAAGGCGTCGGCCTCTGTGTGGAGCGCCTGCGCGAGGGGGCGCCACAGGCCGTGGAGGACGACCGGAGAGAGCGTGAGCGCCGCGAGCGCCGCGAAGGCATGCCGCCCGGTTGACCATTCCAGTCCTGTGTCCATCCGTTCCGCTGACATAGCCGTCCCGACGTGAGGAACAGATAACCGCTGGACGCCCGCTGCGCGCACCGCGCCTTAGCGAGCATCTATCGTCTAATGGTATCTGAACAGTATCTATAAGATACCGTTCAGATACCAAAGCCCCGGAGCTGGATCGTCCCCGCCGCCCGCCGGGTCTGCGCCCGGGTCGTGCGTCAGGGTGCGATCCGCTGGCGTGTTTGGGAACCAGGAGAGGTTCAAAGTTTCCATGGGTGCGTGGCATCGGGTCCCCTTGGGGGGGCCGCAGGCACGCAAGTCGAAGGTGGCCCGCAGGGCCGGATGAGGGTCGTTCTGGCTCGGCCTGAGTCTTTGCCCTGGTCTGGCTGCTTGTCGCCAACCACCTCCGACACGGTGTCGCAGCAGATCGTTGGTGCCGTGATATACTTGGCTCCCGGTTGAGGGCAGAGATGCCGGGAAGGTGACACGATGCGTGTTTTTCAGCTCTTATTGGTATTTTTACTCGCTACAGGTTGCGCCACCACCACGACGACGCGCCTGAATCTGCCGCCGCTCGAGACGGTCGCTCAGGTCGATCTCGCGCGATACCTCGGGGTCTGGTACGAGATCGCTAACTTCCCGCAGGCCTTCCAGCGCGGCTGCACGGGCACGACCGCGACCTATACGCTGCGGGACGATGGAGACATTGATGTGCTGAATCGATGCCGCATCGACGCGCTCGATGGCGTGGAGAAGTCATCCCTCGGGCGAGCCCGGATCACCGACACTGCGACCAATGCTAAGCTCCAGGTAAGCTTCTTCCGACCCTTCTGGGGAGACTACTGGATCATCAACCTCGCCGAGGACTACTCCTACGCCGTCGTCGGCCATCCGGGCCGGGACTACCTGTGGATCCTCGCGCGGAGCCCACAACTGCCGGATGCGACCTACCAGAGCATCGTCTCCCGCCTCCAGGCGCAGGGTTATGAGACCTCGCGGCTCGTCCTTACGCTTCAGGCCGCCGAATCGGTGCCCCCTTCGAGCACCGGCATCCCTCCGATGATGAAGTGATGCGAGTGCTTCGTGTATGAGCGGACGATTCTCCTGACCGGTGCGACCGGCTTCGTAGGAGGAGCGGTGAGGTCGGCGCTCATCGCGGACGGGTGGCGCGTTCGATGCTTGACGCGGGACGCAGCTCGCGCCCGCCTGCGGGAGCCGGCCTTTGATTGGGTCCAGGGCGACGTGGCAGAGGAAACGTCCTGTGCTCGTGCGCTCAATGGCTGCCAGGCCGCACTTTATCTGGTCCATGGGATTGGCGAGGGTGCGGACTACCACCGGAGCGAGGTTCAGGCGGCGTCTGTCTTCTCTTCGGCGGCTGCGGCTGCTGGCGTAGAGCGCATCGTGTATCTCGGCGGCGTTGCCCCCGGCAGCGCCGGTTCCGATCACCTGCGCAGTCGCTTCCACGTGGGAGAGACCTTGCGTGCGGGCTCTGTCTTGACCATAGAGCTGCGCGCAAGCATGATCGTAGGGCACGGCAGCCTGAGCTGGCTCATCGTCCGGGATCTCGCCGCCCGATTACCATTCATGGTGTTGCCCCGGTGGCTGAAGTCCCGTACGCAGCCGGTCGCCATCGACGATGTCGTGTTTGCGCTCGTGGCCGCGCTTGTGATGCCGAGCCCTGCGAGCGCGTGGTTCGACATTCCCGGGCCGGTCACCCTCTCCGGGAAGGAGATCCTTGAGGAGACCACGAAAGCGATGGGGCTCAGTCCCCCTTATATGCTTGAGGTTCCGTTGTTGTCCCCGCGGTTGTCTTCCCTGTGGGTGCGCTTCGTCACCCGCGCCAGGTGGACTGTGGCGCGGGAGGTGGTGGTCGGCCTGACAGAGGATCTCCTGGCAAAGGATGACCACTTCTGGGAGATCGTGGGGCACCCACACCGCCTCACATTTGCAGATGCGGCAAGGCTGGCTCTGGCGGTAGAGGGCAATCAAAGCCCACCGGAGGGTGCCTGGGGCTTTATCGAGCGGATGCGGGGAGTCTCCGGGGTCTCGCCCGGCACCCCGAAGTGACCGACATCAGCGGGCAGGAGTCTCGAACCGCGTGGCTGGCCATTGCCTGCGGTGTAATATGGTTTATGGCCGCTGCGAGCACAGGTTCCTCCAATATATGGCAGGCCATTGGCGGGGCTGCAGTGGTGCTCGGGATTGCCGTCCATTCCGAGCGAAACCGCGCTCCTTTACGCGGCGTTTCGCGCCCCATCGCGACTGCTCGCATCATTGGCGCTGGGTCCGGTCATCCTGGGGGAGGAGCTGGTCTGGCGAGGTATCGTCCAATCGGCGCTTGTACGCCGCCTCGGACCCTGGGCCGGTGTCAGCGCGGCGGCGGTCGCGTATGCGCTGGCGCTCGTCCCGCTTGGGTCACCCGTCATGGTCGCGGCGGCCCTTCTCTGCGGGTTCGTCTGGGGCACCTTGCGCTTGAGAACCGCCAGCCTCTTCCCCACGCTGGTGGCCCACTTGTTGTGGGACGGAGTGGTGCTTTTCTGGCTGCCCCTGGACGCTGTTCATTGACCTCCTCGGGACCGCCCTCGGAGCGGGAGCATCCGGCTGCGACGCCGTGAAGGCTATCCTGTCGATCCGATCCTTCCGAGCACCGCGCCAGCCACGAGGTCCCGGAGGTAACGGTGGCGCGGGCTCGCGTGGACCCTGGGGTGCCAGAGGAGGAGCATGGAGAGCGTGGGCAAGGGCAGGGGCGGCGCACACCACACCAGCGCCCCGGCCGCAGCGCGGGCCACCTCCTCCGGCAAGGTGACCAGCAGTCGGGTACGGGCCACCACGCTGGCCGCAGAGTGGAAAGATGTCACGCTCGCCGCCACTCGCCGCCAGAGGCCACGCTCGGCGAGCAGGTCGTCCACGAAACCCCGACCGCCCCCTTCGAAGCTGACGATGATGTGGTCGGCGGCGGCGTATTCGGCCAGGGTCAGCGCGGGTCGTGGGAAGGCGGCCGACGAGGCGACGACGAAGTGCCGGATGTAGAGCTGGCGGCGGTGGAACTCGGAGAGGTCCACGCCTCCCGCAGTGGCCGGAAGGACGCTGAGATCGGGGCTGATGGCGAGGTCCACCCGACCGTGGCGGGCATCCTCCACGGTCGCGGGGGTGAGGGCGCGGATCCGGATATCTACCCCGGGGACCGCCTGAGCCAACGACCCGATGATGGCGTCGGTGAGGCTCACCTGGTTCTCGTCCCCCATGGCGAGCACGAAGGGACCGGTGGCGGTGCGGGGATCGAACGTCCCGGGAGGGGTGATGACCATCCGGACGGCGTCGAGGGCGTCGATGAGCGGCGCATGCAGCTCGCGGGCCCGTGGCGTGGTGGTGAGACCGCGGCCGGCGCGGACAAACAGAGGGTCCCCGAGGAGATCCCGTAGACGCTGCAGGCTGCGGCTGAGCGCCGGCTGGGTCACCCCGAGCTCCCGGGCGGCCACCGTGACGCTCCCCGTGGCGAGCAGGCGCTCAAACACGACGAGCAGGTTCAAGTCGATCGAGGCGAGATTCATGCTATCCATGCATGGTTTATATATCAAGTATGCATTGGATGGAATGGTCGTGAATCTCTACCTTGGGGGAACTTCGGAGATGTTCATGTCCTCTTCTGCTTCCCTCCACGTGATCTTCGGTGCCGGCCAGATCGGCGCATCTCTTGCCCGCCTGCTGCAGAGCCGCGGACTCCGGGTCCGTGTCGTCCGGCGCGGCAACACGCCGGTCGGCGACGGTATCGAGGTCGTGGCCGGGGACGCCATGGACCCGGCGTTCACCCGCGACGTCACCTCCGGGGCGGCGGTGCTCTACCACTGCATGAACCCCTCGACCTACTCGGGAGAGGCCTGGGAGCGCGAGTTCCCCGCTCAGGGCGAGGCGCTGATCGCCGCAGCCCTCGCGTCGGGGGCCCGGCTGGTCTGCCTGGACAACCTGTACAGCTACGGGATCTCGGAGGGTCGCCGCACCGAGGCGAGCGTGCTCGCCGCCGAGGGGCGGAAGGGGCGGGTGCGGGCGGCCTGGGCGGTGCGGCTCCAGCAGGCCGGCGGCCAGGGACTCAAGTTCGTGATGGGGCGGGCGGGCGACTTCTTCGGTCCCGGGTCGACCGCGCAGGCGCTCATGGGTATCGGCATGGTGACGACCGTCGCCAGGGGTGACCGCGCCTGGCTGATCGGCGCGGCCGACGCGCCGCATGCGTTCAGCTATGTTCCCGACGTGGTGTCGGGTCTCGCCGCGCTCGGGACCGCCGGAGTCGACGTCGAGGGTCAGGTGTTCCACCTCCCCATCCTTGAGGTGGCGCCCGCAGAGATGGTTCGCCGGTTCGGGGCGGCGACCGGCAAGCCGGGGCGCTCCACGGCGCTCCCGGGCTGGGTCGTGAAGGTGCTGGGCGTCGTGGTTCCCCTGTTCCGGGAGCTGACGGAGACCCTCTATCAGTGGGATCGCCCGTTCCTCGCCGACGATGGCCGCTTCCGCGCCCGCTTCCCGGGTGTCGCCACCGACCTCGACGCTGCGGTGCGCGGCTCGGTTACGGCGGCGCGGTAGCGGCGTCGCCGACACCCGTCCCGGAAGGTGTCAAGCCCGTGAGACCAGTCAGAAGAGGAAATCTCTTTCGGCATTACCCTGACGGCTCGCTCCGGCCAGGTCGTCCACCTCTTTCGCGCCCATGGGGCTTGTGCAGGGGCCCCGGCTTTCCCCAGCCATAGACGAGGGCGGCCTCCTCATCACAGGGTCACCCTCTGTCGGCGCAGAGCAACGGCGCTGCAGAAATTTGAGCAAAAGCAACGGCTATGTCTCATCGATCCCGAGCGCCCGGAGCCGCGCTGCGAGGCGGGCTGCGCGTTCCTCCGCCGCCTGGCGCGCACGCTGTTCCTCCTGGGTTTGTTCTTGCGCCTGCTGTGCCTGCTCTTGCGCCTGCTGTGCCTGCTCTTGCGCCTC
>JBEIQZ010000811.1:0-1774 GCA_040376255.1 Alphaproteobacteria bacterium
CCTCGACAGCATGCAGGTTGTCCGAGAACGTCAGCCCCCGCCACGTCGTCGCCACCACCACCGCGCCCAGCGCGTCCGCCGTCGCCCACAGCCCGCTGTCCGGCTCCTCCTCGACGTAGCGGTCGGGCCACGCCAGCAGCCCGTGGCCGAAGAACAGGATCGGCGCCGAGCCGGGGGGCGCGTCGCGCAGCCGCTCCGGGACGTAGATGTGGATCTCGACGTCGGCCTGACCCTGGAGCTGCGGGACTCCGGCGCTGTCCTGCACCAGCCGTACGTCATCCTCCAGCCAGTTGTCGGCCCGGATCGTCCCTTCTGCGCGGTACAGCCAGCCCTCCGGCGGCGTCTCATCGATGCGGGCGATGCTCCATTCAACGGGGATCTCCGGCTGCATCGCCCGGAGCGGCGCGGTGCCGTCGCCGACCGGGAAGCTCCAGGCGAACGCCGCGTCCGTGACGCCCCGCTCCTCCAGCTCCTCCCGCAGTGACTCTTCCGGCCACGCCGCATCGCAGCCCGGACAGGCCGCCGCCCCGACGATCACCGCGACCCGGTGCCCGGCGGTCATCGCCCGCTGCGGACGGATCAGCAGCGCCGGATCGGCCTGCGGCCCGGCGGCGTCCTCCCAGGCGTCCAGCTCAGCGAAGCAGGGGATCGGCGCGATCGCCGGATCGGGCTCGTCCAGATCGAGCATGCGGATGGCGCCCGAGGCGCTGATCTCCGCCATCCCCCCGACGGCGGCGGCGTCCAGCCCCGGCAGCCGCACCACCGCCGTCTGCACCGGCGAGAAGCCGTCGCGCCAGCCCAGCCGATCCGCCGCGAAAGGCGTGGCCGCAGCAGGCAGCGCGGCGGGATCGATCTGGAGCCGCCCGTCGACCACCCAGGACGGATCAGGAAAAACCTCAGGGGCCGGGGCGGCCACCAGGCTGTCCGGCTTCGACGCCGTGCAGGCCAGCATCACCGGCAACATCACCGGCCACAGCAGGTTCATGCCCCCGCTCCCCTGCTCATTCTTCCTCCCCGACCTCGTACATCTCCGCGTACCCGTCCGGCATCTGCCCGATGTTCTCCGGGATCGCCCCCGGCGCGAGCGTCTGCGCCTCGGCGAGGTGGCGCTTGCGCCGGAACTGCAGCACCAGCGGCACGCCCCGGAAATTGTACTGCTCGCGCATCTTGTTGACGAGGTAGCGCTTGTAGGCGTCGATGATGCCGTCAGGCTGGTTGGTAAAGATCGTGAAGGTCGGGGGGCGGACCCGGACCTGCGTTATGTAATTCATCTTGACCGGGTTGCTCCGGTAGAGCGGCGGCGAGTAGGCGGTGATGGCCCCCCTCAGGAAGTCATTGAGCTTCGCCGTGGAGATGCGCGTGTTGAAGGCGTCGTAGATCTCCTTCACCATCGGCATCAGCCGGTGCGTCCCCTTCCCTGTCCACGCCGAGATGAAGGTGATCGGCGCGAAGGCGAGGTGCGGCATCTTGAACGCGATCTCCTCCTCCAGCTTCTTCGCGTCGCGATCCTCCAGCCCGCGCACCTGATCCCACTTGTTGATCACCACGATCACGCCGCGCCCGCGCTCCATGATCAGCCCCGCGAGGCGCGCGTCCTGCTCGCCCGGCCCCTCAGTGCCGTCGATCACCAGCAGCACGACGTGGCAGCGCTCGATTGTGCGGATCGCCATGCCGACCGCCAATTCTTCCACCTTGTCGTGGATGCGCGCCCGGCGCCGGCCGGCCAGATGAGCGTGGTGCTGGGGCCGGGTTGGCCTGGCATCCTGTTACATGA
>JBEIQZ010000506.1:0-4555 GCA_040376255.1 Alphaproteobacteria bacterium
CGATGGCTTCCAGCACCGTCCCGACCCGTGAGCACTGATCGACGGCCTCCTCCAGCCCCTCCAGGAATTCCTTGTGCTTGATGAGCTGGATCGCGTTCTGCTCGTGGGCGAACAGGTCGCCGAGCCGGAGGCGGAAGATGACGTCGGCCTCGTGCTCCAGGTAGTGGAGGGACTGGCAGTGCGCCCGGATGCGCTCGCCCGCCCGCCCGTCCTTCAGCAGCCGGACCGCCGCGAGGAACTCGGTCGCCGACTTCACGATGATGTCGGTGAGCTCCCGGCTGCCCTCGGGCAGCGTCTCCATCTGGTGGACGGTAAGGTGGTTGGCGGTGGAGGAGATGAAGTCGGAGACCGACTCGATGGCGGCGGTGAGGTGGTAGAGATCCTCCCGGTCGATGGGCGTGACAAAGGACTTGTCCAGCGCGTCCATCATGTCCTTCATCGCCCGATCCCCGTCGTGCTCCGCCTCGCGGATGCGCTCCAGCAGCAGGATCTGCGCGTCCCGCCCCTGCGCCCGCACCAATTCTCCCATCAGCGTCGCCGCCTGCTGCGCGGCAATCGCCGCCTTCTCGACATGATCGAAGAAGGCGACCTCCACGGGCAGTAACCACTGGATAAGCATCTCCAGCCACTTCATGCGCGCCACCCTATCATGAAACGACTCAGCAGCCTGCTGCTCCCCGGCCTCCTGCTCGCCACGGTGATGATCGTGATCGGGAGCGGCCTGCTCGCGGACGGCGACATGCACGGGGGGGAGGTGCTGATCAGCGGGGTCGCGCTCGGGCTCGGCGTCTGGCAGACCCGCCAGCGGCTCCAGATGGTGGAGCGGCTGGATCAGCTCCAGAGCGGGCTCTCCCGGCTCCAGCAGGGCGATGTCCACGCCTTCCTGCCGGAGGGCCACGACGCGATCGGGCGCGTCGGCTACGGCGTCAACCGCCTCATGGATCGGCTGCGCGACGCCCGGCTCGACCGATCCCAGGAGCAGATCCTCGATCAGGCGATGTCCCGCGAGTCCCCCAACGGCCTCGTCGTCGTCGATCAGGAGCTGCGGATCCGGCGCTGCAACCCGTCGCTGATGCGCCTGCTCTCCCTCCAGGGCGATCTCACCGGCCTCCTGCTCGCGGACATCCCCGATCTGCAGCAGCTCCACACCGTCCTCCTCGAAGCCTCCCGCAACCGCAGCGCCTCCGAGGCCGCCTGCACCCTCGGACGCACCGATCTCCTGCTGCGCGGCGTGCCGCTGGCCGACGGCGCGGGCTGCCTCGGCGTCGTCCTCGACATCACCACAATCCGGCTCGCTGAGCGCGCCCGCCGCGAATTCGTGGCCAACGTCTCCCACGAATTGCGCACCCCCATCACCGCCATCCTCGGCTACAGCGAGAGCCTGCTGGAGGAGGAGGCCGACTTCCCCCCCCACCTCGCCCCCATGCTCCGCGTCATCGACCGGAACGCCCGCCGCCTCCACGCCCTCGTCGAGGACGTCCTCCACCTCTCCCGCATCGAGGCCCGGACGCGCGACCTCCCGCTGGAGCGCGAGCGCCTCGCCCCGCTCGTCCACGAGGTCGTCGACCGCCTCCGATCCCGCATCGAGGAGAGCCGCCTCCAGATCGTCCTCGATCTGCCAGGGGATCTGGAGGTGGCCGTCAACGTCGAAGCCTTCGAGCATGCCCTCGGCAACCTCGTCGATAACGCCATCAAGTACTCCCCCCCGGAGTCCCGGCTCCGCATCGCGGCCTTCCCCATCCAGAACCGCGTCGCCATCGAGGTCATCGATCAGGGGCCGGGCATCGCCCCCGAACACCATACCCGCCTGTTTGAGCGCTTCTACCGCGTCGATGCGGGCCGGTCGCGGGCGGTGGGGGGGACGGGGCTCGGCCTGGCGCTGGTCAAGAACCTCTGCGCTGCGACCAACTCAGAGATCCAATTGGAGAGCGGGCTGGGGGAGGGGAGCACGTTCCGGCTGATCGTGCCGACAGACGTTTAATTTTCCGATCCCGGCTGCGCCTCCGCCCCCTCCAGCATCTTCTTCTCCAGCGCCGGATCCACCCCGGTCGCAGGCGGCGACCCGGTCGCAGGCGCCCCCGGCACCGCCCCCGGCACCGCTCCCGGCACCGCCGCCTTCTTCTCCTCTGCGACCCGGGCCCGCTTCTTCCACAGCGACTCGTGCTTCTTCTTGACAGCGGGGCAGGGGGGGCCGCCCTCCACCTGGACGCAGGTCGGGATCTCTTCGCCCTCCAGGACCTCGACGGGGCGTACGGGGTGGGGGCTGTTACAGGCCCCCTTCGGGGCGGTTCCGGGGTAGAACGGGGCGTTTATGAGCGGGCAGCCCCCGTTGCTGGCCTTCCCGCTGATGCGGCAGATCCCGCGCCGGTCGAGGTTGAGCTCAAACGGGGGCAGCGCCCCGTCGAGCCGCGCCAGCCGCCCGACCCACCAGCCCCACAGCGGCGCTGTCAGATCCGAGGCCGCCCAGCCGAGGCTCGCGGGCTGGTCGTAGCCCATCCACACCGCCGCCGCGTACCGGGGCGTCGTGCCGATGAACCACAGATCCTTCTCGGCGTCCGCCGTGCCCGTCTTCCCGGCGAACGGCCCGTTATAGCCGACCTCCCCGCCGACCCCGCGCGCAGCCCCGCCCGTGCCGTGCTCTACGACGAGCCGCATCACCTCGCGCGTCAGCACCGCCGCGTCCTCCCGCAGCACCTGCTCTCCGGCCTGCGGCGGGTGGACGCGCTCGACGCCGTTCGGATCGACCGCCCGCAGCACCGGGGTCGGCTCCAGCTTTTTGCCGCCGTTGCCGACCTCCCCGACGAACATCGCCATCTCCTCGATCGTGACCTCGCCCTGGCCGAGCGACAGCCCCATCTCGTCCGGGAACCGGCTCACGTCGAACCCGAGCGTCGTCGCGAACTCCTTCAGCTTCACCGGCCCGCCGAGCTGCTCCATCAAGGTCGCCGTCGCGATGTTCTGCGACATCGCCATCGCGTAGGCGATCGCCGCCGTCGCCGAATACTCGCCCTTGTTGTTGCGCGGCGACCAGTTGCCCTGCGGCGTCTTGAACGTGCGCGGGCTGTTCGGGATCGCCGAGGCCGCCGTGTACGCAGGCTTCCCGTCCGGCCCCGGCGGCTGCTGGAAGGCCATCGCGTAGATCACCGGCTTGAACGAGCTGCCCGCCTGCCTGCGCGCATGCGTCGCGCGGTTGAAGCCGATGGATGTGACATCATCCCCGCCCCAGACCGCCAATATGCGTCCATCCGCATGGTCCAACAGCAGCCCCGCCGCCTGCAGCCGATCCTTCCGCCGCCCGATGATCCCCTCCAGCCACGGCACCTTCGTCTTGAACAGCCGCTCGGTCTCCTCCTGCATCGCCACGTCCATCGACACCGTCACCGTCAGCCCCGCCCCGTACATCACCTGCGGCGGGACGTTCTTCTCCATCCAGCTCCGCGTCATCCCCAGCCAGATCGGGTAGGCCTCCACCTGCCGCGACGCCCCCAGCGGCGACTGCGACACCTCCACCGGGCTCGCCTTCGCCTCCGCGATCTTCGCCGCGTCGTAGCCGAGGAACTCCCGCATCGTGTCCAGCACCCGATCCCGCTTCAGCTTCGCCTGATCCGGCCTCCGATCCGGCGCGAACTTCCCCGGCGCAGGCAGGATCGCCGCCAGCGTCGCCGCCTCCGCAAGCGACAGCTCCCCCACATCCTTCCCATAATAATACTTCGACGCCGCCCGGAACCCGCAGATCGAGAACGACCCGTCCTGGCCCAGGTACGGCGCGTCCAGGTACATCTGCAGCACCCCGTCCTTCCCGAGGTGCTGATCGATGGCCACCGCCATCACCGCCTCCTGCAGCTTCCGCCCCAGCGTCTTGTCCTTGCGCTGGCTCAGGTTCTTCATCACCTGCATCGACAGCGTGCTCGCCCCCTGCGCGTACCCCCCCTCCTGCGCGTTCGCCAGCACCGCCCGCCCCGCCGCCCGCACGTTCACCCCCGGATGCTCCCGGAACTCCCGATCCTCCGCCGCCATGATCGCGTCCAGCAGCACCTTCGGCGCCTCCTGGATCGGCAGGTGCTCCCGTACCTCCCCGTCCGGCCCAACCAGCCAGCCCAGCTCTATCGGCTCCAATACCTCCCCCTGCCTCGGGACCACCACCTCCGTCTTCCCGCAATACTCCCCCGGTCCCGGTCCCGGCCCCTTGCAGTCCTCCTCATACCCCCGCGCCTTCGCCTCCAGCACCCGCCGCTTCCCCGACACCGTCAGCGGAACCGCCTCCGTCACCACCCGCGCCGGAAAACTCCACCCCGGATGCGACACCTGGTACCCCCGGTGCACCTCCGCGATGGCCACCCCCTCCGCCCACCACGTCGCCCCGCGCCACGCTACCGTCGCCACAAACCCCGCCACCACCAGCACCACGGCCAGGACAATCAAACCGAAGAACCTGAATAATCGCCAAATCACCTGGAATCCTCGCCACCGCCCCTAACATGTTTTTTGCGGGGGTGCCCCCCGCATCGGCACGGGGCGTTGCCCGTGCCTCCCCCCGCGCCAAAGATGGCGCGAC
>JBEIQZ010000249.1:0-8492 GCA_040376255.1 Alphaproteobacteria bacterium
CCCGCTCCCCGCGCCGCACCACCCTCGGCCAGCCCGCCCCCGCCAGCCCCCGCGCCGTGATCGCGTCCAGCCCGGCCCCCGCCATGAGCTGCTCCGCCGTCGCGTCGGCCCCCGCCACCAGCATCCACGGCAGCCGGATCGGCGGCAGCCTGAGCCGGCGCCGCTCCGGCTCAGGAGCGGGAGCCCTGACCGCCGACAGCGCGCGCCGGAGCTCCCCGATCAGCGCCTCCGCCCGATCCAGCCCTGCCAGGGCCGCGTCGGTGTCGCTGGGCTGCGCCTGTCGCGCAGCGGCTGCCTCCGCCACGAGGCGCGCCCACAGCGCCTCCAGATCCGGCGCGGTCTGAGTGACCGGTGCAGGCGCGGGCGCCGTCACCGGGGCAGGGTTGACCGCTGCAGGCGCGATCACCGGGCTGATCACCGGCTTGATCAACGGCTTGATCATCTCCGGGATCTCTGCCGGGGGACGGGGCTTTCCCGGTTGATCAGGCGGCGGCTCCGCCCCGCTGAGCGCCGTCCGCACCTTCTCCAGCCCGCCCCGCCCCTGGAGCGCCCGGCGCACAAGATCGTCGAGGTTCGGGGGGAGGGCGCGCTCCTCCTTCGGGGGCGGCGCCTGCGGGGCGGGCATCGGCGCGCCGCAGTAGAGGCAGCCGACCCGGTGTGGCGCGTTCAGGCGGCTGCACTTCGGGCAGGGGGCGCCGCTCATCTGGCGATCACGCCTGCCAGAACCGCTGGAGCGCCGGGTGCTGCTGCAGGAACCAGAGGACGGCCCAGCACTTCGGATCGACCCGCGCCCCCTCCGGCGGGGCCGCCATCCAGCGGGCCAGATCGCGGAGCGGCACGCGGTACAGCTCCATGTCCTCGACCGGCTCCCGCTCCGGCGCCTGCACCTGCGCCGCTCCCAGCCCGATCAGGTAGACAATGTCCTCCCCGATCAGCCCCGCGTCGTAGGGCCCCCGGAACAGCTCCTCCACCGACCCCACCGTGCAGCCCGCCTCCTCCAGCAGCTCCCGGCGCGCGGTCTCCTCGACCGGCTCGTCTGCCCCGCGCAGCCCGGCGACGAACTCGACGACGTAGCCGTCCACCGGCACCCGCCAGATGCGCGTGATCCAGACCTCGCCCTCCTCCGTCACCGGCACGATCACGACCACCGGCCCCTGCGTCGTGCGCGCCACCATCTCCCAGGTGTAGGCGCGGCCCGCGCGATCCTCGACCTGCCGGTGCAGGTACCGCAGGAAGCGGCCCGAGTGCCGCACATGATCTTCGATGTGCTTCAACGCCATCTCTGTCCCCCGTACTGGAATGCTGTCCAGCGTAACCGTTCCACGTGGAACCGACGCCGGACACCGCGCCTCAACGGTAACCGCCCTGGCGGTCGTACCACCCGATCCGCGCCAGCTCGGCCAGCATGCGGGCGCTGTCGCGCAGCGGCCCCACGCGGCTGTCCGGGTGATCGATCCACTGGACGGGCAGCTCCGTCACCTGGAGGTCGAGGCGGCGCGCGATCAGCAGCAGCTCGACGTCGAAGGCGAACCCGTCGATGCGGCTGCGCGAGAAGATCCGCTGGGCGGCGTCGGCGGTCAGGCACTTGAAGCCGCACTGGGTGTCGATGATGCCCCGCATCAGGGTGGCCTGCACGATGCGGTTGAACTGGCGGCCAAGCTGCTCGCGGTACCAGGGCTGGTGGCGGAGGATGCGGGAGCCGGTGAGGCTGCGCGAGCCGATGACCACAGCGGCGCCGCTTTGGACGGCGTCGATGAAGCGCGGGAGCTCGTCGATGGGGGTGGAGAGATCGGCGTCGCTCATCAGCCGGATCGCGCCTCTGGCGTGGAGCATCCCCTCGCGGACGGCGGCGCCCTTTCCCATGTTCGACGGGAGCCGCAGGACGGCGGCCCCGCCGGCGGCGGCGATGGTGGAGGTCTCGTCGCGGCTGCCGTCGTCCACCACCAGGATCTCTGCGTCGGGGTAGCGGGCGGGGAGCCAGCCGCGCAGCCGCTCCAGCGTCGCGCCGATCCGCCGGGCCTCGTTCCACGCCGGGATGATCACCGAGAGGGCGGGGCGCGCTGCGTCCGGGGTGGGCGCCATCCGGTCAGACCCGGACGTGGACGGTGTTCACCCCGTCCCGATCATGGATCTCCACCGTCACCGCCATGAACTGCTGGATCACCGCGATGTTCGTCTGCGTGTGCAGGCTGAGCGCGCCCGTCCGGAAGCTGCCCCCACCTGCGAGCGCCATCGGCAGCAGGAGCTGATCGGCGAGGTGTTCGTCGACGAGGCTGTCCGCCGCCAGCACGGCCTCTGCCTGAGCCATCAGCGCCGCGATGCAGGCATCGAGCGGCTGCGCCCGATCCTTGGCCTCGCTCAGCACCAGCACCGGGGCTGGTTCCTCCGCCGTGGCCCGCCCGCGCACCCGGAGCTGGAGCATCGCGCCCGGCCCCTGGCTCTGGACATCGAGCATGTCGGGGTGAGGGGTCTCTACAGCGGGGTCGGCAGGGTCAGCGGATCGTGTGCGGAGGGCGCGGAGGGCGTCGCGCAGCGCGGCGGCGGCGTCGATCATGCGGGCGCGGCCGAGCCGGGAGGCCCGCACGACGCCGGACAGAGCCGGATCGGGGCGCCAGCCGGTGAGGTCGAGCGGGCCGATCCGGCTCAGGTCGGCGGGGCGGGCCGGGCCGATCTCCATCGTCACCGCGCCGCCGCCCGCCGGGTAGAAGCCGTGCCGGTCGAGCCGGACGGCGGCAGGGAAGCCGCAGCGGGCGGCGATGGGGGCGAAGGTCTCAGCGAGGAAGTCGGTGGGCGGGGAGGCGCCGTTGTGGGTGCCGCCGAGGATCTCCACCGTCGCGCCGCCCGCGAGCGCCAGCGGCAGGAACACCGTCTGGAACACGAGCCCGGTGCTGCCGGCGGTCTGGATGTCGAAGCGCCAGCGCCCCCCCTCCGGCGGGGCGGCGCGGAGCGGGCCGGGCCGGAACACCAATTCTCCGCTCCCCTGCGCCGCGCCGGAGGTCTCCGCCCCGCAGATCGCCGCCGCCGCCTGAACCGCCGTCAGGTGCTGCCGCAGGAGGCCGGGCTTCGCGCGGCCTGCCCGGATGCGCCGGATGGTAAACGGCCTCTGGTGGATCATAGAGAGGCAAAGGGCCGTCCGGAGGATCTGCCCCCCGCCCTCTCCCGCCGCGCCGTCCAGCTCCACCATCCCGCACCTCCCTGCGCGATATAGCACGCCCGTTATGGAGCGCGGCGGGCGGCCCGCTCTCCTCCCGCTGTCTTCTATGCGCGCTTCTCTGCTTGCCGTCCTGAGTGTAACCGGGCATTCTTACCGGTCGCCCAGAGCTGCCGTGCGCTACGTCCCTGAGAACCCGCTCATCGTCCAGTCCGATCACACGCTCCTGCTGGAGACAATGGGGCCGCACTTCGGCCCGGCCCGGGACGCGCTGTTGCGGTTCGCGGAATTGCTGAAGTCCCCGGACTATGTCCACACCTGGCGGATCACCCCGCTCTCGCTGTGGAACGCTGCCAGCTCCGGGCTGACGGTAGAGGACGTGCTGGCGACGCTGGATCGGTACGCCAAGTACGACATCCCGGCCAACATCCCGACCTCGGTGCGCGACACGATGCGCCGCTACGGGCGGCTGAAGCTCTACGCGGATCGGCGCGGCCTTCGGCTGGAGGCGGCAGATCCGACACTGCTCACCGAGATCAGCCACCTGAAGCCGGTGATCCCCTTCCTCGGCAGCCGGCTGTCGGACACGAAGGTGCTGGTCTCGACGGCGCACCGGGGGGAGCTGAAGCAGGCGCTCACCCACGCCGGGTACCCGGTGGAGGATCTGGCCGGGTACACTGAGGGCGACAGCCTCGACTTCCGGCTCAGGCCGCTCTCGATCCAGGCGCAGGGGCCGTGGGCGCTGCGCGACTACCAGAAGTCAGCGGTGGACGCCTTCCACGGCGACGGGCTGCTGCAGGGCGGGTCGGGGGTGATCGTGCTGCCCTGCGGGGCGGGGAAGACGATGGTGGGGATCGGGGCGATGGCGCGGCTCTCGACGCGGACGCTGATCCTGGGGACGAACGTGACGGCTTTGCGGCAGTGGCGGCAGGAGATCCTTGACAAGAGCACCATCACCGAGGATCAGATCGGGGAGTACTCAGGGGAGAGCAAGGACATCCGGCCCGTCACCCTCGCCACCTACCAGATCCTCACCTTCCGGCGGGCCAAGAACGATCCGTTCATCCACTTCGGCATCTTCGAGAAGGCAAACTGGGGCCTGATCATCTACGACGAGGTCCACCTGCTGCCCGCCCCGATCTTCCGGGCGGCGGCGCAATTGCAGTCCCGGCGGCGGCTGGGGCTGACGGCGACGCTGGTGCGCGAGGACGGGAAGGAGGAGGAGGTGTTCTCGCTGATCGGGCCGAAGCGGTTCGACATGCCCTGGAAGGATCTGGAGCACCAGGGCTGGATCGCCTCGGCGCGCTGCTGCGAGATCCGCACGGGGTTCTCGGAGGAGGATCGGCTGCGCTACGCCACCGCGGACGACCGCGAGAAGTTCCGCGTCGCCAGCGTCAACGTGCGGAAGACGCCGATCATCGAGGAATTGCTCGCCCGCCACGAGCAGGATCATGTGCTGATCCTCGGGATGTACATCGAGCAGCTCGAATTCCTCGCCCGCCGCCTCCACGCCCCCATCATCGAGGGGCGCACCTCCCAGAAGCAGCGCGATCTGCTCTATGATCAGTTCCGCCGGGGCGAGATCAAGACGCTGGTCGTATCGAAGGTCGGCAACTTCTCGGTCGACCTGCCGGACGCCAACGTGGCGATCCAGATCAGCGGCACCTGGGGCTCCCGGCAGGAGGAGGCGCAGCGGCTCGGTCGCGTCCTGCGGCCCAAGTCCGGCTCCAACGTCGCGTGGTTCTACAGCATCGTCACCCGCGACAGCATCGAGCAGACCTACGGGGAGCGGCGGCAGCTCTTCCTGACCGAGCAGGGCTATGCGTACCGGATCGAGAGCCGGGAGTGATCCCCGCTGTGCCGGTCAGCGCGTTAGACAGAGAGATGGCCGTACGCATCCACCGGAATGTCATCCTGCTCCAGCTCGCCTCCGCCGCAGAACGGAGCGAGCTTCAGGCGCTCATCGGCCTGGATGAGTTCATCGTCGCCGAGCTGTCCCCCCTGGAGTTGCTCATTGAGCCGCAGCGCCTCAAAGAATTGGTCAGCCGGATGGAGGAGCGGAACATCCGGCCGCTGATGAGCCGCGACGGAACCTAGCGATGCGCGGGACGATCTTCCTGGTCAGCTTCTCGCTGATCCTGTTCGAGCTGCTGCTCACGCGCATCTTCGCGGTCGTGCTGTTCGCCCAGTTCGCGCACCTCGCGCTGGCCATCGCGCTGCTCGGCATCGGGGTCGGCGCCATCGCGCAGCACCTCCGGCCCTCGCTGGTGCCGGAGGCGGGGCCGGACGGCAGGATGGAGCGGCGGCTCGGCTGGTGGAGCCTCGCGCTGGCAGGGAGCGCGGTGCTGGCGGTGCTGGCGGCGCTCTACTTCCCGGTGCTGGACGCGCCGGAGGTCGGCCCGTCTGACTACCAGGATCGATCCTACAACACCGCTGTCCTGCTGAACACCGGCTGGTTCGTGGCGATGCTGCCGCTGCTGATGCTGCCCTGCGCGGTGGCCGGGCTGATCTTTGCCGGGATGTTCCAGCGGTTGAAGGATCAGATCGGGCAGATCTACGCAGCCGATCTGATCGGGGGGGCGTTCGGGGCGGTGGTGTTCCTGCCGGTGCTGGGGTGGCTGGCGGGGCCGGACACGGTGTTCCTGATCGTGACGACGGCGGCGCTCGCGGCGCTCGCGGCGTTCTGGCAGGCCAAAGATCGGCGGGGGCTGTGGGCGGCGGGGGCGGCGGCGCTGCTGGGGGCGGCGCTGTCGGTCGGGAGCGCCGTCGGGGGGGGCGGCGGGAGCCTGCTGCCGGTGCGGGAGGCGGCGGGCTACTCAGAGCGGGACGTGGTCTACACCCGCTGGACGCCGCTGGTGCGGCTGGCGGTGTGGGAGCAGGCGGGGGAGACAAAGATCCTCCTCGACAACACCTCGGCCTCTGAGGTGGTGAAGACCGCCGCTGATCGGGATCGGATGGTCGATCACGCGGCGCGCTCGCTGGTGTTCCGCCTCGGCGGGCAGCCTGACGGTGCCTCAGGCGGTGCCTCCGACAACGCCGCTGCCCGCGTGGCGATCCTCGCGGCCTCGGCGGGGCCGGAGGTGGCGGCGGCGCAGGCGCTCGGCTTCTCTGACATCGACGCCATCGACATCGCCTCCGAGATCTTCAGCCTTGTCGCGACGCGGTTCCCCGACGCCCCGGCCAACCCGTTCCTGCAGCCCGGCGTCCGGCACGTCCACTCGGACGGGCGGGCGGCGATCCTGCGGGCGGAGCGGCCCTACGACATCATCCTGATGGTCCATGCGAACCTCTGGTCAGCGGCCGGGCTGCTCGCGAGCGCCTGGTCCCCGGCGCTGCTGGAGACGCGGGAGGCGTTCGGCACCTACCTCGATCACCTGTCCCCGGACGGCACCATCTCGTTCGGCAAGGGGTCGGCGACGACCTCGCTGCTGCCCTCCATCCTCGCCGCGCTCCGGGAGCGCGGCGTGAAGGAGCCGGGCCGGTGCGTGGCGCTGATCGAGGGCAACAGCTCGCTGGTGCTGGTCAAGCATCGCCCCTGGACGGAGGAGGAGGCGGCGCGGCTGCGGGCGTCGCTGACGCTGTACCGGAACGCCACCCTCACGCTCGATCCGGCGGCGGCGGACGCGACTGCGGCGCTCACGAGGCTCGCCCGGAAGGAGCCGCTGATGACGGACAACCGCCCCTACATGGACACGCCGGATCTGGTGTGGGAGGCGCTGCGCGGGCTGATGCCCGGCGGCTCCGGGGAGCGGCTGTCCTCGCTGAAGGTGCTGTACCGGTCGCTGATGGTGCAGATGCTGGCGGTGCTTGCGGCGGGGGCGCTGTTCGTGGGGGCGCCGATGGCGCGGTATTGGCGGTCGGACGTGGCGGGGCTGACCGGGGGCGGCGGGGTGCTGCTGTATGTGGCGGGGCTGGGCTACGGCTACCTGGCGCTGGAGACGGTGCTGATCCACCAGCTCGTGCTGTTCGTCGGCCACCCGACCTACGCGATCACCGTGGTGGTGCTGTCGATGATGCTGGCCTCCGGGTTGGGGAGCATGGTGACGGGGCGGCTGGCGGAGGCGGGCCTTGTGCGCTCGCTGCGGTGGGTGCTGGGCGGGGTGCTGGTGCTGGGCGGGGTGCAGACGTGGGTGCTGCCGCCGCTGCTCTACGCGACGGCGCTCTCCCTGCCGCTCGCGGCGCGGCTGGCAGTGACGTTCGTGGGGCTGCTGCCGCTCGGGTTTCTGATGGGGATGCCCTTCCCGCTGTCGCTGCGGATCCTGCCGCGCGGGGCGGCCGGGATCATCCCGTGGGCCTGGGCGATCAACGGCTGGATGAGCGTGGTGGCGAGCATGTTCACGGTGCTGCTGTCGCGGATCTATGGGTATCCGGCGGCCTTCGGGGTGGCGCTCGGCTTCTATGCGGTGGCGTTCGCGGCGGTGGGGCGGCTGGCGCGGGCGCGGTCGGTCCGGCATGCCGGGTGCTGGCGGGAATGATCGGGCAGGCGGAGGTGCGGGAGCGGTCGGTCCAGCCGGGTTAAGGGCGCTCCGGAGGGTGCGGGATGTTGTGCTGGGCGCTTGCGGGCATGATCGGGCTGGCGGAGGCGGTGGAGCCGATCCCTGCGACGGCGGAGCTGCGCTGGCGGGCGGGGGTCGGGCAGATCGCGGTGGAGGCGCCGGGGGAGCATGTCGGGGGCGGGCCGTCCTCGCTGTCGATCTCGGGCGGGGCGGCGACGCTTGACTGGTCGGCGCTGACCCCGGTGGAGGCGCTGCGCTTCCCGGTGGAGGCCGGGCCGGCGGCGGTGCGGCTGTCGGTGTCGCTGTGCCGGGATGACAATTCAGCGTGCCGGACGGCGGTCTTCGAGGGGAGCGCCGAGATCATCGGGCGGCGGGGCGTCGCGGCGATCGGGGAGATCGGCGGCCGGCAGGGGGGGGCGGGCGGATCGGGTCGGGTCGTGCAATTGCTGGACTTCACGGCGGTGTGGTGCCCGCCCTGCAACCGGATGGCGGCGGAGGTGTTCGATGATCCGGCGGAGCGGGCGCTGCTGGCGCCGTTTGTGCTGACGCGGGTGGACGCGGACATGCCGGAGTCCTGGGCGCAGAAGGATCGCTACGCGATCGGCGGCTACCCGACGGTGGTGGCGGTGGACGCGGCGGGGAACGAGGTGGATCGGCTGGTGGGCTATCCGGGGGAGGCGGGGATGCGCCGCTGGCTGGAGTCGCTGGCGACGGCGGAGCCGATCCGGCCGGATCAGCCGATGTCCCCGGCGGCGGCGGCAGCGGCGGCGCGGCGGCTGGCCGAGGCGGGCCGGACGGAGGAGGCGGCGGCGCTGCTGGCCCTGCCCGCGCTGGCGGGCGCGGAC
>JBEIQZ010000262.1:0-8232 GCA_040376255.1 Alphaproteobacteria bacterium
CATTCACGATCACCTGAGGATCCCGGCCGTCCATGAACGCGACGACGGAATTTGTGGTGCCCAGGTCGATGCCGATGATTCGTCCCATCTCTCGGTCCTGCCCTCTGCCAATGTAGATGCTCAAGGTAGGCGATCTCTCCGCTACCTGCAAGGATTGTCTCCATACAGTGACAGAGATTTATGATTTTTTGAGATTATGCCTGTCCCTGATCTGAGCCGGATCCTAAGATCAGGGAGGGGATGCCCCGGGCGGGAGTTGAACCCGCACTCCTTTCGGAAAGGGATTTTAAGTCCCCTGTGTCTACCATTCCACCACCAGGGCAGGTATAGCGCCCATCACTATCCCATTGATCGCTGTCGTGCCAATTATCCGGCCTGTCACCGGGGCAGGCTGGATTCCATCCGCGCCTCAGAGACCGCGCCGGACAGCGCTGAGTATATCCCGCCGCCCGGGGTGATGACCAGGGTGAACGGGATCCCGTCAGGCCAGGATGGCACGGTCTGAAGCAGGCTGATCGGATCGGGGACGTCGAGCTGATAGCTCGGCAGGCGCACCCCCCAGCGGCTCAGCATGCGCCCGGTCGGCGTGCCGGCCGGCTCGACGTTGATGAGCAGCCACCGGATCTCCGGGTGCCGATCCGCGACGCGCTGTGCGGTCGGCAGCTCCGCCGCGCATGGCCCGCACCAGCTCGCCCAGAAGATCATCACCAGCGGTTGATCGGACGGGTTCCTGAGCAGCGTCCGGAAGGTTCCGGTGTCGAGCGCCGGGCCGGAGAGCGCCGGGAATCCGGATGAGGTGCGCGCTGCGTCGCTGAGGCTGGACTCCGCCGGGATGGGATCGGGCGTCGCGGCGTGCGGCCCGTCCTGCAGCCCCTCAGGGTGCAGGCAGCTCAGCAGCATGATCCACATCCTGTCTACCTCCGTCGGGTGTGCAACACCGGCACCGACCGGATATATCCTTGCGGGCAAGGGCATGCACAGCATCTTCTATTCTTTCTTTCTGCTCCTGTCCTGCGTGTCGATGCAGAAGCGGCAGGCACGGATCGATCCACGGGCAGAGGCCTGGGCGGCGGCGATGGCGGCGTGGGACGCCCGCGCTGAGCCGGAGGGGGCGGAGGCCGCCCGTACCAGTCTGGAGGCGGTGCTCAAGCTCTCCCCGCGCGACATGGGCGCGATGGCGCTGCTGGCCCGGCTGGAGTGGACGCTCGGGCATGAGGCGGAGCGATCCCCTGGAGCGTTGTCTCCGCTCGCCCATTACCGGAACAGCCTGGAGATGGCCTATACCTGCCTTCAGGCAGATCCCGGCTTCAACGCCGCCCTCACCGCGACCGATGGCTGGCCCGAGGCCAGCGCCCTCAGCACCCTCCCTCCGGCCGCCGCTCCCTGCCTCACCTGGACGGTCGCCGCCACGCTCGATCTCACCGCGTTGCGCGGCCCCGGCGCAGCCCTCGCGGTTGAGGATGTCCTGCCGCTTTACCGCCGCGCCGTGTTTCTTGATACCACCGATGCGGACGGATGGCTCTCCTGGCTCGGCGGACGCATCGCTCTCCGCCAGCAGGAGCCGGAGGAGGCACAGGCCGCCTTCCGCGCTGCCCTCGCCCGCGCCCCCGGAAACCGCCTGTTCTACATCGCCCTCAGCAGCGCCTTCCCCGATCCGTCGCTCCCCGCCTTCCAACCCCCCTCTCCTGATCCCCTCGCCTGGGAAAACAGCATCTTCCACAGATAGAAACCACTCTCAAACCCCCACAAGCACCGAAACCCGGCTCTCACCCTCCGGCCCCCAAAAACACCAAAACCCGGATCAGGCTCTCACCCCTCCGGCCCCCCAAAAACACCAAAAACCGGATCGGGCTCTCACCCCTCCGGCCCCCCAAAAACACCAAAAACCGGATCAGGTTCTCACCCTCCGGCCAACCCCCCCGTCCAGTGGCACCTTCCCAGCGCCACCGACCGCGAAGCGTCCCTGATCTCAACCCCAAACAGAATCCTGCCTGTTACCGGTCCCCCACAGGCGCCTCGCCTGTGGGGGATCCGGTATCAGGTAGGATTCTGCGGGCGGGGAGCAGGGGGCTTCTTCTGGGCGCGACGCATCGCCTTACGACGACGCTTCTCAGCGAGACGCTGCTTGAGGCGGCGCTTCTCCCCCGGCTTGAGGTAGAAGCTGTTTTTCTTGATATCCTTGCGGATGCCCTCGCGCTCAACCTTGCGGCGGAAGCGGCGGAGGGCCTTCTCGAAGGGTTCATTCTCCCGGACTGTTACAATGACCAACGGATACCCCGATGTGAAAGCCGAGCGGGCTTATCGTGCCTGCCGGGGATCGGCAAGGAAGAAACGCAGAGGAGATCGTCTGTGTCAACGGTGACGGCCACATGGATGGAGCTTCCATGAGGGAAAACAGGGAGAAGCAGCGCAGAGGAGCAGCGGTGCCGGGGGGGCGGCCATGCGCCACCGGACGGGATAGGGGTCGGCGGAGGATGCGATGTACCCCCTTCTGCTGCTGACGATGCTCGCGGGGTGCCGCCCCGATGATCCGAAGTCTGTGCCGGAGTCCGGGCGCGTGGATGTGCCTGTCACCGCGCCCCGGAACGTGCTGATGCTCTCGCTGGACACCTTCCGCCGGACGGCGATGGGGCGGTACGGGGGCGGGGGGGACACACCGTTCCTGGACGGGCTGGCGGCGGAGGGCATCGCGCTGGATCAGCACCAGACCTGCAGCGCGTGGACCTACCCGGGGTTCACCTGCGCGCTGACCGGGCAGATGCCCTACTACTTCGGCATCATGCCGATCATCGGGCGGCCCCTTGAGGAGATGCCGCCGCTGCCGGAGGGGACGGAGACGCTCGCGACGCGCCTCGCGGCGTCCGGGTACCAGACATCGCTGATCAACACCAACGACCACCTCGGGCCCTACCACGGGCTCGACGCGGGCTATGGGTGGTACGAGATCCTGCCGGACGGCGATCCGGCGACCCGCGTCCCGGCGGACGCGGATGCCGTGGTGGATCACGGACTCGCCCGGCTCCGGGGCGGCGGGGTGGATCCGGCGCGCCCCTGGATGATGCACCTGCACTTCATCGACCCGCATGCGCCCCATGCGCCGCCGGAGGCGTACCGGGGGATGCTGGAGGGGCGGCCGGCGCTGCCGTGGGATCTGACGACGGTGGACGGGCAGGTGGTGTACATGCGGGAGCGGGACGGCCTGGACGAGGCGACGCGGGCGGAGGCCGATCTGCAGATCCGGCTGCTCTATGAGGCGGAGATCCGGTTCCTCGACGATCAGATCAAGCGGCTGCTGGCTGAGATGGACGCAGAGGGCTGGCTGGAGGAGACGACGGTGGTGGTGTTCAACGACCACGGGGAGCAGTTCTGGGAGCGGGGCCTGCTCGGCCACGGGAAGTTCCTCTACGCTGAGGAGAACGACGGCGTCCTGCTGTTCTGGTGGAAGGGGGTGACGCCGATGGCGTGGAGCGGCGGCACCTCCAGCCTCGATCTGCTGCCGACGCTGCTGTCGTTCCTCGGGCTGCCGGTGCCGGAGGAGCTGCCGGGGCATGTGGCGGGGCATGCGCCGGAGCTGCGCCCCCGGCTGGGGGTGGTCTGGGACGGCGGAGAGGCGCCGGTGCAGGCGGTGACGGTCGGGGAGCAGAAGCTGATGTACGGCTGGGACGGCGCCATCGGCCTCTACGCGCGGGACGCAGATCCGCTGGAGCTGGAGAACCGCTACGTCCCCGGCGACCCGTCGCTGGAGCCGATGTGGCGGATCATGCGCTCCGAGGTCGGGAAGCTGCGGCCTGCGGTGCAGGGCTACACGCCGCAGGGCCTCCCCTGACGCTCCGGGCATGATCGCCGGAGCTAGAAGACCACGCCCACCGAGGAGCCGACGTAGAACATGTCGTGGAAGCCGCCCTCGATCCGGATGGTGGCGCGATCCGCGATGTGGAAGCGCATCCCGACGAGGATGTCGATGATCGGCAGCACCGGAGGGAGCTGCATCGGGCCGTCGTCGGCGCAGTGATCCTTCCGGGTGTAGGCGGGCTCGGTTGGGCCGCAGTCGGGCTCGGTGTTGTCCTGCTCGGCGGAGGTCTCGTCCTCGCCGGGCTCCCACTCGATGATCTTGCCGGTGAGGATCGCCAGCCCGAGGCCGCCGCCGAAGGTGAAGCTCCACCAGGGCTGCGCATACACCTCATAGGCGCCGTCCGCCCCGATCATCACCGCGCCGAGGCGCTGCGGCTCCAGCCAGGAGCCGTCGTCATGGTTCTCCGGGTCTTCGACGTCGTCCCAGTAGCCGTCCTTGATGCCGGAGAGCAGGTATTCGGCGTAGAAGATCCCGTTGGCGCTCTTGTTGCGGATCACGTATTCCATGCCGAAGGTCTGTCCCCGGATCACCGGCCGCTCGAACGGGGTGCCTTCGTTGAGGAAGACGAACGGGTTGACGATCCCCTGCGGGACGCTCATGTAGCGCCAGCGCAGCCCGAATTCCATGGTGTTGTTCCGGGCGGCGCCGGGCGTTGCGGTGCCGGGCGTGGCGGTGCCGGTATCAGGGGACGGGGCGGGATCCTCAGCGCGCGCGTCCAGGAGCCAGAGCAGAGCCAGCATGGGTGACCTCCGCGCCGGAGAGTGCCGCAGGCCGGGGGCGCTGTCAACCGGTGCGGATTTCCTGGTGGTATCCCCGGCGCGGGGATATCGTCTTCAGGGGGGGGCGCGCGGCGCATGTTGTGGTGGCTGATCGGGTGTGCGCTGCACTGGGGGGTCCCTCCGGCGACGGACTGGTCGGTGGGGGAGGTGCAGTCGCTGGTGACAGAGCCGGGGCTCGGGCTGGCGCTGGAGCAGGAATTGGCGTCGGCGCTCGCGGCGCAGCGGATGATCGCGCCCGGCGCGCCGCCGGTGGACGCGGTGATCGTGCAGGCCGAGTCCGTGCCGACCGGGCGGGCGGGCGATCAGATCCTCTATGAGGTGCGGCTGGGGGTGCGGTTCAGCGCATCGCTCCCGTCGCCTTCCGCAGCGGGCGGTCGCGCGCAGGTGTGGACGCAGACGCGGAGCCGCCTGCTGCCCGATCCGGGGAGCGCCGGGCTGGCGCAGGCCGCGCGGTCTGCGGTGTTCGCGGAATTGGTCCGGGAGGTGGCGCAGGACGCGGTGCTGCGGCTCTCCGGGATGTATCCGGGGTGACAGGTCATGAAAGATGCACGGCGCGGAGGGGAGGGGGTCTGTGCGGAGCGGCGCACGGTGCTTAACGGGTGGCTTCCTCTCTACCGGAGCCCCTGATGCCCATCTCCCTGCCCGCGCTGCCCTACGCCTATGACGCCCTCGAACCCGCCATCGACAAGCGCACCGTCGAGTTCCACCATGACAAGCACCACGCCGCCTACGTCACCGGCTACAACACCGCCGAGGCGAAGCTGAAGGACGCGCTCACCTCGGGCGACTTCGGCACGGTCAAGCACTGGACCCGCGAGCTGGCCTTCCACGGCGCCGGCGCTTCGCTGCACGCGCTCTACTGGGAGAACCTGAGCCCCGACGGCGGCGGCGCCCCTGACGGCGCCCTGCTCGACCGCATCAACCAGGACTTCGGCAGCTTCGACAGCTTCAAGAAGCTGTTCACCGCCGCCACCGTCGCCGTCGAGGCCTCGGGCTGGGGCGTGCTGGCCTGGGACCCGCATGCCGGCCGCCTGCAGGTCATGGTCGCGGAGAAGCACCAGGATCTCGCGATCTGGGGCGCCACGCCGCTGCTGGTCTGCGACGTGTGGGAGCATGCCTACTACCTGAATTACCAGAACCTCCGCGCCAAGTACGTCGAGGCGTGGTGGACCAAGGTCAACTGGGCCGACGTCGCCGCCCGCCTCGCCAAGATCTAAGCTCGAAGATCTGAGCGCAAAGATCTGAAGATCAGCCGCGCGCAGCCAGCAGCAGCGCGCACACCGACTTCGCGTCGCTGATCCGCCCATCCCCGATCATCTCCAGCGCCTCCGCGAACGGCAGGCGCAGCGGACGGATCACCTCGTCCGCCTCCGGCGTCGCCGCGCCCTCGGTGAGCCCGGTCGCCACATAGAGGTGGATGATCTCGTCGGTGAACGCCGGAGTGGTGCGGAGCGGCAAAAGCAGCCGCAGGTGTGTTGCGACGAGGCCGGTCTCCTCCTGGAGCTCCCGCGCCGCGCAGATCGCCGGGTCCTCGCCTGCCTCCAGCTTCCCGGCCGGGATCTCGTAGATCATCCCCCCGGCGGCGTGGCGGTACTGGTGGATAAGCGTCACCGTCCCATCTGCATGGAGCGGCACGACGGCGGCCGCCCCCGGGTGGCGCAGGATCTCCAATTGCACCTCCAGCCCGTTGGGGAGGCGGACCTGTTCAAGTCCGTAGTCACCGACATGGCCCCGGTAGAGGATGCGGCGCGAGAGGGTTCCGGGGGGGAGGGTCATGGCCCTGTGATATCCCGGCAGTGGGAAAAATGAAAAACCCCCGAACGGGTCGGGGGCTTTTTCTTATGCGGAAAAGAGGACTTGAACCTCCACGGATTTCTCCACTAGATCCTGAGTCTAGCGCGTCTGCCAATTCCGCCATTTCCGCCTGGCCCCACTCTATTATCCGCCCGCTCCGGAGTCGTCAAGGGCGTCGAGTTGATAAACCGCGTAGTCATTCCGGTGGAAGAGGCGCGTCCCCTGCTCCAGCAGGAGTCTGTCCAGGATTTTCGACGGCCCGAGAAAATTCTTCTGCCACTCCGGCTCGGTGAGGAAGGACATCTGGCGGCGCAGGTAGGGCTCCTCCCCGACGAGGAGGAAGCGGACGCCCTGGCGGCGGAGGTGCTGGAGGGTCTGTTCCTGCTGCTGGAGGAGGAGGACGCGGGTGGGGACATGATCCTCGACCGATCCGTAGAGCCAGGGCTGCTGTACGTAGTAGGCCTGCCAGCAGAAGAGGAGCGCGACCGGGGCGTCGGGGGGGACGTGCTCCTGGAGGTAGCGGAGGGCGGGCCACGCGCGGATCTCTGCGCTGAGGAAGCTGTCCCGGCTCTGGCGCCCGGCCAGCAGGGCCAGCCGATCCGGCAGCCCGCTCCACGTCGGCGCCACGTTCGCGGCCAGCCCCGCGAGCCAGAGCAGCAGCAGCGGCGCGGTCGCCCCCTCCCGGCGCACCAGCCCTCCGGCGAGCGCCCCGGCGCCCATCAGCGGGATCAGGTAGCGGAGCCAGTGCGGCCCGGCGGCCCAGCCGAGGAAGCCGAGCGCCAGCACCCAGGCGAGCGCCCGCGCCTCAGCCGTCCGCCGCGCCCCCCACAGCCCGACGGGGACGGCCAGCCAGAGCGGCGAGATCCGCCCGAGGAAGACAAAGCTGTCCGGCTCGGCCCGGAACAGCAGGTTGAACGGCAGCAGCAGCATCGCCTGCAGATCCCGCCCCATCCCGTACTTCTCCGGGTACATGAAGCGGACGCCCAGCCCCTCCGGCCAGCCCGCGTAGGGGAACAGCGGGTGGAGCCCCTCCGCCGCGTTCCGCGCCCACCACGGCAGCACCGGCAGCGCCAGCCCCGCGATCACCCACGGCAGCCGCCCGAGCAGCCCGCGCCCGCCCGCCGTCCACCGCTCCGCCCGCCAGCCCTCTGCCCTCAGGCAGGCCCGCGCCCCCCACAGCAGCATCGCCGCCGCCGCCGGCGCCGCTGTGTACTTCGCCGCGAACGCCACCCCGAGCAGCAGCGCCATCGTCCCCCACGCCCCCGCCAGCAGCAGCTCCGCCGCCGCCGCGAGCCACAGCGCGACGATCAGGTTGTTGCAGGTGATCCCCGCCTCCCGCGCGAACGTCCACGATCCGGCCAGCAGCAGCACCGGCACCAGCCCCCGCCCCGCCCCCCAGCGCGCCTCCGCCCGCGCCCGCACCCCCAGCACCAGCGCCAGCCCGACACCCCAGCACCACAGCTTCGGCGCCGCCTCCCCGCCCGCCGCGTAGAGCGCCGCGAACAGCAGGTGGACCGGCATCGGGCGGCTCCCGTCCGCATGCGCCATCCCGCCCTGGAGATCGCCGGTCTCCGCGACCTGCCGCGCCAGCGCGAGGTGGTAATAGATCTCGTCGGTGTCCGTCGGCGGCGACAGCGCCTCCAGCAGCCCCGGCCCCAGCAGCAGCGCCAGCAGCGCCGCCAGCCCTGCATGCTCCCGCAGCGCCGGCCCTGCCCGCTCCATCAGCGGAGCCAGCCCCGCCCTGCCCGCCCACGCTTCCAGACCCGCCGCCCCGAACAGTCCCGCCGCCACCAGCGCCAGCCCCGG
>JBEIQZ010000270.1:0-8108 GCA_040376255.1 Alphaproteobacteria bacterium
CGCTTCGCGCCTGCGCCATTCGCGCCTGCGCCATTCGCGCCTGCGCCATTCGCGCCCGCCGCTGTCGGCCCGCCCCGCCCGACCGGGCTGCCGTCCGGCGACCAGCGCAGCACCACGCCGTAGGGGATGCGGCTCAGGTATGTCCCGCCCTCGACCGCGACAGCGGTGAGATCCTGGCCGGTCTGGAAGTGGACGGCGCGCAGATCCCCGTCCCGCTGCCGGGCGCAGATCGGGACGAGCCGGATGGTGCGGAAGCACTGCGGCGGCTGGACACGGAACGACTCCAGCGCGGAGGGATCAAATTGAGAGAGCTTCATGCCTCCTCCGGGAGCGCCTGCCGCACGGCATGGGCGAGGAACCCGTCCAGCTCTGTCTTCGGGCGCCCCTCAGCGAAGGCGGCGAGCGCGAGGGAGAACGGCAGATCCTCGGCGTCCCGGATGCCGATGGTCGGGATGTGCGGGGAGAGGGGGAGGGGGCGCAGCTCCTCGGCGGACAGCACGGGGTTGAGGTGGATGAGCCGCACCCGGCCCGCCGGATCGAGGCGCTCCCGCCAGCGCCGCACCAGCTCAGCGACCGCGCCGGGCGGATCGTTCTCGGCCCCGTCCGACAGGATCAGCACCGTCGCCGCCCCGCTCTCCAGCGCGTCCAGCAGCGGCTCAGCCAGCCGCGTCGATCCCCGCGCGCTCACCTGCATCAGATCCTCCACCGGCTCCGTCCAGAACAGCCGCCCGCCGGCCCCCTGCACCGCCAGCCCCAGCCCCATCGCCACCGCCAGCGGTCGCCGACGCTTCTCCGATGAGCCTGAGGACGACCACGACCGATCCAGCACCGCCGCCACCGGCCCCGCCAGCTCCGCCAGCCCCGGCACCCGCGCCGCAGAGCCCTCCAGCGCCGCCATCAGCTCTGCGCGCCGCGCCTCCCGCGCCTTCACCGGCAGCGACAGCACGTACAGGCAGAGCCGCGTCAGCGGCACCCGATCCAGCTCCACGTCCAGCTCCACGTCCGCCTCCGCCGCGCTCCGCTGCAGCAATTGGCGCTCATTGGTCGTCATCTGCTTCTGGATGCGCTCCAGGAAGTGCGCGCGGGGGATGCCGTGAAAGGAGGCCCAGCCCTCAGCGATGGTGTAGGGCAGCTCGTACACCTTCTCTTTGCTGTAGCGCGCCTGCCGCACCTTCTCCAGGAGCGGCGCCCTGAACTTGATCCACTTCCCGAACAGGAACGTCGCCTCCTCGCCGCCCAGCTTCAGGTGCGCGTGCAGCGCGATGGTGCGGTACCGGCTGCGGTACTTCACAAGATCGAACACCGGATCGCGGCGCGCGGCGAGCCAGTCCCGGATCGTCGCCCGCGTGCGGCGGTTGTTCACCTTCGAAGCGCTCAGCTGCTGGAACAGCTTGAACACCCGCTGCGGCGGCAGGCGGCGCAGCGCCGCACGGATCAGCGCGTTCTCCTCCGCCCGCTGCTGGAGATCGGCGGGCGCCCCGGCGGCCAGCAGGTTCGCGATGATCCGCAGCGCGTTGTGGTGGTTCAGCCCGCTCCTGTTCCGCACCAGCGCCAGCGCGCGCGCATAGAGCTGCCGGTAGTTCACCCGCATATAGCGGTGCAGGAAGTCGAGCGTGAACGACTGCGCCTCAGCCGTGTCGTAGAACTCCGCCTGACCCGTCCCGGCCAGCGCCGCGTTGAAGAAGCCGAGGACATCCTCGCGCTCCACCTGCTCAATACGGGACTCCATCCTGTATCCCCCCTCTCCCCACTCCCCCCTCTTAATAAGAAGCCCCCTGGGGAGAATAAAACACGGGATTGTTACCCAGAACCAAAGCTGAAACTGAAACCGTGTTGGCGTCCCACAGGGGAACCCTCCTTAACCGGATCAGCGCGCGCCTGCACCTCTGTATCCCTCAGCCCCTCCCCATCGCTCCGCTCTCATACCGACCTGAAGAATAGATGGCCGATGGTCGCCCGCCGCGCGTTCCGCGCTAAGCGTGCTTCCATCAACCATCTATTCTTCAGGTCGGTATTCATTGTTCTCCTGATACGGAACTGCTTTCAGCATTTCCGTATCACTCCACCTCAAGCTCAACCCGTCCATCCGGCGGGATACCGATCGGCCCGATGAGGAAGCGGGGGTCATCGGGGTCCGGGCCGTCCTGATCGGGGTCGAGGCTGAGGCGGAACAGGGCGGTAGGGGGGAGGGGGCCGACCTCGATCTCCCAGGGGCCCGGGCGTTGGAGGGTGGTGGAGGCGAAGGGTGCGGCGCCCGGGGCGGGGGGGAGGATCTCCATACGGATCGGCCCTCCCGTCCAGGCGGGGAGCTGGAGGGTGCCGCGCAGGGTGTTGCCGCCGGTCTCGCCGCCCTGGCCTTCGAAGGGGTCGGGCGGGGGGGTGAGGTCGCCGGAGGGGGTGGCGGTGGGCCAGGGCTGATCGGGCCAGTGTTTGTCGTGGAGGGCGCTGGCTGCGGCGGCGGCGAGGAGGCGGTGACCGGCGCGGGTGGGGTGCATGGCGTCGAGGAACAGGGCGTCGGGGCTGCGGCCTGAGGCGATGAAGGCGGCGGGGCCGTCGATGACGGGGGCGCCCCAGCGGGCGGCGACGCGGCGCATTGTCTCGCGGTAGGGGTTCCAGGCGTGGGGGCGCGGGGGGGCGAGGTCTTCGCGGTTGGGGAGGATGAGGAAGAGGGCGCGGCCTTGCATGAGGGCGGCCATGCGGTCGAGGGCGGCGGCGTAGCGGGCGATGGGGACGCGGCGGCTGCCGATGCGGGCGTCCTCGTCTCCGACGATCCACCCGGTCTTTTTCGCGCGTTCGCCCTGGGGGGCGACCCGGAGGTGCCAGTCGAGCCAGCGGAACAGCAGGCTGTTCTGGAGCCAGCCGCGCGCTGTACCGAGCGGGGAGCGCTCCTGGCTGGACGCCCAGCCCGACCAGGCGGCCAGCAGCGCTTCGTCGTGGAAGCTGTCGAAGTTGTTGTCTGACCAGAGGGTTCCGACGAGGAGGACATCCGGCGCGAGGGACAGGCCCCGGAGCTGGAGGAGGTTGAGGGCCTGGAGCGAGGAGTAGCCGGGGACGGCGGCGTTTATGAAGTCGGCGGGGGCGCCCTGCTCCAGCACGGCGGGGAAGTGCTCGGTGTCGGCGACGCCGAAGCCGTAGACGGAGGAGTCCCCGACCACGAGCATGCGGGGCCGGGTTTTTGCTCCGCGATCCGCGTCGCGCATGCCGAGCCGGTTGACGGCGACGGTGTGGCCTTTTTCGCGGTGGGTGCCGGGCTGGAGCTCCCAGAGCAGCCACGGGCTGCCGCGCAGGAGGATTCCCGGATCGGCGTCGTCGGACGGCCCGGCCATCGGCAGCAGCGGATCGGGCGGCGGGTAGAGCCGGGCGGCGGCCTCTGCCAGCCCGAGCAGCGCTCCGGCGAGCAGCAGCCCGGTCAGCAGCCGGGAGGTCGCGCCTGCGCGCGCGCCGACGCCCACCGCTCAGTTCCGCCCGGTTCCCTGGAGCACCGCGATCCGGGCGCGGGCGATCAGGGCGCCGCCGCTGCCCTCCACGCTGGTCAGCTCGGAGGCGAGCCGGACGCCGCCGCCGAGCTTCTCGCTGTGGGTGGCGGGGAGGGACTGGCGCATGCCCTTCTCGATTGTAGAGAGGATGGTGCCTTCGAACAGGGCGGCCATGGGATCGACGAACCCGGCGCCGGGGCTTTTCTCGCCCTCGGTCACCTTCTCCGGCACGAGCTTGATCTGGCCGTTCTCGACGCGCACCTTGCCGGTCACGGTGTAGTCGCGCCACCAGCCCTTGCCGATGAGCCGCCAGAGGCGGAGCTGCATGGTGAAGCGGTCGCCGCTGAACATGATCGCGCGGGGGTCGAGCGCGACGTCCATCGAGACGGGGCCCTGGGTGAAGGCGGCGCGGCGGGCGAGGCCGAGCAGGCTGGCCTCGGAGATCGCGATCTCGACGTCGGAGGCCTGGGCGGGCAGCGCGGGGAGCGCGGCGCCGGTGGGGACGTCGGTGAGGAGGTCGACGGAGAGGCCGGCGCTGGAGGTGGCGAGGCGCAGGTCGAGCACGAGCAGCGAGCCGGTGTCGAGCGTGGTGAGCTTGATCGGCTGGAGCCGCTGGAGCAGCACGTTCTGGATGGACTTTTCCAGGGTGGAGGAGGGGTTCACGCCGAGCCCGCTGATCTCCATAACGCGCACCTTGATCGACCGGATCTCAGTCAGGCGCGCCCGGATGGTCTTGGGGCTCTTGCCGGTGCTGTCCGGCTTTCCGTTCTCGACCTCGATGGCGAGGATGCCGGAGGCGGCGACCTCGAACGGGAAGGAGCCGGTCAGGCTGGAGATGTTCCAGCGCACCTTGCCGAGCAGGTTCCCGTCGAATTCCAGGCAGGGCGAGCAGACGTCGGTGGGCGAGATGGTGGCCTTGTCGAGGGTGAGGCTGGGCTGCATCTGGGCGGACTGGCCGAGCGGGAGGCTGACGCTGGTGGCCGGGAGATCGCCCGATACGCTGCTCTTCAGGGCGGTGCTGATCGCGGCGGTGAGCGCGTCAGGAGAGATCCGGAGCCGCGCGTCGGGCTGCCAGCCGGAGGGGACGCCGGTGCTGGTGAGGAGCGCCGCAGCGCGCTCGTCGGCGTACATCCCGATCACGTCAGGGGCGCAGCCGAGCAGGGAGAGGAGCGTGAGGAGGAGGGGCAGGGACGGAAACATCATGGCTCCGGGGGCAGCCCGTTAACGCATCGGGGGGGCTGCGGCTTCACAGCGGGCGGGCCTGCCGGATAAGGGAGACGCTCGACCCTGGAGGCATGATGGCAGAGACGACTGATCCGGTGCGCGCGCTCGCGGCGCCTGACATCCCGACCCGCTCAGCGGGGGCGCGGGATCTGGCGGAGAGCGGGGGCCGGGAGCATCTGCCGGTGCTGGTGCGGCTGGCGGTGGAGGATCCATCGACGGGGGTGCGGCTGCATGCGGCGGGCGCGGCGGCGGACATCCTCTCGCGGCACCGGTCGCCGTCAGCGATCCCGGCAGCGGAGCGGGACGCGCTGTTCCGCCCGGTGATGTTCTCTGAGCCGGGGCTGAACCCGGGGCTTTTTCAGGTGGCGGGCGAGATCAACACCCGCCCCGGCATGAGCCGGATCCTCGGCGGGATGCGCGATCCGCGCGTGGACGTGCGGGTGGGGGCGGGGGTCGGGCTGCTTCGGCGGGCGCAGCAGGGGCAGCACAACGGGGACGCGGAATTGGAGCGGCAGGGCGCGTCGCTGGTGGGGGACGCGCGGATCAAGCCGGAGACGCGCGTGGATCTGGCGGCGCTGTGCGCGGCGCTCGGCTGGACATCGGCGCTCGCCGAGGCGGAGGCGCTCCTCCCCCAGCTCACCGGGCGGCTGGTGGAGGTGATGGAGGAGGCGATCGCGCGGCTGCGGGAGCCGGGCCGGTGACGGGGCTGTGGGCGGAGGCGGGCCGGGACGCCGGGGAGCTGAGCCCTGAGCGGCGCGGGGCGGTGATCGCGGTGATCGGGCAGGAGCGGGGAGGCGCAGACGGGCGTCGCGAGCCGATCACCCTGCCGATCCGGAGGATGTACCTGAAAGAGCGCGGGTGGGACTCGCCAGGGGCGGTGCTCCAGATCGGCGCGCAGACCTTCTACCCGGCTGAGCCGGAGGAGGCGCTGGAGTTCGCTGACGCTGGGCTGGAGCGGTTCGGGCCGGGGTCGCCTGCCGGGTCGCCGGAGGCGCTGGCGGCGTGGGCCGGGTCGCTGGAGGCCTGCTGGCCGGAGGGGGCGGTGGGCGGGCGCATCCGGGGGCGCGTCCTGCTGAAGCAGGGCCGGGCGGCGGAGGCGCTGGAGGTGCTGCAGGGGGCGGTCGACGCGAAGCGGGCGCCGGTGGACACCGCCTGGTGGCTGGCGGAGGCGCTGGCGGCGCTCGGGCGGGGCGCAGAGGCCCGGCCCTTCCTGGAGCGGTTCGTCGCGAAGGCCGCCCGGCGCAGCCCCTGGCTGGCGGAGGCGAAGCAGCGGCTGGGGTGACAGCGGCGCCGCCCGGTCTACAGCGGCGCTCAGGGAGGAACCAGGATACAGTAGGAGCGCGTGGAGGGCGGCATGCGTCTACAGTTGCCGATGTGGAGCGGTGTGCGGGTCGTGCTGTGGGGGGGAGCGCTGCTCGCGGGCTGTAACGGCCCGGATGGAGACACGAAGCCGGATGACTCCTCAGAGGAGCGCGAGAACGCCGCGCCGGTGCTGACGCTGGATCGGCCCAGCGACGGGGAGGTCTACCAGGCGGGAGACGACATCCCGCTCTCCGGCTTCGTCGCGGACGACAATGATCCGGCGGACGCCCTGATCCTCCGCCTGGAGAGCAGCATCAACGGCGTGCTGCCCGCGCCTGAACCCTCAGCAGAGGGGATCTTCTCGACCGTCATCCGGCTCGCAGAAGGGACGCACACCCTGAGCCTCTCCGCCACCGACGGCGAGGGGGCGACCGGCTCCATCGAGGTCAGCGTCCGCGTCGATCCCCCCGGCGCCCAGAACAACGCGCCCACCACCCCGATCGTCCACATCGACCCCGCGCTGCCGCAGACCGGTGAGGCGCTGACGGTCGTCGTGGACGTCGCGAGCGCCGATCCGGACGGCGATCCGCTCTCGATCCACACCCGCTGGAGCCGCGACGGGCAGCCGGAGGGCGACGATGTCCTCACGATCTCCGGGGATCGGGTCGAGCAGAACCAGCACTGGCGCGTCGAATACTGGACAGAGGACGGGCAGGTCCAGAGCGCGCATGCGGTGGCCGAGGTGACGGTCGGCAACGGCTCGCCCGCCATCGACACCGTGATCGTCCAGCCTGATCCTGCCACCGTCCTCACCGATCTCACCTGCGTCGCCTCCGCCACCGATCCTGAGGGGGAGGCCATCAGCTACAGCTATACCTGGTGGGTGGACGGGGCGGACGCGGGACAGACTGCGCAGATCCTCCCTGCCGGGATCGCGACATGGGGCGTCCCGGTCTACTGTGAGGTCACCGCCAGCGACGGGCAGGGCAGCAGCCGGCAGGCCTCCCCGGCGATCACCATCGGCAATGAGCCGCCGCAGCCGCCTGCCCTCGCCTTCGCTCCTGCCGAACCGGTCGATACCGATGACATCACCTGCGGCATCCTCACCCCGGCCGCCGATCCCGACGCAGGCCAGCTCATCACCTATGGATACGCCTGGTACCGCGACGGGCAGCCGACCGGGCTGACCGGCGCCGACCTCTCCGCCGATCTCACCCACCGGGACGAGGTGTGGCGCTGCGAGGTGACCGCGACCGACTCGGCGGGCGGGAGCGCGGCGGTGGTCGGGATCGAGGCGGTGATCGGGCGGACCTGGCAGGATCAGGTGGGCGCCTCAACCGCTGCGATCACCATCGACGGGCTCGTCGCGGACGGGCAATTCGGCAAGACGCTGGCGATCGTCGGGGACACGGACGGGGACGGACTCTCGGAATTGTTCGTCGGTGCCAGCGGCGAGAACGGCGGGGCGGGCGCCCTCTACCTGTTCTCCGGCAGCGATCTGGTGGGGCATATCGACACCGGGAACGCGCGGTCGAGCTGGAATTCTTCGTGGGGCGGCGGCGCGCTCGGCGGCTACCGCGCGATGGCGGCGCCCGGCGATCTGGACGGTGACGGCCTCTCCGAGCTGCTGGTCGGGGCGGCGGACGCGGACGCCAACGGGCAGGAGTCGGGGGTCGTGCTCCTCATGTATGGGGGCGGTGTCCCGGGACAGGATCAGGACATCAACACCGTGGTGGACTGGCGGCTGCTCGGCGATCTCAACGACAACCTCGGGGTGCGGGCCTCGGCGGGCGACATCAACGGGGACGGCCTCCCCGATCTGCTGGTGAGCGCGGCGGGCTCGTCGGACTTCGGGCGGCTCGCCGGGGTGGCGGCGGTCTTCCTCAACAGCGGGAGCCGCTGGTCCGGCACCGGCTACCTCAGCGACGGCGACCGCTTCATCTACGGCGACGACGAATTGCAGGAGCTCGGCTGGACGACCCGCGTGGTCGGGGACGTCAACGGTGACGGCTACGCGGACTGGGTCACCACCTCGATCTATGAGCAGGACTCCATCGGCGTGATGGGCCTGTTCTTCGGCGCCCGCTCCACCGGCAGCACCGGGAC
>JBEIQZ010000084.1:0-14962 GCA_040376255.1 Alphaproteobacteria bacterium
CGGTCCCGTCGGCGCGCTGCAGGGCGCTGCCGGTGTAGCGGAGCATCAGCGACAGGGAGGGCTGCGCCGGATCGAGCGTGACCGGCGCGGGCAGCGGCAGGGGCGCGGGGAGGTGATCGGCGGTGAGCGACAGGGAGAGCGGCAGCGCGGGATCGACGGTGATCAGGCCGCTCCAGATGCCGTCCGAGGCGAAGGCGTCGGGGGGGAGGCCGTCGTCCTGCAGCGCGCATGCTCCAATACCGTCGACGATCAGCGCGGGGCTGCGCCCGTGGAACAGGCGGGCGCCGTCCTCGACCTGGAGCGCGAGCGGGCGGGGTGGCATTCGCTCCTCCGGTGGCGCTACCGCTCAGGGATGACGGTGGGCCAGTCGAGGTTGTAATAATCGAAGCCTTCTCGGAGCTTCTGCATCACCTCCTGGCTCTCGTCGGAGTGGATGGTGCGCGTCTCGACGGCGCGCTCGATGGCATCGCGGGCAGGCAGCACGTCGAGCGGGTTGCCGCCGTGCTTGCGGGCCGCCCGGTCGAGCAGGCTGCTGGTGCGGTTGAAGAACAGGCGCATCTCCTCGCGGGGATCGCCCTTCTCCTGCGCGTCGCCGTCCTGGGCCTCCGTCTCCTGCGGCACCACGCCGTCGACGTCGGCGGGCTCGTTGACGACGAAGATCAGCAGCGCGTACAGCACGCCCGCGTTCACCGCGACCATGCCGATGTTGACGCCGAGGCTGATCTTCAGCAGGCGCAGGAGGCGGGGGAGATCGGCGGCGGGATCCGGCACAGCGGGACTCTATCTGGCTGTATGCATACTGGCGAGGACGTTCCGCAGCAGATAGAGAGGCAGGATGCTGGCTGTGACTCTGGCCATTCTCCACGCGACGATCCTGCCGGTCAGCGGCCCTGCCATCCCGGACGGCGCGGTGCTGATCCGCGACGGGCGAATCGTGGCGGTCGGCCCTGCGGCCTCCATCACAATCCCGCCGGGGACGCCCACTGTTGACGCGGGCGGCGGCTGGCTGATGCCCGGGATCATCGACGTCCACTCGCACATGGGCGTGTACCCGTGGCCCGGCGGCAACGGCAACGATGATGGGAACGAGGCGGTCGAACCCTTCACCCCGCGCGCCTGGGCCGGAGACAGCTTCGACCCCGAAGATCCGGCGCTCCAGCGGGCGCGGGCGGGCGGCGTCACCACCATCCAGGCGCTCCCCGGCTCGGCCAACCTGATCGGCGGGCGCTCGGCCATCGTGAAGCTGCGGCATGCCCGCACCCTCGCCCCGATGCTGTTCGAGGGCGCGCCGGTCGGCATCAAGATGGCGGTCGGGGAGAACCCGAAGCGGGTCTACCAGGACGAACAGGACAACGCCGCGCAGCTCCAGACCCGCATGGGCGAGTTCGCCGCCTTCCGCGACATCTTCCAGAAGGCCGTCGAGTACCGCGCCGTCCGGGCGAAGGGCGGCCCCCGCGACGAGGATCTCGACGTCCTGCTCGACGTCCTCGACGACAAGATCCGCGTAAACCTCCACTGCTACCGCAGCAATGACATCCTGAGCTTCTACCGGATCGCCGACGCCTTCGGCTTCAAGGTCACCACGCTCCACCACGCGCTGGAGGCGTACAAGGTGCGCGACGTCATCGCGGCGCACGGCACCGGCATCGCCACATGGCCGGACTGGTGGGGGTTCAAGCTGGAGTCCTGGGACGGCATCCCGTGGAATGCCACGCTGACCTCTTCGGCGGGCGTCCCGGTGGCGCTCCACTCGGACTCGCCGGACACGGTGCAGCGGCTCTACCTGGAGGCGGGCAAGATGGTGCGCTACGGGATGACCGAGCAGGACGCGCTGGAGGCGATCACGCTCGATCCGGCGCGGCTGCTGGGGGTGGAGGCGCGGGTCGGCAGCATCGAGCCGGGGAAGGACGCCGATCTGGCGCTGTTCTCGCGGCACCCGATGGACGTGTACACGCTCGTCCAGAAGACCTGGGTGGACGGCGCGCTGGTCTATGATCGCAGCGTCGAGGGGGAGCCCGATGGAATCCGCTGATCTCCTCTCACGCCGCAGATTGCTGTCGGGACTCGGGCTGGGCCTCGGCCTCGGCCTCGGCCTCGTGCCGCGCGCCCTGCGGGCTGAGCCGCCGCTGTCGTTCAGCTTGTCGAACGCCCGCATCCTGGTCGGGGACGGCAGCGAGGTCGCGGGCGGCGTGCGGGTGGAGGCCGGGAGCATCGTCGAGGTCGGCCCGTCGGTGACGGGCGGCACCGATCTGAAGGGCGCGACGCTCTGGCCGGGGCTGTGGAACGGCGGGTCGCCGCTGGGGCTGTGGGAGGTCGATCTGGAGGCCGGCACCCACGACGAGTCCGAGGCGATGGAGCGGCTGGTGCCGCAGGTGCGGGTGTGGGACGCCTACAACCCGCGATCCCAGGTGATCCCGGTCACCCGCCTCGGCGGCGTCGTCGGCAACCTGCTGCTCCCGGCGGGCGGGCGGCCCATCGCGGGGCAGGCGGCGTGGATGCGGACGGCGGGCGACACGGCGGAGGCGGCGACGGTGCTGGCCCCGGCGGGCCTCTGCATGTACCTGGGCGGCGGCGGGAAGGGCAGCGGCGTCACCTCGCGCATGGGCGTGGCGGCCACCCTGCGCGACTGCTTCGACAGCAACCGCCCCCCGGAGCCGAGCCATAAGGAGGAGCGGGCTGAGCGGCGGGCCACAAAGCGCCGGGATCGCGGCACCGATCCTGAGGAGGCTGAGGCGCCCGGCGACGACACCGGCGAGACGGGCTTCAAGCGGGCGATCCACGCGCTGCTGCGGCGCAAGCTGAAGGCGCTGATCGTCGCGGATCGGGCGAGCGACCTGCTGATCGCGCTGGAGCTGATCCAGCAGTACGACCTCGACGCGATCATCATCGGCGGCACCGAGGCCCACCTCGTCGCCGACGCGCTCGCCGCCGCGCAGGTGCCGTTGCTGCTCGGCCCGGTGAACGCCCAGCCGGGGGGCTTCGACAGCCTCTACGCCACCTGCGGGAACGCCGCGCTGCTCCACAAGGCGGGCGTGCGCTTCGGGTTCCGCGACGGCTCCGTCCACAACCTGCGGCAGGCGCCCCTGCTCGCCGGGATCGCGGTCGCCTACGGGCTGCCGCGCGAGGCCGCCGTCGCCGCCGCATGCGGCAACGGCCCCGGCTTCTGGGATCTCCAGGTCGGCCAGATCAGGGCGGGCTTCGAGGCCACCTTCGTCCAGTCCGACGGCGACCCGCTCCAGCCGCGCACCGCCACCACCGGCCTCTGGTTCCAGGGTCAGCCGGTGCCGCTCACCAGCCGGCAGACGGAGCTGTACGAGCGGTTCCGGACGCTGGAGTAGGGCCGGATGCGCGTCCTCGTGACCGGCGGGGCCGGGTTCGTCGGCTCCCACCTGTGCGACCGGCTGCGGGCGCGGGGTGACCGCGTGCGGGTGCTGGACTGCCTTGACGACGCCTATGATCCGGCGCTGAAGCTACAGAACATCAACCCCGAAGACGAGTTCCTCTGCGGCGATATCCGCGACCCGGGGATCCTGCGTCGCGCCTTCGACAAGATAGACGCCGTCGCCCACCTCGCCGCGCGGGCGGGCGTGCGGGACTCGCTGCGCGATCCGGCGCTCTACGCCTCGGTGAACGTCGGGGGGACGGTGGCGGTGCTGCAGGCGGCGGCGGCGGCGGGGGTGCGGCGGGTGCTGGTGGCGTCGTCCTCGTCGGTCTACGGGGCGCGGGTCGGGGCGCGGTTCTCGGAGCAGGACGCCATCCAGCGGCCTGAGAGCCCCTACGCGGCGTCGAAGGCGGCGATGGAGGCGTTCTGCTACGCGGCCTCGCTCGGGGGAACGGACACCCGCCCTGATATAAGCGTCGCGCGCCTGTTCACCGTCTACGGCCCCCGGCAGCGCCCGAACATGGCGATCCAGAAATTCTGTCAGGCGATCCTGCGCGACCGGCCCATCGAGGTCTACGGCGACGGCTCCTCGCTGCGGGACTACACCTTCGTCGACGACGCGGTCACCGGCCTCGTCGCCGCGCTCGACCGGGCGCAGGGCTTCCGGGTCGTCAACATCGCCGGGGGCCAGCCGATCCGGCTCGCCGCCCTCATCGACCTCTGCGGGCGCGTCATCGGCCGCTCCCCGCGCCTGCGCCACCTCCCCGATCAGCCGGGCGACGTGCCTGAGACGCAGGCCGATCTCGCGCTGGCCCGCGCGTGGCTCGGCTACGCGCCGCAGATCGGGATGGAGGAGGGCGTCCGGCGGTTCGTCCAGAGCCTGCAGTCCGGAGGTTGAAGCCGTGGCGCAGTGATATCGCCGGGTCGCCCCGCGCCGCAAGAAGTGCGCTATACTTGTGCCATGCGCGCCTCCACGCTCCCGATCCGGCTCCTGCCGCTGTCCATCCTGGCAATGCTCGCCGCCTGCTCCACCGGCGACGTCAAGTACTTCAACTCGCCGCCGACCGTGACGTTCATCGCCCCGGTGGACGGCGACATCCTGGAGCCGGAGAGCCTGATCGAGTTCATCGCGCAGGTCGATGACGCCCAGACCGGTGCGCCCGATCTGAAGGTGCTGTGGGAGAGCAACATCGACGGCGAGCTGGACAGCGCCCCGCCCGACAGCGACGGCACCGTCTACTACGCCACCAACGCGCTGACCGGCGGCCAGCACGCCATCACGCTCACCGTCACCGATCAGGACGACGTCAGCGCCTCCGCCAGCATCGGCATCACCGTCGGCCAGGGCAACACGACGGTCGGCGCGCCCACCATCACCATGCTCAACCCGACCGAGGGCGCGGTGCTGCTCTCGACTCAGGTGCAGAACGTCCTCGCCACCATCGCGGACGACATCGACCGCCCCGACGCGCTCGTCGTCGAGATCCTGGACGTCCCTGACGGCCTGATCTTCTCCGGCAGCCCCACCGTCACCGGGAACATCTCCGTCCCGTGGGACTTCAGCCTCGGCGCCCACAGCCTCACGCTCACCGCCGTCGACTCCGACAACCACATCGCTGAGGTCACCACCGCCTTCGAGATGGTCGACGGCGGCGCGCCCACCGTCACCATCCAGGCGCCCCGCAACAACGCCACCGTCGACACCGTCCAGGCTGTCAACTTCCAGGGCCTCGTCGGCGACGATCTCACCCCCATCGAGAACCTCACCGTCGAGTGGTCGAGCGACCAGATGGGCACGCTCTCCGCCAACCCCGCCGACTCCAGCGGCGACACCACCTTCTCCGCCTTCCTGACCGCCGGGACCCACACCATCACCCTGAGCGTCAGCGACACGGACGGCAAGGTGAGCCGGGAGAGCGTCATCGTCAACGTCGATGACCCCCTCTCCCGCGATGACGACGGCGACGGCTACTCCGAGAACCAGGGCGACTGCGAGGACGACAACCCGCTCGCCAACCCCGCGATGGTCGAGATCTGCGACGACTCGGACAACGACTGCAACGGCTACATCAACGACAACTCCTGGGACTCCTTCGAGCCCAACGACACCAGCGGTACCGCCTACGACTTCGGCGCGGTCGGCGACAGCCTGTGGAGCAACCAGACCGTCAACCTCGCCGGCCTCACCATCCACGAGGACGACGACGAGGACTGGTACCGCTGGGAGACCGGCGACATCTTCATCATCGACAACGTCGATATCAATGTCACCGTCTACGGCCTCCCCAACGGCGGCAACTACATCGTCGAGCTGTGGAACATGGAGGACAACGTGGTCGTCGACTCCGACTCCGGCAGCGGCACCCTCACCGTCCAGTACTCCGGCGACTGGCTCGAAGACGGTGAGGAGACCTGGGCCGTCAACGTCCACGCGATGACCTGGCCCGCAAACTCCTGCTCCACCACCTACACCCTCGTCATCCGGAGCTAGTTTGCTCGGCCTGCTGATCGCCCTCTCGCTGCTCCCCGACGCCGAAGCCGCGAAGAAGCCCCCCACCCTCTCCAAGCGCGCCGAATTGCGCTACGAGGACGTGATCACCACCCGCGACGGCACCCGCTGGCGCGGCAAGCTCATCGAGAAGGGCGAGTTCTACCGCATCCGGCTCGACGACAACAGCGAGATCGTCATCCCGCGCGCCGAGGTCGAGTCCGTCACCCGCGAGCTCCACCCCGGCTTCCCCCACCAGGGCCAGTGGGGCCTCCGCGCCGGTCTGGGCCTCGAGCTCGGCGTGCGCCTCGCTGACTCCAACGCCGGCCTCCGCTACGGCCCCGACCTCTCGCTCTCCGTCTCCCGCAGCTTCGGCGGCAGCGTCGAGCCCGAGATCAACTTCATCCTGAGCCCCATGGGCACCGAGCAGGGCAGCTACACCTGGCAGCTCGCCTTCGGATCGCGCGTCTACTTCCAGCCCGAACGCCGCGCCAAGCCCTTCGCGTCGACCCAATTCATCCTCACCGGGGCGCAGGGCGATCTCGGGCTAAGAACCGGGCCGGGGTTCCAGTGGGACTGGTCGCCCAACGCGGGGATCGGGTTCGTGCAGGGGTTTGAATTGATCTCCCAGCTTAAAGGGGACGAGACGGAGGAGGGGTCGGTGGCGGCGGTGGCGCTGGGGTATCACTTCATGATCGATCTTCAGGTCCGGTTTTAGGCGAAAGGCGGTTTGCCTTCCGGCATGTCCCCGTCCCTCCGCCTCACCCGATCTCCCTCCTCCTCCCCATCTCCTCCTCCACCGCCCCCTGCGCCCGCTCCCACCGCTCCTCCCAGCCCCCGCTGATCCGCGCCCACGCCGCCCCCGCCCCCTCCAGCACCTCGACGAACCGCCGATCCATCCACCCCCGGATCTGCTCCCCGTCGCGGGTTCCGTCCTGGACGAAGGGGGTGTCGGGTGTGCAGAGCAGGTAGAGGTGCGGGAGCCGGAGGCGGCGCATGAGGCCATGGTGAAAGTTTCCGGTGTAGCGCTCCTGCCAGACGGCGGTGGCGAGGGTGTCGGTGTCTTCGATGAGGAGCCGGTCGCAGGAGCGGAGCCCGGCGTCCTGGAGCTCAAGCTGACCGGCGGCGATGCGCTCGAAGTCGTGGCGCTGCCAGGGGTGGGAGAACAGATCGGGCAGGGCTTCAGCGTAGGTGCGGCCGTACTCCGGGATCCAGGTGGTCTGGAAGCGGGCGGCGAGGCGGGCGGCGAGGGCGGTCTTGCCGGTGGACTCGGCGCCGATGAGGACGACGCGGCGGGCGAGGGCGGCGCGGACGGGTGGGCGGAGGAATTCCCAGGCGGCGAGCGGGTCGTGGCGCACCTGCGTGCCTGAGACGGGGAAGCGGCTGCGGGCGGGATCGACGGGGTGGTGGCGGCAGCCGAGGGCGGCGGCGAAGGGGGCGCCGTAGTCCTCAGAGGTGAAGACGACGTCGGGGGCGCGGCCGAGGATGCGCCGGGCGGCGTCAGCCCAGGGGCCGGGGGCCTCGGGGTAGCGGTCGTGGACGAGGTGGACGCGGGCGGCGGGGTGGATCTCGCGGAGCCAGTCGGCGCGGTCGCGGGCGGGGATGGCCTCGGCGGGGTTGTCGCCGACGAGGACGTGGAGGGTGCCGCAATGGGCGAGGCCGGTCTCGATCAGGTGGTGGTGACCGGCGTGGGGCGGGTAGAATTTGCCGACGATTAATCCGATCATGGGATCTGTCGCCGCCAGTCCCGGTATCCGGCGACGCAGAGGCCGATGAACAGCAGGTAGAGGGCGGCGGTGAGGTGGAGGCCTTTGTAGACGTAGAGGCCGATGGAGAAGACGTCCACGACGATCCAGAGCAGCCAGTTCTCCAGGTACTTGCGGCCCTGCATCCAGACCGCGCCGAGCGAGAGGGCGGTCACCCAGGCGTCCCAGACCGGGACGGTGCTCTCGCTGAAGCGGCGGAGGAACAGGGCGATCACGGCGGTCAGGGCGGGGAGGAGCATGGCGAGGGCGGCGGCCTTGCGGGCGTTGAGGCGGCCCGGCGGGCAGTCGGTGTTGAGGGCGCCGCGCCGCCACGCCCACCAGCCCCAGAGGCCGAGCAGGGCGAAGACGATCTGGAGGGTGGCGTCAGCGAACAGGCCCGCCTGCCAGAACAGGACAAAAAAGAAGGCGTTGTTGAGAAGGCCGACCGGCCAGTTCCAGATGCTCTGGCGCCAGAGCAGCCAGACGCACCAGAGTCCGGTGAGGGTGCCGAGGATCTCGGTCCAGTCCATGCTCCATCCCACAGGCGCTATCGCATCAGCTTCAGCGCCAGCTCCAGCGCAGGGACGGGCGTGCAGCTCCAGAGCGCGAGCATCCACGCCAGCCAGACGCCGAGGGCGAGGAAGCGGCCCAGCGTGCGCCAGGGGGAGGGGTTGACGCTGCTGGTGAGGATCTCTTTCTCGGTGAGTTCGGGGCCTTCGCGGAGGACGCTCATCAGGGCAGGCACGCCCGCGAGCAGGAGGGCGAACCAGCGGAAGGTGACCTGCGTGCTGGCGACAGTGATGATGGTGCGGAGGGTAGCGGCGCGTTTTTCGTCAGGCAGGGCGGCGAGCATGGAGAACAGCCCGCCCCAGTGGATCGCGCCGGTGGAGAGCTCGACCGCGCCGACGAAGCCGATCCAGGCGATGGCGGCGGTGGTGCCGCCCTCGGGGCCGTTCCCGTGGGGGTGGGCGTTGGCGGCGGAGAGCGTGAGGGGGATGAGCCCGGCGAGGTAGAGGACGGTGCGGAGCAGCGCGAGGGGGACGCTCTCCCAGGTGGAGAGCCCGGCGAGGTGGACGTCCGCGAGCAGGCTGAGCGCGCCGATCATCGGCAGGCAGGCGAGCAGGCCGCCGCTGAGAAAAACCCCGGCGGGCGCGAGCCATGCGCGGGGCGGGCGGAACCCGGCGATCAGGCCGCCGACGCCGAGGATCATGCTGGCGGGGATGGCGAGCAGCAGCAATTCCGGGTGGGCGAGCGTCTGCGCCATCCCATAGGAGATCGCCATGGCCCGCTCCTCCGGGGCGGCGCGCGAGGCGCTCTGGAGGTTCGACCACGACCAGGAAGCGCCCATCGACGCCACCAGCGGGAACAGGAAGAGCGGCAGCGTCGACACCAGCGGCGGCACCTTCCATCGCATCCCGAGCAGCACCGCAGGCACGAGGCACCAGATCAGGCTCAGGAACATGCCGAAGAGCTGCAGAAAGGAGAACGCCCCTGCTGCCTTGAATGTCTCCAAAATAGTCTGCATTCTGCCCTCCGGATCTCTCTATTCTGCCAGCCCCTCCGCCACCACCCGATCCCAACCCCGGATCATCGGCGCCGGGCGCGGGCGCCCCCGCCAGTGATCGATCCCGGCGGCCCAGTCGCCGGTGATCGTGCCGCCCTCCCCGACGAGCAGGCGGCAGTCGCCGAGGTCGGGGGCGACGACCGGCGTCCCCTGGGCGCGGTAGTCGAGGATCTTCAGCGGGCAGAACCACGGGGGCGCGTCGGGGCCGTAGGGGGCGAGGCCGACGTCCATCGCCGCGACAATGTCGGGGAGCCGGTGCTCCGGCAGGTGGCCGAGCCGGATCAGCCGGGGGTGGGAGAGCGCGACCGGTCCGTCCCCGGCGCAGAGGCCCACCGCGTCGGGGAAGCGGTCGAGCAGCGCCGGCAATTGCTCGACGCCGTGCCAGGGCTTCATCGATCCGACGAAGCCGATCACGAACCGATCCGAGATCCCCAGCCGCGCCCGCGTCCCCTCCCGGTCGCCCGCCGCCGCGCGCACCCCGTTCGGCAGGTGCCGGACATCGCCCCGGCAGCCGATCCCGTCGCGCAGCCAGCCGCAGAGCCATCGGCTCACCGCGACGATCCGGGGCGCCGCCTGAAGGATCTCCCGCTGCCAGCCTTCGGCCCACGCCGGTCGCCGCAGCCGCTCATACCGCGCCCGCTCCAGGCAGAGCGGCGCGTTGACCTCCAGGATCCAGGGGACGCCGCGCGCATGCAGCCGCCGCCCCGCGTCCGAGAACAGGCTCCAGCGCTCCCACACCAGCCCCGGCGCCAGCCGCGCCGCCGCCTGCGCCGCGCGCCGCGCCGCGATGACCTCGGTGTAATCCCGGAACCGGTCGAGCCAGGAGGGCCAGCCGGGGACGCCGACCTCGATGATCGGCACCGCGCATGCCCCGGCGACCCCCCGCCGATCCGCCCGCGACGCCACCACCAGCGCCTCCGCTCCGAGCGCCTCCGCCACCGCCCGGAGGTGGGCCGACGCGCCCGACGGCCCGAGGGCGGGGACGCCGGGCGCAGCGCAGAGGACGATCCGCCGCGCAGCAGGAGCGGGCTGCGGGAGATCCAGCCTCAGATCTTCTGGAACGCCTGATCCAGATCCGCGACGAGATCCGCCGCGTCCTCGATCCCGGCGGAGAGCCGGATCAGCCCGTCCTCGATGCCGATCTCCTTGCGCTTGGCGGGCTCGATGCTGGCGTGGGTCATGGCGGCGGGCAATTCGATCAGCGACTCCACCCCGCCGAGGCTCTCGGCCAGCGTGAAGATCCGGGTGCCGGCCACGAACGTGCGCGCCTGATCCAGCGTCCCCTTCAGCTCGAAGCTGATCATCCCGCCGAAGCCGCTCATCTGGGATGTCGCGACGGCGTAGCCGGGGTGCGAGGGGTGGAAGGGGTAGAACACCCGATCCACCTTCGGGTGCGCCAGCAGGTAATCGACAAGCACCTTCGCGTTCTGCTGGTGCCGATCCATGCGGACATGCAGTGTCTTCAGCCCGCGCAGCGTCAGGAAGCTGTCCATCGGGCCGGGGACCGCGCCGATGGCGTTCTGGTTGAACTTGAGCTGCTGGTATGCGGCCTCGCCGTTGAGCATGACGACGCCGCCGACGACGTCCGAGTGCCCGTTGAGGTATTTTGTCGTCGAGTGTACGACAAAATCCGCGCCGAGCGCCAGCGGGTTCTGGAAGTAGGGCGAGGCGAACGTGTTGTCGACCACCACCTTCGCCCCGACCGCCTTCGCCCGCGCCGCGACCCGCCGGATGTCGGTGATCTTCAGCAGCGGGTTGGTCGGGCTCTCCAGCCACACCAGCTTCGTCCCCTCCGGGATCGCCTCCTCCGGCGCGACCCGCGACAGATCGGCGTAGGTGGTCTGCATCCCCCAGTGCCTCAGCACCTTGTCGAACAGCCGGTAGGTGCCGCCGTAGACGTCGTCCCCGCACACCACCCGGTCGCCGGGACGGATGATCGTCCGCACCAGCGTGTCCGTCGCCGCCAGCCCGGAGGCGAAGCAGAGCGCGTAGTCCGCGCCTTCGAGCGCCGCGAGGCAGCCCTGCAGGGCGGTGCGGGTCGGGTTGTCGCTGCGGGAGTAGTCGTAGCCCTTGTGCTGGCCGACCTGCTCCTGGGCGTAGGTCGACACCTGGAAGATCGGGGTCATGACCGCCCCGGTGGAGGGATCGGGGGACTGCCCGGCGTGGATGGCGCGGGTGCCGAAGCCGGTGCCGGAGAAACTGTTATCTGAAGGGTTCATACGCGCTCTCTGTTGCCGCCGGTGAGGGTGGCGATGTAGTCGATGAGATCGATCCGGGTGATGATGTCGCAGGGGCGGGAGCCCTCGATCACGATGGCGACCTTGAACCGCTTGAACAGCTCGGTCAGCACCGCGACGTCCGTGCTCTCGTCCACGGTGCAGTAATTCGGCTCGACGATCTCCATCACCGTGCTGTCGCCGCGCGTCCCCGCCAGCGCCCGCTCCAGGATGCGGTTCTCGGTGACGATCCCCACGATGCGCCCGCCGTCCACCACCGGCACCTGCGAGACCCCATGGAGCTTCAGCGTCCCCACCACCTCCGACACCTTCGCCGAGGAGGCCACGGTGACCAGCTCCCGGCCCCGGCCCTTGTTGTCGATCAGCTCCTTTACCGTGCCGAGGAACGCCTCCGGCTCCATAAAGCCGTTCTCGCGCATCCAGTTGTCGTTGAACACCCGCGAGAAGGAGTGGCTGCCCGCGTCCGCCAGCAGCGCGCAGGCGACGATCTCCGGGCTCCCGCTGCGCCGCAGCCACTTGATCGCCCCCGCCACCACCGCCCCCGCCGCCGGGCCGACCAGCAGCCCCTCCTCACGCACCAGCCGCCGGGTCGTCTGGAAGCACTCGCGGTCGTTCACCCGCACGACGTCGTCGATGGCCGAAAAATCCACCGTCGACGGCAGGTAGTCCCGCCCCAGCTCCTCCAGCTTGTAGGCATGCGGCGTCGTCTTCTGCCCGGTGTGGAAGTAGTCGTAGTACATCGACCCGACCGGATCGATCCCCACCACCCGGATCTTCGGGTTCTGCGCCTTCAGGTACCGCCCCAGCCCGGTGATGCACGCCCCCGTCCCCACCCCGGCGAACAGCACGTCCACCTTCCCGCCGAGCTGCTCCCAGATCTCCGGCCCCGTCTGGCGGTAGTGGATCTCCGGGTTGGAGGCGTCATGCCCCTGCTCCCCCAGCGAAGCCCCCGGCGTCTCCTCCGCGATCTTCGCCGCCGTCCGCCAGGTGGAGCGCGGGTCATCCGGCGGCACGTCCGCCGGACACAGCACGATGCGCCCGCCGAACGCCCGGATCGCCGCGCGCTTCTCCTCGCTCTGCTTGTCCGTGATCACCAGCACCGCCCGGTAGCCGCGCACCGCCGCCACCATCGCCAGCGCCATCCCCCCGTTCCCCGTCGTCGCCGCCACCACCGTCCCGCCCGCCTTCAGCCGCCCCGACTGCTCCATCGAGGTGATCAGGGCCAGCGCCATCCGATCCTGGCCGCTCCCGCCCCAGTGCTCCAGCTTCGCGTACAGCGCGCCCATGTTGGCATTCACCTTGTTCAGGCGGACACAGGGGGTCTGGCCGATCAATTCCAGGACGTTCGCTGCCGGGGGACGCATGCTGGCTCCAGAGGGAGGGCAGCTAACCCAAAGGGGGAAGGCCGGCACATAGACCGTTCAGAACGGCACCGGCATATAGCCCTCCGGCGGCTTCTCCTTGGCAGGCGGCTTCTCCGCCGTCTTCGCAGGCGCCTTCTCCGCCGTCTTCACCCGCTTCGGCGTGGCGGGAGGCGCGACGGGATCAGCGGGCGCGGTCCCTGTCGCCGCCTCAGCCGTCGCCGGGGGCGGCGACAGGGTGAGCGGCGCCGGAGCCTCCACGGTCAGCGGCATCGGCGCCGGGGGCGCGACCGGCGCCACGGGATCGGCGAACAGCCGGGAGGTCGCCCAGGCGCCGAGGCTGAGGACCAGCAGCGTCGCCAGCGTCCCGGCGATGAACCAGGTGCGGCGGATCTGCGGATCGGGGGTGAGCCGGATCGGCTGGAGCAGGCTGGAGGTGCCGAAGGTGCCGAGCGTCCCCAGGGAGTCGGTGCGCGTCCAGGGGCCGAGCGCATGGAGCAGCGCCTTCATGTCCGGGTAGCGATCGTCGGGGTTCTTGGCGAGGCAGCGGCGGGTGATGTCTTCGAGCCCGGCGGGCAGGGCGAGGTCGAGGTCGGTGACGGAGGCGAAGGAGGGGATGGGGTGCTTGACGTGGGCGAGCATTGTGGCGGTGGCGCTCGCGCCGTGGAAGGGGAAGGCGCCGGTGAGGCAGCGGAACAGCAGGACGCCGACCGCGTAGATGTCGGTGCGGGCGTCCGTCGCCTGGCTCAGCACCTGCTCAGGGGCCATGAAGTGCGGCGACCCCATGACGAGGCCGGCCTGGCTGAGGTTCTGGTCGGAGTCGTGGGTCTTGACGAGGCCGAAGTCGACGACCTTGACGATCTCGGCGCCGTCTTCGGCCCGCTGGATCAGCAGGTTGGAGGGCTTGAGATCGCGGTGGATGACGCCCTTCTTGTGGGCGTACCGCAGCGCGATACAGACCTGGCTGAGCAGCGTGAGCGCGCGATCCATCGGGAGCGGCCCCTCCCGCAGCAGGTCGGAGAGGCGCAGCCCTTCGATGTACTCCATCGCGAGGAACCACCGATCATCCTCGGTGGAGCCGTAGTCGTGGATCGTGACGATGTTCGGGTGCTGGAGGCTGGCGAGCGCCTGCGCCTCCTGGCGGAAGCGCTCAGCGAAGTCGCCGCCCTCCACCGGCGGCGGGATCAGCACCTTCAGCGCGATCCGGCGCAGCAATTGGCGGTCCGTGGCCTCATAGACCACCGCCATCCCGCCCCGCGCCACCAGCCGCTCCACCTGATACCGGCCCGCAATCTCGCGGCCGACCCAGCCGCCTGATTCCACTGCCACTCCCTGCATGACCTGCTCCAGCCTATCATGAGACGCGCAGAACAGGCATTTCTGGCAGAGACAATCCAGTTCAGGCTGTGCTATTTTGTCGCGGGAGGGAAGCATGCTGCTGTGGCTCATCGGGTGCGGTGTACTGGACTTCGGGAGAGACGCGACGCTGATGTCTATCGACAGCACGCGACCCACCGTCCCTGACACCGGAGAGACCGCCAGCACAGACACCGGCGACCCCGACACCGGCGACACAGACACCGGCGACGCCGATCCCTGGATCGTCATCTCCGATCCCCGCAGCGAGGACGCCGACGGCGACGGGCTGTGGGAGCCCGGCGAATCGCTGACCGTCTATGTGATGATGGAGAACATGCGGGCCGAGGACTACATGTATTACCCCGGCGTGCTGGTCGAGACGGATCACCCTGGCGTGATCGTCCCGGCGCCCGGCGGCGGCTGGTTCTACGGTATCTTCGGCCTCGACCGGCAGGAGCTGGCGATGCAGGTGCAGGCCGCACCGGAGATCGCGGCGGGCGAGCAGGTCGATCTGCGCCTGATCCTGACCTCGCTCGGCTGCGACGACATGCCGGAGGTCTGCCTCGGCGATCAGCTGCTGAGCTACAGCCGGATCATCGGCCAGTAGCCGCCAGTATCATACCGGATCGGGAAGTAGAATGCCGTTCGGGAAGTAGAATGCCGTCCCTTCGCCCCGGCACGGGGAGAAGGTGGCAGCCGGAGGCTGACGGATGAGCAACCGTCTTGGCCGTATTTTTTCCTGTCCCGTTCCTCCCCGTTGGCCTGGGCTAGGCGGCGAGGGAACCGGGGGTCGGCGTGTTCATGCGCTGCGCTATCTCGTGCTTCC
>JBEIQZ010000050.1:0-18297 GCA_040376255.1 Alphaproteobacteria bacterium
CCTCCGCCGCCCACTGCGCGCTCCGGACAAAATCCTGCTCCAGCTTCAGCAGATCCGCCGCCGCCATCGCGCGCGGCGTCGCGGCGTCGGCGTCCCACGGGATCGCGGAGGGCGCCAGCAATTCCCACGCCGCAGCAGGGGGCAGCGGGAGATCGCCCTCCCACGGCACGGTGCGGGCGCCCTTGCGGCCGGCGTGGGCGAGCTGCAGCCCGATCTTCGCGCCGCTGCTCCCGTGGACGAAGTCCACCACCCGCCGCCACGCGTCGCGGTGCTCCAGGCGGTACATCCCCGCGCAGCCCGGCGTGATCCGGCCCTCCGGGGAGACGGCGGTGGCCTCGGTCAGGATCAGGCCCGCGCCGCCGACGGCGCGGCTCCCGAGGTGGACGAGGTGCCAGTCGTTGATCAGCCCGTCCGCCGCGCGGTACTGGCACATCGGAGAGACGACGATCCGGTTCGGCAGCGTCAGCCCGCGCAGCCGGAAGGGGAGGAAGGCGGGCGGCACCGGCGCGGCCCCGACAGCGGCTCCGGCGGCGCCCAGCTCAGCGGTCACCTGCTCCGTCAGCTCCCGGTCGCGGATCAGCAGGTTGTCGTAGGTGATGCGCTTGGAGCGGGTCATCAGGTTGAAGTTGAACTGCGCCGGGGTCTGGTGCAGGTAGCGGGCGGTGTTCTCGAACCACTCCATGCTGGTGCGGGCGGCATGCTGGATGCGATCCACCTCCGGGCGCCGCTCCGCCTCGTAGGCCGCCAGCCGCTCCGGCACGCCGCCGTCCCTGCCGAGCGCCTTCGCCAGCAGGATCGCGTCCTCCATCGCCAGCTTCGTCCCGGAGCCGATGGAGAAGTGCGCGGTGTGCGCCGCGTCGCCGAGGATCACCACGTTCTCATGGTGCCACCGCGCGCAGCGGATCACCGGGAAGCGCCGCCAACCGCCGGAATTGCGGATCAGCAGCGGGTGACCCTTCAGGTGCGGGGCAAAAAGCGTGCTCAAAAAGTCCAGCGTCTGCTGCTCGTCCATCCGGCCCAGCCCGGCCCGCTGCCAGACGTCCTCCTGGCACTCGACGATGAACGTGGAGAGCGCCGGATCGGGATCGCGCTGGTAGGGGTAGGCGTGGATCTGGAACAGCCCGTGCGCCGTCTGCCCGAACAGGAAGGTGAACGCGGCCAGCGGCAGCGTCGTGCCGAGCCACAGGAACCGGCAGGGCCGCAGATCGATCTCCGGCCGGAAGGTCTCAGCGTAGCGCGCGCGCACCCGGCTGTTGATCCCGTCCGCCCCCACCAGCACGTCCGCGTCGCGCAGCGCCTCCGGATCGGCCACCTCGCGCTCCTGCTCCAGCCGGCAGCCCACCTCCCGCGCCCGCCGCTCCAGAATTTTCAGCAGCTCCACCCGCGCCAGCCCGCAGAAGCCGTGCCCCGTCGAGCGCGTCCATGTGCCCGCCCGCGCGCCTGCCTGCCCCGGCGCGTCAGGGCTGTACCAGGTGTCGATGTCCTCCCACCGGGCGAAGCGGGCGCGGATCGCCGCCATGCTCTCCGGGTCGGCCGCCTCCAAATTCTCCAGGGTCTGATCTGAGAAGACCACCCCGAAGCCGAAGGTCTCTCCAGGCCGGTTCCGCTCCAGGATGCGGACGTCATGGGCAGCGTTCTGCTTTTTGAGGAGGGTGCCGAGGTAGAGTCCGTCGGGGCCGCCGCCGAGGATGTTGATGCGCATCTGCACGCTTATCCGATCCGGCTGGGAATCTCCTGACCTCTTCCTCACGTCTTCTGTGCGGGAGATCATTGCCAATCGGGCGAAGCGGTGCGACGATAGCGCGCAGGAGAGCCGCCTTGCTTTCGCTGCTGCTCGCCGGATGCGATCCGGCCACCATCTCTGTCGTCACCGACTCCGACACCGCCAGCATCGGGCCGGACGACTCTCAGCCCGATTCCTGGCGGGAGAGCGATCCGCTCGACTCCATCCCGCCGATCGATGACTCCTCTGACGACTCTGACCCGCCCGACACCGACCCGCCCGACCCCGACGACGAGCGGCTCTACCAGGAGTTCTTTGATCGCGGCGTCATCCAGGAGATCCGCCTGGAGCTGACCGACGACGCCATCGACGACCTCAACCAGGACGGGCGCGAGTGGGTCGAGTGCGACGTCGAGGTCAACGGCGTGCGCTTTGACGGCGCGGGCGTCCACCTGAAGGGCAGCAGCACCTACCAGGACTTCCGGGGAAAACCCGCGTTCAAGATCGAGCTGGACGGCTTCAACCCCGGCCAGCGCTACGGCGCGCTGGAGCGCGTCACGCTCAACAACATGACCGGCGACGCCTCCCAGATCCGCGAGGTCGTCGCCTACCGCGCCTGGGAGGAGGCCGGGATGGTCGGGCCGAAGGCCAACTTCGCCCGCGTCTATGTCAACGATGAGCTGTTCGGCCTCTACACCAACATCGAGACGATGGACGACCGCTGGGCGCCCCACCGCTACGCGGACGGCTCCGGCGATCTGTGGGACACCGCGCCTGACGGCGCCGACTTCACCCGCAGCGGCCTCTCCCGCGACGGGGGCGGCGATTTTCTGTACTGGGATCTCCAGGCAGGTACCGGCAACCAGGACAATTTCTTCGCCATCCAGGACGAGATCCAGGGCGGCAGCGGCGACTGGTTCGTCGACATGGATCCGTACCTCAACACCGATCAGTACCTCGACTTCTGGGCGTGGAGCGTGGTCATGGGGACGCAGGACGGCTACCCCTTCCACCTCAACGACATCCTGCTCTACGTCGACCCCGACAACGGCGGGCGCTTCGACACGATGCCCTGGGGCTTCGATGAGACCTGGGACAGCTCCTTCGTCTGGTACTCCGTCGCCGGGCAGCTCTCCGCCGCCTGCATCAACGACGCCGCCTGCGTGGCCGCCCTCACGCAGAAGATGTCGGACGGCTTCGATGTCTATGACACGATGGACATCACCGGCTGGATGGAGGAGGCCGCCGCCCTCACCGCCCAGGACATAGCAGACGATCCGCGCCGCCCCTACAACACCTGGGACGTCGCCGCCACCCAGCAGGCGCTGATCGATCTCCAGCTCACCTGGAGCCAGGATGGGCGTGTCCGGCAGGGGCTCTGAGGCCGCCGGAGGCCCTCATCCCGCTGCCGCCGGACGCTGCCGCGCCTTCCTGGCGCAGTGCCGCACCGCTGAGGGGGCGTTCCCCTATACGCCCGGCGCTGCGCCGCGCCCCGAGCCGACCGTCCTCGCCGTCGCCGCCGGGGAGCCGCTCCCCGCCGCCTGGATCGCCGCCCTCCCGCCCCAGTGGGGGCTGATGCTGCTGCCCGCCGTCGCCGGGGCGCAGGCGCCCGCGATCTGCGCCCCGATCCTCGCCTGGCTCCTGCAGTCCCGCTCGCTGCCGGTGGAAGACGTCGAGGGCTTCGACGCCACCATCCCGGGGTGGAGCTGGGTCGAGGGGACGGCGGCCTGGGTCGAGCCGACCGCCTGGGCCGTCCTCTCGCTCTGCCGCTGCCCGCCCCTGCCGGGGATCGGCGCCGCCGACCGGGAGGCCCGCGCCGCTCACGGGGTGCGCCTGCTGCTCGACCGCCAGTGCGCCGACGGCGGCTGGAACTACGGCAACCCGCGCGTGCTGGGCCAGGAGCTCGTCTCCGCCCCCGCCAGCACCGGCTGGGCCACCCTCGCGCTGATCGCCGCCCGGCAGGCCGGTCACGCCGTGCCGCCCGACGCGCTCGCCCGCGCCGACGCCGCGCTCGATCTGGCGCTCGCCCGCCCCGGCCTCTCCTCGCTCGCCCTCGCCGCGCTCGCCCGCCGCGCCGGGGGAGGGGAGGCGGCGCCGTTTATAGATCGGCTCCTGCCCCGGATCAGCCCGGAGGAGGGCGCCGGGGGGCGCGCGGACTGGACGGCGCTCTGCGCGATGGCGCTGGACGGGATATTTCTCTGAGCGGAGCGCCATGAACCGCCGCCACCTCCTCCTCGGCGCAGGGGCCGCCGCCCTCACCGGCCTCGGCGCCAACGCCACCTCGATCCTGCGCCAGCCGGAGGCCCGCGTCCACGGGCTGCGGTGCGCCGCCTACACTGAGGATCTGGTCGGGCGGGTGCGGGAGGGGATCGCGGCGTTCCCGGCGTTCGCGGCGCGGGTGCGGGGCGCGAAGGTGCTGCTGAAGCCCAACCTCGTCGAGGTCCACGCGGGGCGCCCGGTCAACACGGAGCCGCGCCTGATCCTCGCGGCGCTGGAGGCGTTCCGGCAGCTGGGCGCGGCGGAGGTGGCCATCGGAGAGGGGCCGGGGCACAGCCGGGACACCGACGCGATCCTGTGGAATTCGGGGCTGGCCGATCTGCTGCAGGCGGCGGGGACGCACCGGGGGCGCTACGCGCGCTTCACCGACCTGAACGTGGACGACTGGGCCGAGGTGGAGGCGCCGCACGACTTTACCGGGCTGGGGCGGCTGCCGGTGTCGAGGCAGGTGCTGGGGGCGGACATCGTGGTGTCGATGCCGAAGCTGAAGACGCACCACTGGGCAGGGGCGACGCTGTCGCTGAAGAACCTGTTCGGGACGGTGCCGTCGCAGGTGGTGGGCTGGCCCAAGAACCGGCTCCACTGGGCCGGGATCGACAACTCCATCGTGGATCTCTGGTCGATCATCCGGCCCGCCTTCAGCATCGTCGACGGCATCACCGGCATGGAGGGCGACGGGCCGATCATGGGGACGGCGGTGGATCACGGCGTCCTGCTGTTCGGGGAGAACCTCCCCGCCGTCGACGCGACCGCCGCGCGCCGGATGGGCCTCCGGCCGGGGCGGATCGACTCGCTCAGGATGACGATGGGGATCGGCGGGACGATCTCCGCGCTCCGCATCGAGGAGACCGGCGACGCGCTGCCGACGATCCCCTACGCGCTGCTGCCGCAATGGGCGCGGCTCCGCGCATGATCCTGCTCGCCCACGGCTACCACCTGCCGCTCGATCCGAAGGAGAACGCGCTCAACAAGCCGTTCCCGCCGCTGGGGACGCTGGTGGCGGCGGGGCTGCTCCGGCGCGAGGGGCTGGAATTTTCCTTCTATGACCCTGCCTTCTGCCCCGATCCCGCCACATTCACCGAGGCGCTGCGCGGCCACCGCCCCGCCCGCGTCGCCCTGATCGCCGACCCCCACGCCATCCCCCAGAAGCAGTGCACCACCCGCCAGCGCGACGCCGCGCTCAGCATGATCCGGCAGGCGAAGGAGTACGGGAAGGCGCAGGGCCGGGAGACAGAGGTGTTCGTCGCCGGGCCCGACGCCACCGACCACCCCGATCTCTACCTGCAGGCGGGCGCCGACCACGTCGCCGCCGGCGAGCATGAGCCCGCCCTCCTCGACTGGGCGCGCGGCCTCCCGCTGCCCGCCCTGATCCCGCGCCGCCCGATCATCAAGGATCTGGACGGCCTCCCCGCGCCGGCCTGGGATCTCGTCGATCTCCGCGCCTATGCCGACCGCTGGCGCCGCGCCCACGGGCTCTGGGAATTGAACTTCTCCACCGCGCGCGGCTGCCCGTACCGCTGCAACTGGTGCGCCAAGCCGACCTGGGGGCGCGGCTACCAGGCGCGGTCGCCCGGATCGGTGGTGCAGGAATTGCGCGACATCCAGGCCCGCTACGCGCCCGACCGCTTCTGGTTCACCGACGACATCTTCGCCGTCCGCCCCGGCTGGCTCCGCGAATTCCGCCGCATCCTCGCCGCCACCCCCGGCCCGCCCCTCCGCTTCCGCTGCCAGCACCGCGCCGATCTGCTCCAGGACCCCGCCACCGTCGCCGACCTCGCCGCGAGCGGCTGCGTCGAGGTCTGGCTGGGCGCCGAGAGCGGCAGCGACCGCGTGCTGAAGGCGATGGACAAGGACGGCACCGTCGAGGAGATCCGCACGGCGTCGCGGCTGCTCCGGCAGGCCGGCGTCCGGCGCGGCCTCTTCCTGCAGCTCGGCTACCCCGGCGAGCGCCCGGAGGACGTCGCCGCGACCGTCCGCATGGTGCGGGAGCTGCGCCCGGAGGAGATCGGCGTCTCGGTCAGCTACCCGCTCCCCGGCACCGTCTTCTATGAGCGCACAAAACACCGCCTCCAGGATGCGAACTGGTCGGAGTCGATGGAGAACCGCCTCCTGTTCCGCTCAGATCTGCCGCAGTCCTTCTACGACCACGCCCGCGCCCTCCTCCGCGCCGAGCACGCCCTGCTGAGCTTCCCCGCCGGGATCCCGCCGGAGGCCGCGCCCCGCCAGATCCTCCGCCGCGCCGCTGCCCTCCCGCTCCACGCCGCCCGCTGGCCCGCCCACCGGCTCGCCCTCGCCGTCGCAGCGCGATCCGCCGCGCTCAGACATCGAGCGCCGGATCCCCCGGCGCCAGCGCCCACCGGCCCTGCCGCGCCGGGCGATCCACCAATTCCGCCAGCCGCTTGAGGTAGCGCGGGCGGGGCCACTCCTCGCCGCCGAACCGCGCCACATGCTCGGTGCGGACCTGGCTGTCGATGAGGCCGATCCCGCTGCCGAACAGCCAGCGCGCCACGACGGCGAACGCCACCTTGGAGGCGTCCGGCGCCTCGGCGAACATGCTCTCGCCGAAGAAGATGTCGCCCAGGCAGATGCCGTAGAGGCCGCCCACCAGCGCCCCGCCCTGCCACGCCTCCGCCGAGTGGGCCACGCCGAGATCCCAGAGCTTGATGTAGGCGCGCTGCATGTCGCCGGTGATCCAGGTGCTGTCCTGGCCCGGTCGCGGGCGCCCGGCGCAGCGCGCGATGACCTCCGGGAAGGCGGTGTCGAAGCGCACCTCGTAGTCGCCGCGCCGGATGATCTTCTTCAGGCTGCGCGGCAGGTGCAGCCCCTCCGGGGTGACAACGAAGCGCGGATCGGGCGAGTGCCACCAGATCGGCTCGCCCTCGGAGTACCAGGGGAAGATGCCCGTCCGGTAGGCGAGCAGCAGCCGCTCAGGCCGCAGATCGCCGCCCACCGCCAGCAGCCCCCCCGCCACCGACAATTCTGGCGGCGGGAACGCGATCCGCGTGTTGAGGCGGTAGACCGGCATCGCTACAGGCCCGCAGGAGCAGGGTGAGTCCACAGGCTCGGCAGCCCGTCCGTCTCCAGATCGGTGGCGTAGTCGCTGAGGAACGGCGCGACCTCCGCCCGGATCTGCGCCGTCGCCGCGAGCGCCGCCTCCAGCGGCCCGCCCCACGGCGCCCCGCCGCCCGCGCGATGGCCTCCGCCGCCCGCGCCACCACCCGCTCCTCCAGCGGCCACCCCGGCAGCGGCTCCAGCGGATCGGCGGGGATCAGGTCGTAGTAGCCCCGGAACGGGCTGGTCGGCGCCAGCACCTGCCGCAGCCCGTGGCGCCCCGCGAGCGTCGCCTGGAGCCGCAGGCAGGCATGCTCGCGCCAGTCCAATTCGTCGTCGAGCGCGAAGCCCCAGTCCCGCTCAGCGAACGTCTCCAGCCCGTTCGTGATCCAGTGGCAGAATTCGTGGAAGATCATCTGCGCCGCCGAGTCGTCCGCGTCGAGCGTGTCCTTCGGCCCGAGCGCCAGCAGCCCCGTCCCGTCGGTCATCGAGAAGATGGCGGGATCGCGGCGCACGTGCAGCCCGAGCCGCCGCGCCGTCGCGTACCAGATCAGCTCGACCGGATCGAGGTAGCGGGAGCGGATCGGGCGCTGATAGCCGATATGGAAGCTGTTGAGCCCGCTGTCAGGTTCCATCGCGTACGGCCCCGTGTCGCTCGGGCAGCCCCATGTTCTTCGCCAGCGCCGCCCAGGATGGCGCCGGCAGGTAGCGCCAGGCGTCGCCCCCGTTGGAGGCGATCTCCTTGATGAGCGAGCTGGAGATGAAGATGTGGCGCGGATCGGTCAGCAGGAAGACGGTCTCGATGTGCGGGGCCATGTCCTTGTTCGCCAGCCCGATCTGGAACTCGAACTCGAAGTCGGTGACCGCCCGGAGCCCCCGCAGGATCGTGTGCGCCCCGATGCGCTGGCAGTAGTGGACGAGCAGCCCCTCGAAGTGATCGACCGACACGTTCGGGATGTCCGCCGTCACCGCCCGCAGCAGATCGAGCCGCGTCTCCAGCGGGAGCGTCCGCTGCTTCCGCGCGTTGTGGCCGATGGCGATCACCACCTCATCGAACATGGAAGAGGCCCGCTGGATCAGATCCAGATGTCCCAGCGTGATCGGGTCAAAACTGCCTGCGTAGACGGCTTTTCTCATACCCGCTCCTCTAACCGTTCAGGGCTTCTTCCGCCGCCACCACCCGCCCGGCTTGTCGCCGTAGAAGCGGTCGAGCAGCTTCGTGAAGCGCTCCTCTTTTCGCATCTCTTCAAATGCTGGATCAATGCGGATATCCTGTCGGAATTCGATGTTGTGCAGCGTGTCCAGCTTCCGCATCCCGGCCAGCGACTGCTGGAGGAACCGGTAGGCCTTGTCCTTGTCGCCCATCGCCGCGTAGATCTTGGCCCGGTGCAGATCGGCGTAGGCGTCGTCGGGGATCAGCACCTCCAATTGCTCCATGATCTGCAGCGCCTCCTCGAACCGGCCCTGGTGCGCGAGGCAGACAGCGAGGTTGTTGAGCGCGTGATCGTCGAAGGGGGAGAGCCGCAGGGCGATGCGGTACAGCTCCTCCTCCCGCTGGTACTCGCCGGTCCGCTTGTAGGTGAGCGCGAGGTTGTTCCACCCGGCGGCGTCTTCGGGGTAGAGATCGGTGAACTTCTGGTAGGTGCGCCGCGCCGCCTTGTAGTCCATCGACAGGTACTCATAGTAGGCGCGCACCGAGAGCGCGTAGGCGCTGTCCGGGTCGATCTCCAGCAATTCGCCGGACTCGTCGAGCTGCTTCTTGATCTCCTCGGCGTCCTTGCGGGCGTCCTCGGTGTCGTACCAGTCGGTGAAGCCCCAGCCGCGCGTGATGTGCTTCGCGATCTGCTCGGCGTCCTTCTCGCCCTCCTCGTCCTCCTCCTCCGGCTCCTCGTCGGGCTTCGCCTCCTCCTGATCGGGCAGCAGCCGGTTGCCGACCTCGACCACCGGCAGCGAGGTGGGCTCGGCGCTGGCGTCCGCGCTGCCGTCCTGCACGCGATCCCCGACGTTCTTCCCGCCGGTGATCCGGTCGCTCGGCCCCATGTGGCCGGAGGGCATATAGAACCCCTCGATGCCCTCGCCGGTCGGGCGGGGCGCCTCATCGGCCAGCCTGCCGGACTCCTCGCCCGCGTACTGCTGGTTGAGCAGCCGGGCGATGAACTCCGGCGTCGGCTCCGGGGCGGCGGCGCCGCCGCTCTGCGGCGGCACCAGCAGCGAGAACAGCAATTGCAATTGCGCCAGGAACAGCGTCACCGTCAAAATGATCGCCGGGAGGATCGCGTCGCCCTGGTCGAACCCGAAGCGCGGGAGCCGGACGCGCCGGATCACCCCGACCTCCACCTCCAGCCCCTGCCGCGACAGCGTCGCCTCCTCGCCCTCGCGCAGGTGGATCGCCCCCTCGGTGGCCGCCACATCGAACCCCATCTTTGTCTGCGCCGCCGACAGCCCTACCGGCGTGTCCGGCAGCAGATCCGATCCGGCGGGCATGGCGCGCGTAGAGATGGGCGCGCCATCCATCCGGATGGTGACCTGAAGGAGCCGCTCATGATCGGAGCCTGCCACAACGCTATCCTAGCGCGATCCGCGCCGGATCGCACCCCGCTGTCCACGATCACGGCGTAACAATCCGTCCCCGCGCGGATATCACCAGATTAGACTCTCCCATGCCCCCTGCGACAGCCGCCGTCCTCATCATCGGAGAGGAGATCCTCACCGGAAAATTCACTGACGAGAACGGCCCCTGGCTGATCCGGCGCCTGCGGGAGCTGGGCGTCGATCTCTGCCGCATCGTCACGCTCCCCGACATCGAGGAGGAGATCGCCGCCGAGGTGCGCGCCTGCGCCGCCCGCTACACCTGGGTCATCACCACCGGCGGCGTCGGCCCCACCCACGACGACTGCACCTTCCCCGCCATCGCCCGCGCCCTCGGCGTCCCGCTGGAGCGCCACCCGGCCCTCGCGGCGCGCATCCGGGAGAAGTTCGGCGGCGCAGATCCCGGCTCCGGCCTCGACGCCGGGGCGATGGCCGCCGCGCTCCGCATGGCGGATATCCCGTCCGGCGCCGAGCTGTGGTGGGACGGCGCGATCCGCTACCCGCAGATCGTCGCCGGGAACGTCATCATCATGCCCGGCGTCCCCGCGCTCGTCCGCCTGAAGTTCGACGCCTTCGCCTGGCGCCTCCAGGGGGAGCCCGTCCAGACCGCCCGGCTCTGGACCCTCGCCGCTGAGCCGGAGATCGCCGACGCGCTCACCGCCGCCTCCGTCCGCTGGCCGCAGGTCCGCATCGGCTCCTACCCGCGCTTCGAGGAGACGCCTGTCCGCGTCATCGTCACCCTGGAGAGCCGGGAGGGCGACCCCCTCCGCGACTGCCTCGCGTGGCTGATGGGGGCGGTGACCGGCGCGCGCCCGGAGCCCGCTACACCGCGATGATCTTCCGCGCCAGCGTCGAGAGCGCCGCGCCCTCCACCTCCGCCAGCGGGAGCCACCGGGCGTCCATGTAGCCGCCGGCGACAGAGGCGACCGGCGCCGGCGTCCCCTCCGCCTGTCCGCGCCAGACCTCCACCGTCAGCCGCAGGTGGGTGAACACGTGGAGCACCGATCCGAGCGGCCGCCCCTCCGTCAGCCGCATCCCCAGCCGCTCCGACAGCACCGCAGCGGGCGTCGCCTGCGGCCCCATCGGCGGCTCCCACAGCCCGGCCAGCAGCCCCGTCATCGGGCGCCGCGCCAGCAAAATCCTCCCGCCCTCCTCCGCGATCACCGCGCAGGCCCGCGCCTCCGGCACCGCCGCCTTCTGCGCCTTCTGCGGGTACCGCTCCGGGTCGCCCTGCCCCGCGCACCCCTCCCGCACCGGGCAGAGCAGGCAGCGCGGCGCCGCCGGGGTGCAGACCGTCGCCCCCAGCTCCATCAGCGCTTGATTAAAATCCCCCGCCTCGCCCGGCGGCAGCAGCGCCCGCGCCCGATCCCACAGCTTCGCCTTGATCTTCTTCGGGTCTTCCGCCCACGCTGCATGTCGACACAGCACCCGCTCCACGTTCCCGTCCACCAGCGGCTCGTCCAGCCCCAGCGCGATGGAAGCGATGGCCCCCGCCGTGTACGGCCCGATCCCCGGCAGCTTCAGCAGCCCCGCCGCGTCCTCCGGGAAGCGCCCGGCGGCCGCGATCGCCCGCGCGGCGGCATGCAGGTTGCGCGCGCGGCTGTAGTAGCCGAGCCCCGACCAGTGCTCCAGCACCCGCTCCACATCGGCGGCGGCGAGCGCCTCCGGGGTCGGGAACGACGCCATGAACCGGTTGAAGTACGGGATCACCGTCTCCACCCGCGTCTGCTGGAGCATCAATTCAGAGACCATCGTGCGCCAGGGCGAGACCTCCTCGCGCCACGGCATCGCGCGCCGGTGCCGCCGGTACCAGGAGAGCAGTCGGGCAGTGTCCATCCTGCCCGGCTAACCCGCCGCAGCGCACAGGTTAACGCGCTGCGATGTACGGCCCGCCCCCCGATCCCCGGCAGCACCTCCTCGACGCCGGGCTCTTAGCCGATCCGCTTGCCTGGGCGGCCTGCCTGCTCATCGGGCTGCTCGTGGCGTGGCGGGCCGGGCCGGGGCGCCCGCTGCTGTGCGCGGCGGGGTGGGTGCTGGCGCTGACGGCGCCGTGGGGGGCGTACTGGCCGTGGGCGGTGCTGGGGTCGTTCCCCACCATCGACAAGGCGGGCAGCCTCGCCTTCTACCTCGACGGCGTCCACCGGCGCCTCCTCGATCCCGGCGATCCGGGGGTGCAGCTCATCGGCGTCCACCTCGGGCACCTGTGGGTGGTCGAGGGGCTGGATCGGCTGATCGCGCCGCTCCAGCCGGGGGCGATGGCGGGGTTCAACCTCCAGTGGATGCTGAACCTCGTCCTGACCTGGGGCTTCACCGCGCGGCTGTTCCGGGCGGAGACCGGCGGGACGCGCGCGGGCGCGGCGGCGGCGTTCTGGCTGGCGATGCCGTTCGGGATGGGGCTGCACATGCTCCGCGACATCAACTGGTACACCGTCGAGAAGACCGGGATGTGGTGGCTGCCGCTGTACGGGCTGGCGGTGCGGGCGGCGGATCGGCGCGGCGCGGGCGGCGCAGGCACGCTGGCGCGGCTGGCGCTGCCGGGGCTGTGCATGCTGGGCGGGTTCTTTTATAACGCTTACAACTCGCTGCTGTTGGCGGCGATGGCGGCGCTCTGGCTCCTCTGGCGGCGCGACGGGCGGGCGGCGGCGATCTTCGGCGCGACGGCGCTCGGCGGGGCGCCGCTGGCGCTCTATCAGGCGCTGCTGATGCGCGGGGAGGGGGCGCCGGGCGATCCGCAGATGTTCCTGGAGCAGCGGGCGATGCTCGACACCCTTAGCCTCTGGCCTCCGGCGTGGAACCGGCTGGAATTGTGGCGGGCGGTCGATCCGGTGGCGGCATGTCTGGCCGGGTGGGGGCTGTGGCGGATCGGGTGGTGGCGGCCCTGGCGTGCGGCGGGGCTGGCGGGGCTGTGGCTGCTGCCGGCGCTGGTCGCCCTCGGCCCGGCGCACAACCCGGTCTATATGGCGCTCTACCACCTCCTGCCGGGGTTCTGGCGGGTGGCGAAGCCGGAGGTGTTCTTTGAGATCAGCTACCTGATGATGCTGGGGGCGGCGGCGGTTCAGGCGGCGCGGTGGGCGCAGGCGGCCGGGCCGGGCCGGGAGGCGGCGCGGGCGCGCTGGCTGGCGGCGGCCATCCTCGCGTCCTGGCTGCTGACGGTGCGGCTGCACCCGGTGTGGCCGCCGCTGGCGGCGCCGGTGGAGGTGCGGCTCCAGCGCATGCCCGGCGGGCCGTGATAGAGCGGCGCCATGCTGCAGCCTGGAGATCCCGCCCCCGCCTTCGCCCTCGCCTGTGAGGACGGCGCTGTCATCGACTCGGCGACCCTCGCGGGCCGCCCCGATGTCCTGTACTTATACCCGAAGGACAGCACGCCCGGCTGCACCCAGGAGACCTGCGACTTCCGCGATCGCACAGATCAGATCCGCGCCGCCGGGGCGGAGGTGTTCGGCGTGTCGCGGGACACGGTCGGGAGCCACGCCCGGTTCCACGCGAAGCAGGGGCTGAACTTCCATCTGCTCTCGGATCCGGATCGGGCGCTGCACCTCGCGTACGGCTGCTGGGGGAAGAAGGTGATGTACGGGAAGGAGATCGAGGGGACGATCCGCTCGACGTTTTTGATCGGGGCGGACGGGCGGGTGGCGGCGGCGTGGCCGAAGGTGCGCGTGGCGGGGCATGCGGAGGCGGTGCTGGCGGCGGTGCTGGCGGTGTCGGCGCGGTGAGGCCGGAGGTGCGCTGCCTTCAGGTGCCGGCGGTCCCCGGCGTGTGGATCGCGGCGTACCCGGTGACGCAGGCGCTCTATACAGAGATCACCGGCGTGAATCCATCGCATTTTCAGGGGTTCCCGGACTCCCCGTCGCGCCCGGTCGAGCAGGTGAGCTGGTTCAGCGCGGTGCGGTTCTGCAACGCGCTGAGCGCCGCCCACGGACTGGCGCCCGCGTACATTGTCGGCGCGGGCGGGTGGCCGGTCGTGGAGCGGGTCGCGGCGCCCGGCTGGCGGCTCCCGACGGTCGCGGAGCGGGACGCGGCGGCAGCGGGCGGCGCGGACGGCTGGACGCAGGCGGACAGCGGCGGGGCGACGCGCCCGGTCGGGCAGCGCCCGGATCACGGCGGGCTTTACGATCTGTGGGGCAACGTCTGGGAGTGGTGCGAGGATCGGCGCGGGATCGGGCGGGCGCTCCGGGGCGGCTCCTGGTCCTTCCGGGCGGACTATTACGCGACGGGCAGGCAGCCGGAGCCGTGGTTTCTGTACAGCGAGCGCACGGAGCTGGACGATGTCGGGTTCCGGGTGGTGCGCGACGCGGCAGGACAGGCTCAGGCGCCTGTAGCCCGTCCTTGTCTCCGCCGCCTTTTGCCTCCCGGCCGGCGCCGGGATCGGCTAAGGTCTGGGGATGATCTACTACCGCCCGCAGAGCAACGAGGTCCGCGTCTTCGAGCTGGCCGCATCCAGAAAACTCCCGGTGCTGCTGAAGGGGCCGACCGGCTGCGGAAAGTCGCGGTTCGTGCGGTACATGGCGGAGCGGCTGAACCGGCCCCTGATCACGGTGGCCTGCCAGGAGGATCTGTCGGCGGCGGATCTGACGGGGCGGTACCTGCTGGAGGGCGGGCAGACGGTGTGGCGGGACGGGCCGCTGACCCAGGCGATGCGGCAGGGGGCGATCTGCTACCTTGACGAGGTGGTGGAGGCGCGGGCGGACGTGTTGACGGTGCTGCACCCGCTGACGGACGACCGGCGGATCCTGCCGCTGGAGCGGCTGGGGGTGGAGCTGGCGGCGCCGGACGACTTCCTCATCGTGATCTCGTACAACCCCGGCTACCAGTCGGTGACCCGCGAGCTCAAGGAGAGCACGCGCCAGCGGTTCGTGTCGCTGACGTTTGATTATCCGGCGGCGGAGGTCGAGGCGGAGATCGTGAGCCGGGAGTCGGGCTGTACGCCGGAGGTGGCGAAGACGCTGGTGCGGCTGGGGCAGGGGACGCGCAACCTGCGGGCGCAGGGGCTGACGGAGGGGGCATCGACGCGGGTGCTGGTCTACGCGGGGACGATGGTGGAGGCGGGGCTGTCGGTGAAGGAGGCGGCGGAGGCGACGCTTGTCGGGTCGCTGACGGACGACGCGGAGCTGACGAAGGCGCTGCGGGAATTGGTGCGCGCGGTGCTGGGTTAGGCGGTGGCGAGGCCGGGACAGCGGGGCGGGGCGCAGGGCGGGGCTGAGGACGGCGTCGAGCCGGAGGAGCAGGGCGAGGAGGAGGCGGAGCGTGTGCTGCTGGCGCGGCTGCTGTTCTCGCCGCCGCCCCGGCAGCTCATCAGCGGGGAGCGGAACGGGCTGCGGCTGGACACGGTGGTCAAGCAGCTCCAGGCGTGGTTCACGATGATCTCGGGCCGCAGGCTGAAGCTGGCCTACTCGGATCCGCCCTCGACGGACAGCCACAACCTCTACCTGCCGCGCGCGCTCCCGGCGCCGGAGCGGGCGGAGGATCTGGCGGTGTACCGGATGATGGGGCTGGTGCAGGTGGGGTTCATCCGGTACGGGCTGCTGGAGGATCGGGCGCTGCTGACGGCGATCTACCAGGACTGGCTGCTGCGGTCGGCGTGGCACCTGCTGGCGGCGCGGTATGTGCTGCGGTGCTGGGGGGAGGAGTTCCCCGGCATCCGGGCGGACCTGGGGCCGATCGCGCGCCACGCAGGCGCGGGCGTGATGCGGGTGAACGTGACGCCGGTGCCGCGCGAGGGGATGCCGGGGGCGTTCCTGCCGCTGTATGAGGGGTTGGCGGAGGGGCTGGGCGGGCGTGCGCCGGGGTCGGAGGGCGATCCGGCGCGGGCGGCGATCCGGGCGGTGGATCGGCACCGGGGGCCGGGTGCGCGGGCGCTGCTGTCGGGGCAGGCGCAGTCGCTGCGCGATCACTTCCGGCGCCTGCGGCTGGGGCCGCCGCCGCTGCCGTTCTGGCTCGGGATTTTGCGGCCGGAGTGGATCCTCGCCGATCTGTCGCGGGACATCGCCTATGAGCAGGAGTGGAAGAAGGGCAACAAGCCGCTGCGTCAGCTCATGGAGGCCATCGCGAAGAAGGGCGGGGCGTTCGGCGCCGGGGCGTTCGGGCTGCCCCCGGCGGCGGCGCCGGAGCCGCCGAGGCTGTCGCTGCGGGAGCGGCTGCTGCAGAAGCTGTCGGGGCCGGACATGTCGAAGGCGCCCGCCTACGGGGCGCTGCGGGACGAGTTCGTGGCGAAGCAGCGGACCGGGGGCGGGGAGGGGGAATTGCTGCCGTCCGGCCCGGCGGCGCGCCCGGAGGAGGAGGGGTTCGCCTACGAGGAGTGGGACGACGCGGCGGGGGTGTACCGGGTGGAGGCGGCGCGGGTGTTCGAGGTGGACGCGCCGACGGGCGGGCTGGAGAATTACCAGCGCATCCGGGAGGCGAACCGGCGAGCGATCAACGAGACGCGGCGGCGCTTCGAGCAATTGCGCGTCGAGGAGCGCTGGCTCCACGGGCAGCGGGACGGCGCCGAATTGGACATCGGGCGGCTGATCACCGCGATGACCGATCTGCGGGCCGGGCAGCAGCCCGACGACCGCATCTACAAGCGCTTCGTGCGGCAGCGGCAGCCGGTGGCGATCCTGACGCTGGTGGACGTGTCGGGATCGACGCAGGGGCGGGTGCTGCCGGTGGAGCAGGAGGCGGTGGTGCTGTTCTCGGAGGGGCTGCGGACGCTGGACATGCCGCATGCCTTCTACGGCTTCTCCAACACCCACGCGCTCTCCTGCGAGCTGCAGCGCATCAAGCGCTTCGACGAGCCGTGGTCGGATGCGGCGTACAAGCGGCTCGGCAACCTGCGGGCGGGCGGGGCGACCCGCATGGGGGCGTTCGTGCGCCACGCGGCGAAGCTGCTCGGTGAGCGGCCCCAGCCCCGGCGCATCCTGCTGATGCTCTCGGACGGGCGCCCGGAGGATCGCGGCGAGTACCGGGGCAGCTACGGCGTGCGCGACACGATGATGGCGGTGCAGGAGGCGCGGCGGCAGAACGTCCACACCTTCTGCATCTCCGTCGACAGCGCCGATGACGCCGGGCAGTACCTCGAACAGATCTTCGGCAAGGCGGGCTTCCTCAGCCTGCCCTCGGTGGAATTGCTCCCGAAGCGGCTGCCCGAGGTGTTCCGGCGCATGATCCGCTGAGCGGATCGGCCTACCTCACCGTGAGGCGCATCCCCTGTGCGGACTGTGCGCCGGGCTTCGCAGGCTGTGCGCCGAAGTGGGCGGGCGGAGCGGCGCTCTGTTCAGCGCGGTTGAAGCCGGGATCGGTGAACCGGGGCGCCTCCAGCAGCGTGGTGCGCTCCTCGGGGCCGATGTCCATAAGGTCGTCCCAGGGCGAGTGCTGGGTGCGCGTGGCGACGACCTTGACCGGCGGGGGGAGCTTCGGGCGGCTCAGGATCGGCGGGGAAGGGAGCCGGCGGGGAGCGAAGCCGAACACCGCCTGTATGAAGCTATACAACCGGGAGAGGATGGAGGTGGATGCCGGTGGGGTTCTCATGGTTCTCAGTACGGCAGGACCGGAGACCGGCTGTAGAACAATTCTGTCCGGAGCGGATCCGGTTCAGCCGGGGGGCATCCCGCAGTGCAGGTCGGGCGGGCCGTTGTCGAGGTCATTGATCCAGGCGAGGAGCTGCGTCCTGAGCTCAGGCCACTCCGGCACGTCGCCGGTGTGGATCGGCGTCTCCCCGCCCGGATCGGTGCGGCGGTCATAGATCGTCGTCACGCCGCCGCCGCAGGAGTGGTAGATCTGCCAGTCGTCCGTGCGGAACCCGACCGCCAGCTCGGGGCCGCTGACCAGGAAGCTGCGGGTGGTGTCGCGGCAGCCCTGCTGGAGCGGGCGGCCATCGACCAGCCCGGGCTGATCCAGCGGGACGCCGGGCGGGATGCCGATGGCGGTGAAGAGCGTCGGGAGCGTGTCGATGTTCATGGCCGCGCAGGTGAATTCTTCTGCCCGGATCTGCGGGTGGAACAGCACCAGCGGCACGTCCAGCAATTCCGGCCGCAGGAGCTGCCCGTGCCCGAACACCGGCAGCCCCGCGTCGCCCAGCGTCTCGCCGTGATCCCCGGCCAGCACCACCAGCGTCGTCTGGAGCAGGCCGCGCGCCTCCAGCTTCTCCATGATCCGCTCCACCGCGAGGTCTACGCCGAGGATCTGCTCGTCATAGGCGGCGCGCACGGCCTCGGTGGTGCCGGTCGGGTCGGCGCTCCAGGCGGCGCTGATGCTCTGCTCCTGGCCGTTGTGGTCGTCGTTGGGGGCGAAGGGGAGATCCTCCTGGGCGATGAAGGTCCCGGCGACGCTCTCAGGGCTGAAGTAGGGGTCGTGCATGTTCATCGGCTGGAGCATCAGCAGGAACGGCGCGTCCGGCTCGGCGTCCACCCAGTTGAACACCTGATCGACCTGCTCCTTCAGGTTGTTCTGCTGCCAGGTCTTGCCCATGATGAAGCTGTCGTCGAAGTCCCGGCTGAGCAGCGTCTGGTCGCTCACCCAGTTGTTACCGGAGATGAGGTAGCTGCGCCAGCCCGCCGCTGACAGCCCGCTGAGCATCGTCGGGATCGCGCCGTCGAGCTGATCGCCGGGGGAGCTGTTCGGCGCGTAGAGCCTGTGGTGCTGGGGTTCGAGGCCGGTGAGGAGGGAGGAGGTGGAGGGGA
>JBEIQZ010000090.1:0-14632 GCA_040376255.1 Alphaproteobacteria bacterium
ACCTATCCGCTGACGCTGCTGTACCTGGGGACGCCGGAGCGGGAGGGCGGCGGGGCGCTGCTGCGGATGTTGACGGAGTCGGGGCTGGAGCCGGGGCCGACGGTGTCGGGGTACGCGGGGTTGTTTCTGCTGGGGGCGACGCTGACGGCGATCGGGACGGCGGCCTCGTCGCGGACGTCGAACCAGATCGTGGCGTTTCTGGTGTCGCTGATGATCTCGCTGTTCCCGTTCGTGAGCGGGTTCTTTCTGGATCGGGTGCCGCTGGAGTTATTGCCGGTGATGCAGTGGATCTCGTTCGACACGCACGTCGGGAACCTGGCGCGCGGGGTGGTGGACACGGGAGATCTTGTGTACTTCGGGAGCATCATCGGCGGCATGCTGCACATCGCGGTGCACAGCCTGGAACAGCGGCGGCTGTCATGACGGGGCAGGTATGAAGGGGCAGGTATGAAGGGGCGGGTATGAAGGGGATGGATCTGCGGCGGAACCTGCTGGCGAACGCGCACCTGCAATTGGGGCTGGTGTGGGCGATCGTGGTGCTGGCCAACCTGCTGGCGGCGCAGCATTTTGTGCGGCTGGACATCACGCGGGAGCGGCTGCACTCGCTGGACGAGGCGTCGAAGCAGCTCGCGGGGAAGCTGGACAAGCCGCTGGTGGTGCGGGCGTGGTTCACGCGGGGGCTGGAGGCGCCCTACAACAACCATGAGCAGGTCTTCAGGGACAAGCTCGACGAGTTCCGTGCCTACTCACACGGGAAGATGAAGATCGAGATCGTCGATCCTGAGTCGAACCCTGAGGCGCTGAAGGACACGCAGCGGTACGGGATCCAGCCGCTGGACTACACGGTGCGGGAGGCGGATCGGGCAGAATTGCGGCGGATCTGGATGGGGGCGGTGCTGCTGTACGGGGATCGGCAGGTGGTGCTGCCGTCGCTCGCGGATCAGAGCAGCCTGGAGTACGATCTGGCCTCGGCGATCCACCAATTGCAGCAGAAGTCTGAGGAGCGCCCGATCATCGGCATCTCGACCGGCCACAACGAGCCGGATCTGTCGAAGCCGGAGGGGCCGCTGCGGACGCTGGTGGAGGGGCTGGCGAAGAAGGCGGCGCTGGTGGCGATCCCGCTGGGCGGGGCGGGGCAGATCCCGAAGGAGGTGGACGCGCTGCTGATCATCGGCCCGCAGCGGCCGTTCTCGGATCGGGCGCTGTACCAGGTGGATCAGTTCGTGATGCGGGGCGGGGCGCTCGGGGCGTTTTTGATGAACGTGCGCCCCGATCTGAAGACCTACCGGCCGCAGTCGGTGCTGTCGGGGCTGGAGCCGCTGCTCGGCCACTGGGGCGTGCAGGTGGGGCGGAACGTGGTGGTGGATCGGGTGGCGAACGGATCGATGCGCTTCCCGGTGAAGTCGGGGCAGGCGTCGGGGATGCGGGAGATCAGCTACCCGCTGATCCCGCGCGTCACCGATCTGTCGCAGGAGTCGCTGCTGACCTCCGGGCTGGATCAGATGCTGTTCCCGTTCACCTCGACGGTGGGGCTGGCGGAGGGGCTCGCAGAGGGGCGGCAGGCGGGGGTGCGCGGGGAGGTGCTGGCGCGGACGGGGGCGTCGGCGGGGGCGGTGCAGGGGCTGAAGACGGTCGACCCGACGCAGCTCGGCCAGGTGTTCCCGGAGGAGGCGCGCGGGCCGTTCCCGGTGCTGGTGGCGGTGACGGGCGGGCTGCGGTCGTTCTACGAGACGCGCCCGGTGCCGCAGCCGGAGGAGGGCGTCCCGGCGGCGCAGGAGACGCCGGAGGAATTGCCGCTGACGGTGGAGGGATCGTCGACCCGGTTGCTGGTGAGCGGATCAGCGGACATGGTGGCGAACAACCTCCCGTTCATGCTCAACCTCGCGGACTGGCTGGTGCAGGACACGTCGCTGATCGGCATCCGGAGCCGGAGCGCCGAATTGCCGCCGCTCCGCACAACGACCGCGCCGGAGCGGCTGGGGTGGAAGCTTTTCAACCTGATCGGCGGGCCGCTGCTGCTCATCGGCTACGGGGCGGCGCGCTGGCTGCGCCGCAGGCAGGGGTGAGAGATGAGGCTGGTGACAAAAACCTGGGTGCTGCTGGCGGCGGTCGTCGCGCTGGGGTCGATGGAATTGCTGTCGCTGCGGGAGGAGATGGCGCGGGAGCAGGGGGCGCTTGTAGAGGCGATCCCGGCGCTCGCGCCGTCGAAGGTGCGGCGGATCGAGATCTCGACCGCCCTGGAGAAGATCCGGCTGGAGCGCGTCTCTGCCGAGAAGGACAGCGAGGGCTTCGATCAGTGGCGGATCGTCACCCCCATCGAGGCCGAGGCGGACAGCGCGCAGATCACGGCGCTGCTGCGCGTGTTCGCGGGCGGCATCCCCATCGAGGCCCACGTCGAGGACGGCGGCGGGACAGACTGGAAGCAGTACGGGCTGGAGGATCAGGACGCGCGGCTGCTGGAGCTGTTCGGGGAGGGGGACGTCCCGGTAATATCGGTGCTGGTGGGGCGGAACACGGTTGGATCGACGAGCTTCATCCGCATCCCCGGCACCGACGAGGTGGTGCGGGCGGACGTGGGCGGGCGGGCGCGGCTCGACCGGGCGGCCTCAGAGTGGCGGAACCGGCAGGTGCTGCTGCTCGACGGGAAGCAGGTGAGCCGGTTCACCATCGCGCGGGAGCGGGCGGACGGGGCGCCGGAGACGCTGGTCTTTGTGCGCGGCCCCAGCACTGAGACGGACACGGCCGGGCGCCCGGTGCCGGGGGCGTTCGCGCTGGAGGGCGCGCCCGGCGGCCTCACCCTGGACAGCGAGGTGATGGAGGCGGTGGTCGACACCCTGGCAAAGATCCGGGCGGGCGCCTTCCAGAACCCAGACTATGACGCGGGCATGGACGATCCGGCGGCGGAGGCGGTGCTGCAGATGAACGACGGCACCAGCCACCGCATCCGGCTCGGCAACCGCTCCAGCGGCGAGGCGTCCTTCCTGCGCGTGGACGACCGGCCGGAGGTGGTGCGGGCGGCGTCCCAGATCGGGCGGGTGCTGCTGGCGCCGGTGACGGACTGGCGGGATCGCGCGCTGTTGCGGCTGGAGCGCGCGGACATCGAGGGGATGGCGCTCACCGACGGCGGGCTCACCGTGGTGCTGGCGCCGGAGACCGGGACGGATCGGTGGACGGTGACGCAACCGGCGAACCTCGACGCGGATCAGGTCGCCGCCGAGCAGATGTTCGGCATCGTCGGGACGCTCCGCGCGGCGGGGCTGTCCCCGGACGCCGCCTTCGCGCCCACCGGGACCCGGCTGGAGATCCGGATGAAGGACGGGCGGCGGCAGTCGCTGGAGTGGGGACAGCGCGTGAAGGACGCCGACGGTCGCCCGATGGTGCAGGTGCGGCTCTCCGGCAGGCCGGAGATCTGGCTGCTGCGCGAGATCACCAGCCAGGAGATCAAGCGGGCGTTCGGCAGGGGATAAAATCGGCGCGGGGAGGGACAGCGCGGCAGCGGTGAATACGTTTCTGTGCGCGGTCGTTCCTGGGCCGATGGAGATGGAAGATGAACCGTGTGCTGATCCTCCCCCTCGCGCTGCTACTCCCGGTGGGCGCGCTCGCCGCCCCTGCCTCCCCCGCCGAGTCCATCGGCGAAGCGGCCAATGTCGGTCAGGCCGATGTCCGCCAGGCTGACCGCGACGATGAGGCCGCCGCTCCTCCGCTGGAGGAGCGGGGCAGCGGAAAAAGCGCAAAGAAGGGTGGATCGCGCGGCGGCTCCAGCGCGAAGAAGTCCGGCTCAGGCGCTGCCACGAAGCCCACCCCGGCGCGCTCCGGGCCGGGCAGCGGCTCCAGCAGCGGCTCCAGCAGCGGCTCCAGCAGCGGCTCCAGCAGCGGCTCAGGCGCGTCCAAGGACTCCAGCCCCGCCTCCAGCCCCTCCTCCAGCCCCTCCTCCACCCGCCCCCGCCCCGCCTCCGGCCCGGCGCAGAGCCAGGGCGCCGGCTCTGCCGCCCAGCACCCGACCCCCTACAACGGCAGCCGATCCGGCGCCTCCGGCCCCCAGCGCGCGCCCGGCCCGGCTGCCGCCCGCCCGACCCCGGCCGCCGCCCGCCCGACCTCGCAGCGGCTCCAGATCGGCGGCGCGGCCCCGGCGAAGGTGGCCGGGCCCGCGACGGTGCGGGCGCAGTCGGTGTCCGGCGCCTCGCCCAACTTCCGCACGACCTCCAGCGCGGCGGCCAAGTCCGCAGGTTCGACGCCCGCCTACGCGGTGATGGCGCAGCACCGCGCGGCGGCGGCGGCGCGGGTGCAGTCGCGCGTGGTCGCGCACCGCCACATCGCGGTGGTGTCGCACAGCCACACCGCCGTCGTCGTCCACCACCGGGCCTGGGTCGGCCGCCCCGGCTGGGTGTGGCGCCCGGCGCGCGCGCACGTCTGGGGCTACGGGCCGGGCTGGCATTCCTGGCACCCCTACGCCTACGGCCACCCGCACTACTGGTACCACGGCGTCTTCGTGTACGGGCCGCGCACGGTGGTCGTCCACCACTACGACTCCGCCGGGGACGGCGCGCAGGCGGCGGCCCCTGAGCCGGAGCCGCCGAAGCGCGGCGTGGATCGCGCCGGGACGTTCGCCGTCGGGATGCGCGGCGGCTCCTACATGGGCAGCTACGACAACGGCGCCGTCTACGGGGACGCCGGGGTCGGCCTCGCCCTCCGCTACCGCCCGGTCGAGGCGCTCGGCTTCGAGGCGCAGTGGACGTACCACGACCAGAGCTTCGACCAGGGGAGCGACCGCGTCCAGCAGCCGATCTCCCTCTCTGCTCAGCTCTTCGCCTTCCCGTGGAGCCGCTTCAGCCCCTATGTCCTCGCCGGCGCCACCTTCACCGGCCGCGACATCCACGACGACATCGGCGGCAGCATCGGCGGCGGGGGGGGGGACGGTGCGGGAAGAGGACGCGCTGTGGGGGCCGCACGGCGGCATCGGCGTCGATCTGGGCGTGGGCGACCGCGCGTCGGTCAACTTCGACGTCCGGGGCATCGGCTACCTCAACAGCGGCCCGGACGATCCGTCCACGCCGGGGGCGGTGCAGGCGAACATGGGGTTCAATTTCTACTTCTGATCGTGCGCCGCCAACTACACAGATGTTCTGTAATCGGATTGCCACACAGGGAGCTGCTGGTTAAGGGGCGCATCCGAAGAGGAAGGGATGCCGCCTGCTGGCACGACGGAACCGGGAGAGGGAACCCCGCCCCCTGATCAGCCCGCCAATCCGGATCTGACACCGGAGCCTGACACAAAGCCGGAGGCCGCGCCGCCGGCCGCACCTGAGCTTCAGGATCCGGTGGTGGCGCTCGCCGGGAGCGTTCAGGCGGCGGCGGACGAGCTGCGCCGCCAGCAGATCACGCTGGAGAGCCTGCTTAAGCCGCTGAAGGCGGGGGACGCGAAGCGGGGGCAGGAGGTGGCGGGGACGGCGGCGGGGACGTTCGCGTTCGCGGTGGACGTCCCGGCGCTGCTGGCGAAGGTTCAGGAGGTCTGCGCGGCGGAGCAGGTGCGGCGCAAGGATCGGCTGTCGGCAGAGCTGAAGGTGATGTGCGGGCGCGCGGGGCTGTCGATGAAGGTGGTGGCGCGCGAGCCGCTGGTGGAATTGCGGATCGCGCCGATCCACGTGCGGCTGGATCGGGATCGGAACCTCGCGGACGTGCTGTACGCGCAGGAGAAGCTGGAGCACTGCCCGGCGAGCGCGGAGGGCATCCTGGAGGCGCGGCAGCGGGCGGTGCGGACGCTGGAGGGGGATCGGGCGTGGAACGCGGCGGAGTTCCACGGGCTGCTGCGGCGGGCCTGGCGCTACGCGATGGTGGATCGGGACATGGAGCGCCCGGACTGGGTGGAGATCGGGGACATCCACGCGCACCTTGAGCGCCTGCTGGACTATAAGAAGGGCTACCCGCGCGTGCGGCTGGCCTACGATCTGTGGCGGCTGCGGCGGGATCGGCTGCTGTTCTGCGGGGGCTGGCGGCTGCTGCTCGGCCCGGCGACGGGGGACAGCGCGCGGGACAAGCGGCGGGTGCTGTGGATCGAGGACGACGCGGGCGGGGGGCAGTACCACCTGACGGTCAAGTTCCTAAGGCAGGAGCGGCTGGAAGAGCCTGCTCAGAGCAGCGGGCAGAACAGCGGACAGAACAGCGGGCAAAGCAACACAGAGGGAGAGCATGGCTGAGCTGACACCGGATCTGGCCCGCCAGATCCTCGCGCGGGTAGGAGAGTCCGGGCAGCCCCCTGAGGTCGGGGTGGAGCACCTCAACGTCGGGAACGAGAGCCTGCTGGACGTGCTGGAGACGGAGTACATCGAGCCCATCGCGCGGACGCGGCGCGGCTCCTCGTTCAAGCTGGTGCAGGCCTACTACGGCGGCGGCAAGACCCACTTCCTGCTGTGTGTGCGGCAGAAGGCGTTCTCGCACGGGATGTTCGCCGCGCTGGTCGCGCTCTCGCCGGAGGAGACGCCCTTCGACGACCCGCTCCGCATCTACCAGGCGGTCGCCCGCGAGATCGCGGCCCCGCCCCGCGATCCGGCCCAGCCGCCTGAGCGCGGGATCGATCAGGCGCTCCGCATCGTGCTGGAGGAGCGGTTCGACACGATGGAGGCCCAGGATCAGCAGGACTGGGTGAAGAACACCCTCCGCCGCCTGCCGGTGGACTCGCCCGCCTGCCGCTCGGCGGTGGTGGCCTTCGCGCTGGCGCTGCTGGACGGGGACATCGCCCGCGAAGAATTGGCCGCCTCCTGGCTGCGCGGCGAGAACGTCACCGACAGCGAGGCCCGCACCATCGGCATCCGCGAGCCGCTCAACCGGCAGACCGCGTTCCGCGTGCTGCGCTCGGTCTGCCAGATCCTCCAGGGGATCGGCGTCCCCGGCATCTTCCTGGCCTTCGACGAGGCCGACCGCACGCTCTCCGTCTCCTCGCGCCGCAAGAAGGCCATCGCCGACAACCTGCGCCAGCTCATCGACCACTGCGGCCAGGAGCACCTCCCCGGCCTGCTCTGCCTCTATGCCGTCCCGCCCGAGTTCATGCGCGAGGTGGTCACCGAGTACCCGGCGCTCCAGCAGCGGCTCGAAGGCCCGTCCGTGCTGTCGATCCGCAGCCCGCAGGCCGCCATCATCGACCTCGAACACCTCGATCTCGAACCCGAGGCGCTGCTCGTCGCCATCGGGCGCCGCCTGATGGATCTGTTCGCCGTCGCGCGCGGCACTCAGTGGGATCGCCGCCTGGAGGAGCAGAACCTGAAGCTGCTCGTCGAGCAGATCCTCAACACCTCCTTCGAGGTCGCCCACCGCCGCGCCTTCGTCAAGGCCGCCGTCGACCTCCTCCAGCAGCAGACCGCCGATCCGCGCCGCCTCGCCCCCTCAGAGGTCGAGAGCATCGCCCGCCGCAGCACTGAGCTCGTCATGCTCGACAGCGGCGCTGAGGACGACTTCTGAGATGGCCGACACCTTCCAGCCCGGCCAGCGGCTCACCCACGTCCGGCACGGCGAGGGCGCTGTCCAGAAGCTCCAGGGCAACGGGCGATCCCTCATCGTCCGCTTCGACCGCCACGGGGCCACAAACTTCATCGTCCCCGCCCTGGAGTGCAGCCCGCTCGGCCCGCCCCCCGCCGCCTCCGCCCCGCTCCCCGCCTTCGTCCCGATCAGCCGCCCCTCCGCCCAGAGCGCCCCCGTCCGCCAGGCGCTTGAAGCCCTGCGGCTCGGCGTGGTGCCGCCGGTCGGCCTGCGCGAGATGACCGTGGGCCGCGAGGCCGAGCTGCAGCAGATCGACGCCCTGCTCAGCCGCCGGCGCGGGATGCTGCTCGTCTCCGGCGAGTTCGGCAGCGGCAAGACCCACATCATCGAGCTCACCGAGTCCGCCGCGCTCGCCCGCAACCTCCTCGTCGCCCGCGCCACCTTCGACCCCGTCGAGACCCCGCCCTCCCACCCGCTGCGCGTCTACGGCGCCCTCATGGACGGCCTCCGCATCCCGGGCAGCGCCGGGATCGGCCTCATGCCCCTCCTCGAAAAGCTCCAGGGCAGCCAGCGCCACATCAGCGGCGACCGCGCCCACCGCTGGCTCAGCCCCCTGCTCTGGTCGCTCGGCTCCGCCCGCGACCCCGACCTCGCCGACGATCTGCTGGAGTGGGTCGACGGCTCCACCCTCGCCAACAACGAAGACCTCGAACGCCGCCTCCACCGCGCAGGCTGGCGCGGCCCCGGCCTGCTCGCCCTCCCCGACTTCCGCACCTTCGGCCAGATCATGGCCTCCCTCCTCGGCGCCATCGCCACCTGGGCGCAGGACGCCGGGTTCGGCGGGATGCTCGTGCTGCTCGATGAGGCCGAGTACTTCGATCAGATGCACGGAACCTCCCGCGAGATGGCCGAGAACGTCATAAAGTTCCTCGCCATCGCCGCCGAAGACGACGCCCGCCTCGCCTTCTCCCCCGACGCCGTCTACCGGGGCGGCCACGCCGTCCACAAGGGCATCTCCCCCCGCTTCGCCCCCGATCAGCCGCTCATGGTGCTCTCCACCTTCACGCCGAACCCCGAATTGGGTCGGCTGCTGGAGCGGATCGTCAAGCGGGACGCTATCGCAGGGCTCGATCCCATGCCGCCGAGGATGCTGGCGCTGCTCGCGGAGAAGGTGCTGGCGCTCGTGCAGCAGGTCTATCCGGGGTTCGAGCCGGATCCGGCGGCGCGCACGGCGATCCGGACGCTGCTCGGGCGGGCGATGGAGGAGGGGACGGTGCAGAGCACGCGGCAGGCGGCGCGGCTGGTGGTGGAGTACTGGGATCTGTACCGGAGGTCGCCGAGGGCGGCGGCGAATGCCGTCAGGTAACGACGAGTTTTACCACCTCCGCTCCCTCCTCCCCAAGACCTGGGATCGGTGGCTGGCGCGCTTCGGCCGCCCCACCGACATCCAGCGGGCGGCGATCCCGCAGGTGCTGACCGGGCGCGACACGCTGATCATGGCGCCGACGGCGTCGGGGAAGACGGAGGCGGCGCTTGTGCCGCTGCTGGAGCGGTACGGGGCGGAATTGCGGCGCGAGGGACCGCCGGTGATCCTGGTGCTGAGCCCGACGAAGGCGCTGGTGAACGACCTGTACCGGCGGCTGGAGGGGCGGCTCGGGGAGGCGGGGGTCGCGACGGGGCGATGGACGGGGGACGGGCGGGACAAGGGGCGGCTGCAGCGGATCGCCTTTTTGACGCTGGAGGCGCTGGACGGGCGGCTGAGCCGCGACCCGGAGAGCCTGCTGGCGGCGCGGGCGCTGTGGCTGGAGGAGGTGCATGTGGTGGACGGGGGGGTGCGCGGGGATCAGCTGCAGATCCTCGTGGCGCGGCTCAGGGCGCGGCTGGCGCACGAGGGGAGGCCCGCGCTGCAGGTGATCGCGACGAGCGCGACGCTGCCCGATCCGGCGGGGGTGGCGCGGCGGTACGTCGGGGCGGGGGCGGCGGTGGCGGCGCCGGAGGGCGGGGCGGGGCGGCGGCTGGAGGTGACGGTGGAGATGGCCCCGGCGGAGGTCGAGGACGATCCGGGGAGCTTCCGGGCGCGGCTCACGGAGCTGGTGCGGGAGGGTTGCCGGAAGCTGCTGATCTTCGTGGACAACCGGGCGCGGGTGGAGATGATCGCGGCGCTGCTGCGCGGGCATGCGCCGTTCGCTCATGCGGCCTATGCGCACCACGGGAGCATGGAGGCCCCGGCGCGGGCGGAGGTGGAGCAGCGGTTTCTGCGGGATCGGGTGGCGGTCTGTGTGGCGACCTCGACGCTGGAGGTGGGGATCGACATCGGGGACATCGACGCGGTGGTGCTGCTCGGGGCGCCTTCGACGGTGCCGGGGCTGCTGCAGCGGGCGGGGCGGAGCGGGCGGCGCGGGGGCGGGGCGCGGGTGCTGGGCTGGGTGGCCGATCCGGTGGATGGGCTGACGCTGACGGTGCTGAAGGAGGCGGCGGCGCGCGGGGAGTGGCTGGCCGACCCTGTCACCTTCCGGCCCTCGGTGCTGGTGCAGCAGTGCATGTCGATCCTGGGGGAGCGCGAGAAGTCGGGGGCGTTCGGGGTGCAGGCGGCGCATGTGTGCCGGCGCCTGCCGCCGGAGATCGCGGCGGAGTGGGACGAATTGCGGGTGGAGCGGCTCCTGATGGGGATGTGCGGGGCGGGGTGGCTGAAGGCGGCGAAGGGGCGCTACTTCTGGGGGGAGCAGGGGGACGCGCAGTGGCATCGCGGGGAATTGCACACCAACCTCGGCGGCGGGCGCGCCACACCGGGGATCGCGGTGGTGGACGCGCTGAGCGGGGCGGTGATCGGGCGGGTGCAGGAGGCGGGGGAGGTCGGCACATCGGTGTCGATGGGCGGGCAGTCGCGGCGCATCCTGCACCGGGAGGAGGGGCGCGTCGTCGCAGAGGGCGGGAGCCGGGTGGTGGCGACCCCGATGTTCGGGTCGGCCCCCGGCGCGCCGATGCCGGGGGCGCAGGCGCGGGCGCTGCTGGCGGCGGTCGGGGTGATGCCGGGGCATGCTGTGCAATTGGATGACGGGGCGATCGCGGTGGCGCACGGGCTGGGGACGGGCGCGGGGCGGGTGATGGGCGCGCTGTTCTCGATGAAGAAGGGCGTCTTTGTGCGCGGGCGCGGGCCGCTGGCGACGGTGCTGCAATTGGGGAACCGGCTCGCGGCGCTCCCGGTCAGCGAGGCGCTCGCGCTGATCTGGCCCAGGTACACGCCGGACGTGCTGAGCGGGCCGCTGGCCGAGGATCTGGCGGAGCGGCTGGGGATGGGGCCGTACCACGGGCTGCTGCCGGAGAGCGAGCAGGTGCGGGCGCTCGAAGCGGCGGTGCAGGCGGCGGCGATCCGGGGGTTCCTGTCGATGGGGGCGCCGCCGGTAAGGGCGCTGCCGCCGCCGGAGACGCCGGAGGAGATGCTGCGGGAGGCGCTGCTGCTGCGCTGGTGAGCGGGTCGGGCGGCGGGGTGAGCGACGGGTTAGCGGGCGCGGATGCCGAAGCCCCGCCTGATTTTTGTCCTGTCTGCGCTCTCTGTCTCCGCGCTTTTATCGATCGCCATCGCCGGAGAGACCCCGCCCTGGAAGGTGGAGGAGGCGCACGGCCCCGTCCACACCGCGACCATCGACACCCGCGAAGGCACCTGGATGAGCGTCAGCGTCCACGGGGACAGGCTCCTGTTCGACCTGCTCGGGGACATCTGGGTGATGCCGGTGGGCGGCGGGGAGGCGCAGCGGCTGCGGGGCGGGAGCGCCTGGGAGGTGGAGCCGGCGTGGAGTCCGGACGGGAAGCAGATCGCGTTCACCTCTGACGCGGGCGGGAACGAGCAGATCTGGGTGATGAACGCCGACGGATCGGAGGCGCGGCAGGTCACCGACGAGGAGGAGGCCCGCGTCACGGAGCCTGCCTGGGACGTACCGGCGACGCCAGGGGGACGGCCCGACTGGATCGTCGCGCGCCGCCGCACCGTCGACACCCGCTCCATCGGCATCACCGAGCTGTGGCAGTACCACCTCGACGGCGGTGAGGGGATCGCGCTCACCTCGCTCGACGCGCACCCGCATGCCGGGGAGCAGATCCCGACGAAGGACTACATCTGGTTCTCCAGCCGATCCGGGCGCTTCGAGTACAACCACAATCCGCTGCAGGGGCTGTGGAGCGTCCAGCGGCTCGACCGGCGCACCGGCGCGATCCTGCCGGTGGCCTGGGGGTCGGGCAGCGCCGCCCGCCCGGTGCTCTCGCCCGATAAGAAGCAGATGGCGTTCATCAGCCGCGACCGCACGAAGACGCTGCTGGAGGTGATGGATCTCGGCACCGGGCGGCGCCGCACCGTCGCGGACTGGCTCGACCGCGATCAGATGGAGGGTTTCGCGCTGCACGGGGTCTACCCGCGCATGGACTGGAGCGCGCCGGATCGGCTGATCCTGTGGTCGCAGGGGAGGCTCTGGCGGGTCAACCCTGCCGACGGGACGAAGACAGAGATCCCGTTCCATGTGAAGGGCGACTGGACGCTGCACGACGTCGCGCGCGCCCCGATCACCATCCCCGACACCGTGGAGGCGAAGGTGATCCGCTGGCCGGTCGAGCCCCCGGACGGCGCGCTCGCCTTCTCGGCGATGGGGAAGCTCTGGCTGAGGCGCCCTGGCCCGACAGGTGACAGCGCGCCGGAGGCGATCTCCCCCGGCACCGGCTACGCCCCCGCCTGGAGCCCGGACGGCGCGACGCTCGCCTGGACCTCGTGGGACGACGCGACCGGCGGCGCGCTCCACCTCACCCGCTTCTCAAAGGGCTACGCGAAGCCCGCAGCGAAGGCGCAGACCGAAACGCTGCCGATCAGCGGGCAATTGCTGAACCCCGCCTGGCGCGGGGACGGGCGGGCGATCGCCGTGCTGCGCGCCACGGAGGGCGGCACCTCGCCCGATCTCATCGCGGCCCCGCACTATGAGCTGGTCGTGCTCCAGCGCGATCCGGCGGCGAAGAACCCGGCGAAGGCCGCGTGGATCGCCACCACCATCGGCACCGTCGGCAACCGTGGCCCGCGCACCGCCCGCCCCTTCTGGTACCAGGGCCGGATCTGGTTCATGGAGGAGCAGTACCCCGTCCCCCGCGCCCCGGAGCAGGTGGCGCTGGTGTCCGTCGCCGCAGACGGCACCGACCGGCGCACACACATCCACTTCGACGCCGCCGACGAGATCGTCCCCTCCCCCGACTTCCGCTTCCTCGCCTACAAGGCGGAGCACAAGGCGTACCTGACCGCCTTCCCCCACGCCCCCGGCACCGTCGAGGCCGCCGCCCTCCCGACCGAATTGCTCACTGAGCGCGTCGGGGACTGGCTCTCCTGGTCGCCGGACGGCGCGCGGCTCTCCTGGATGGACGCCGACACCCGCCACACCCTCGCCGTGGATCAGATCCGACCCGGCGAGGACGGCGCGATCCGCCCCGGCATCACCGGAGAGGAGATCCGGCTCAGCCTCCCCCGCGCCCGCCCCGCCGGAACCACCGTCCTCACCCACGCCCGCCTCCTCACCATGAAGGGCGACGAGGTGCTGAGCGACGCGACGCTCGTCATCCAGGACGACCGGATCAGCGCCGTCCGCTCCGGCCCCCCGCCCGCCGGGCTGCCCGCCGACGCGCAGATCATCGACGCCTCCGGCAAGACCGTCATCCCCGGCCTCATCGACGTCCACGCCCACCTCCACTACACCGCCGGGGACATCCTGCCCGCCCAGGAGTGGCGCTACCTCACCAGCCTCGACTTCGGCGTCACCACCGTCCACGACCCCTCCGCCTCCACCGACCTCGTCTTCACCCAGGCCGAGCGCGTCGAGGCGGGCCTGGAGGTCGGCCCCCGCGTCTACTCCACCGGCTTCGTCCTCTACGGCGCGCTCTCCAACCAGGGCGCCGAGACCCCCACCCCGCAGGCCGCCCGCGACCACGTCCAGCGCCTCAAGGACGTCGGCGCGCGCTCCGTCAAGGTCTACCAGCAGAGCCAGCGCGAGCGCCGCCAGTGGTACGCCGACGCCTGCCGCACCATGCAGATGCTCTGCGTCGCCGAGGGCGGCGGCGACCTCTGGCAGAACCTCTCCATGTACGCCGACGGCTTCCAGGCCGTCGAACACACCCTCCCCGGCCCCTTCCTCTACGGCGATGTCCGGCAGTTCACCGCCGCCAGCCGCAGCCCCGGCAGCGCCGGCACCGCCAACACCCCCACCCTCCTCGTCGCCTACAACGCCGTCAGCGGCGAGAACTGGTTCTACCAGAACGCCCCGCCCTTCGACGATGCGCGCATGCTCCGCCACTACCCCGCCCGCGAGCTCGACAGCCGCGCCTGGCGCCTCGACATGATGCTCCAGCCCTCCGACTGGGCCTTCCAGCAGGCCGCCCGCGACGCCGCCGCCCTCCTCCGCAGCGGCGCCCTCATCACCCTCGGCGCCCACGGCCAATTGCAGGGCCTCGGCGCGCACTGGGAGCTGTGGGCGCTCGCCGGGGCCACCGGCAAAGAGGGCACCGGGGCCATGACCCCCCACGAAGCCCTCCAGACCGCCACCATCAACGGCGCCCGCTACCTCGGAATGGACGCCCTGCTCGGCAGCCTCGAACCGGGGAAGATGGCGGACATGGTGGTGCTCAACAGCGACCCGCTGGCGGATATCCGCAACAGCACCGACATCGCGTTCGTGATCAAGAACGGGGTTCTGTATAAGTAATTTTACTGAGATTACCCCCCGCGCTCTCTTTTTTGCGGGGGTTACCCCCCGCATCGGGACGGCGCTGGCGCTTGTCCCTCCCCCCGCGCCAAAGATGGCGCGACGGCTGGCCCGTGCCGGGGGTGAGCACGGCGGGCAGTAATATCTGTCGCGACGACTCTCTGTCGTGGTTTTGCCCGCCATGTCCACCGGGCCAGCCGGGGCGTATCGGGGAAATCTGTCGGGCAAGAGGTTCGGACAATCTGGGGACCTCTTGTTCGTTCCGCCCGCTTCTTTGTCGAAGGTGGCGGTGTAGCCGATGGGTGAGGGGAAAGCCTTGCCGGTACGCCCGGGAGCGGGGGTGCGTTTGGTGCGTGGCATCGGGTCTCCGAAGGAGGCTACCCGTTCGGCCCGCTCTCGGCACTTACACAGATTTCAGGGGAGGCCCCCGATGGGTG
>JBEIQZ010000980.1:0-1016 GCA_040376255.1 Alphaproteobacteria bacterium
CCGTTGGCTGAGGCACTGATGCAACGCTGCACCGGCCTGTCTGCCGTTGGCTGAGGCACCGATGCAACGCTGCACCGGTATGTCTGCCGTCGGTTCATCCTTGGGGTGACGGAAACCTGACACCCTGCTGTCGGATTTCCGACACTCCGACACCCTCCTGAATGGACATACCATGGTTTTCGGAGTGGCACGGCCCATGCACAGGTGGGGGCGATCATCCCGATCACACAACCACGGAGACATCATGTTTGCGCTCAGTCATTCCTCCCGCCGCACCCTCCTCGCCGCCACCCGCGCCCTGCTCAACAGCAGCGGGGCGTTCCGCACCCAGCCGGACATCAAGCTGGCCCTCGACGATCTGGATCTGGCGCTGACCCGCCTGACCGACGGACTCAGCGCCCGCGAGACAGCGGATCAGGCGCTCAGCGGGCAGGTCGATCTCGCCCTCCAGGCCGAGACGGAGCTGGCCGCCCAGGTGTCCACGCTCCACCGGCTGCTCCAGGCGATGGGGCGGGGCGGTGACGCCATCGCTGAGGAGGCGGATCATCAGTTGTTCCCGAAGGGTTCCACCCCCCTGAGCCGGTCAGGGGGGCGGACGCAGCTCGCCCTGTACTCGGTCTTCGCGAACCGGCTGTCCTCGATGCTGCTCCCGGCGGGCGCGGTGGAGGCGTCGGAGCGGGTGAAGGCGGGCATCGCCGCCTTCTCTGCCGTCATCGGGGCGAAGGAGCAGGCGCGGGTGGATCTCAGCGGGGCGGTTCAGGAGGTGGTCGAGGCGGAGGCCGGGCTGCGCGACCGGATCAGCCGCCTGGAGAAGCTCGCGGCGCTCCACCTCGCGCCCCGGCAGGTGGAGGAGTGGCGCGCCTCCGTCCGGGCGCTCACCCGCCGGAGCCCGGCGCAGCAGAAGGCGGCCTGATCAGGGCGGCCCACGCCAGCAGCGCGCTGACGGTGGTGCCGCCCCAGGCGGTGTAGCTGTAATACGCCTGCTCCGACCACGGGAGCAGGGCGAGCGGCAGGGC
>JBEIQZ010000235.1:0-8696 GCA_040376255.1 Alphaproteobacteria bacterium
GCGGCTGCGGCGGCGGCTGCCGGATCTGCCGGTGATCCTGATGACGGCGCGGGCGGATCTGCCGATCGAGCGCGCGGCGGAGCAGCTCGACGTGGAGGAGTACACCTACCTGCTCGACGACGAGTACGTGGACGCGCGCTCGTTGCGGGCGCAGATCGAGAACATCCTGAACCTGCGGCGCGGGCAGGAGGCGGAGGGGCCGATCTTCTGGGGGCGCACCCCGGCGATGCGGCGGCTGCGGGCGCGGCTGATGGTGCTGTGCCGGGGGCGGCTGCCGATCATCCTCGGCGGGCCGACCGGGACGGGGAAGTCGCTGCTGGCGCGGCACTTCATCCACCCGCGCTCAGAGCGCAAGGGGCAGTTCGTGACAGTGGATCTGTCGACGATGCCGAAGGATCTGATGTCGGCGCACCTGTTCGGGAGCATGCGCGGGGCGTACACCGGGTCGGTGGCGGATCGGAAGGGGGCGTTCGAGGAGGCGGACGGGGGGACGCTGTTCCTCGACGAGATCGGGAACCTCTCGGAGGACGCGCAGAAGCTGCTGCTCTCGGTGCTGCAGGAGGGGACGGTGACGCGGCTCGGCGACACGCGCGAGCGGCAGGTGGACGTGAAGCTGGTGGTGGCGACGCATGAGGATCTGGGGGCGATGGTGCGGGCGGGGCGGTTCCGCGCCGATCTCTTCATGCGGCTCAACCCGGCCTGCACGGTGCGGCTGCCGCCGCTCCAGGATCGGCGCGGCGATCTGGCGCGGCTGCTGGACTGGACGGCGCGGCGGGTGCTGGAGGGGCCATCGCTGAAGGGGCTGCTGAAGGAGTACCGGCGGCGGGCGGCGCTGCCGGAGGAGGCGCGCATCCGGGTGGAGTCCACCGACGAGATCCCGCCCGCCGCGCCGGGGACGATGGTGGTGCTGTTCCCGGCGCGGACGCTGCGGCTGCTGATGCGGCACCGGTGGCCGGGGAACCTGCGGGAGTTCGCGATGGTGATCGAGAACGCGCTCAGCTTCACGCTGGCCGAATTGAGCGGGCTGCCGCCGGGGGGGCGCGGCGATCTGATCCAGGTGCGGCCGAAGGTGGTGCGCGATCTCCTGCGGGCGGTCGGGGGGGACGCCGAGGAGGAGGAGGCGGGCAAGGGCGGGCTCAAGATGGAGATCCGGATCAGGCCGCAGGAGACCCTGAGCCACATCGCGCAGGAGGTGGAGCGCCAGTACTTCCAGCGGCTCTGGGAGCAGGAGGAGGGCGACTTCGCGGCGATGGCCCGCATCCTGATGAACGATCCGGCCTGCGCGCGCAAGATCCAGCTCCGGTTCAACCAGCTCGGGCTGAAGGTGCGGGAGCTGAAGGGGGAGGCGCAGGGCAGCGGATGAGGCTCTTTTTGTCGCGCCTGGGGCTGCGCTTTTTGTCGCGCTGGGGTCTGCTCTATTGGCTGCTCTGCGGGTCGGCGCGGGCGCTGCCGACCGGGATGCTGCCCGGAGGGGAGGGCGGGGAGCCGGTGACGGGCGCGCCGGAGGCTGCCGGAGATCCGGCGGACGCCCTCGACGACGCCTCCCGACCGTGGTTCGAGCAGGCTGAGTCGGAGCGGGCGGCGAAGCACCCGATCCAGGCGGCGGCGCTCTACCGGCTGGTGCTGGCGACGCACCCGGAGTTCGTCCCGGCGTCGCTGGGGCTGGGGCTGGCGCTCGTCGAGGCGGGGCAGACGCGGCAGGCCGTCGCGCTCTACCGGGGGCTGGGCGAGCAGCCCGACGCGGTGGAGGCGCTGGCGCGGCTCGTCGAGCCGGACGCCCCGGCGGAGGCGCTCAGGCTGTGGAAGAAGCTGGAGGGGATGCGGCTCGGCGATCCGGCGCCGCACTGCGCGCAGGCGAGGGTGCGGCTGCGGCCGGAATTGCTGGCACCGGCTCCCGGGAGCGGCTCGGGCGGCTCCGGGAGCGGGGAGGGGCTGGACGCGGCGTTGTCGGCGTGGCAGACCTGCACGCTGCTGCTGGAGGGGGTGGAGCCGGACCCGCACGTGTTCTGGGCGCTCGTCGATGCGCTGCAGGCGGCGGGCCGATCCGAGGCCGAGTCGCTGATGGAGGGCTACGTCGATGTCTGGCCTGCCGGGGCGGCGGCGGCGGCGGCGCGGGCGCGGCTGGATCGGCTGGACGTGGAGCGGGCGGCGCTCCAGTGGGTCCTCCCGGCGGATCAGCCGCTCCTGCCTGAGCAGGCTGCCCGGGCGCGGCAGGGCTTCCTCTCGCTGGGCGAGGGGCGGGCGGGGGAGGCGGAGCGGATCGGGACTGAGCTGATCGGGGAGGCGCCGAAGTCCTCGGTGGCCCACGGGCTGCTCTCGGAGGCGTTGAGCGCGCAGGGGAGGTGGTCTGACGCCGAGATCCACGCGCTGATCGCCCGCAACCTCGCCCCCGATGACGCGGACGCGCGGCTGCGGCTCGGGCTGCTGCTGCTCCACGCCTACGGCGGGCGGCGCAACGCAGAGGCGGCGGAGGAATTGCGCGAGGCGGCGGCCCTCCGCCCGGAGTCGGCGGAATTGCGCTACCCGCTCGGCCTCGTCGAGAAGTCGCTCGGGAACTGGGAGGCGGCGATCCAGAGCTTCGAGGTGTTCCTGCGGCGCGAGGGCGCCCCCGGCGCCCCCGGCGGCTCCTCCGGCAGCGAGCAGGGCGCGGAGACCAACGGGGAGGCCCGCGACGCCCGCGAGCGGCTGGAGTCGCTGCGCCGGAACATCCCGCCCCCGCCCCCGCTGCCCGAAGAGAGCGGCGCGATCCCCGCCGCCGCCGCCGCCCGCTACCGGATCGCCCTGGAGCTGTTCCGGCGCGGGCGCCAGCAGGACGGAGAGGCCGAATTGGAGGCCGCGCTCCAGGCCGCCCCCGACGCCACCGCGCTGATCAACCGCAAGGCCCGGCTGCTGCTCTCAGACGGACAGACGGAGGAGGCGATCCGCGCCTGGGAGCGCAGCCTGGAGATCGATCCCGCCCAGGGCTCCATCCAGCTCCTCCTCGGCGAGCTGGCCGAGCGGCGCGGCTTCCCGGAGGAGGCGGAGCAGAGGTTCCAGATCGCCGCCGCCAACGGGCAGGGCGACGCCTGGTTCCTGCTGGCGCGGCTTAGCGCGGCGCGCGGGGACTGGGATCAGACCGGGCTGGAGCTGGCGGCGTGGCGGGCGACCTCCGGGCGCACCTCGCCCTACCAGGAGGCCGCCGGGCGGCTGGAGCGGCAGGTCACGCGGCGGAAGGTGCTGATCCGGGGCTCGGTGGGCGCGGTGATCGCGCTCGGCCTCGGGCTGCCGGTGCTGGTGTGGGTGCGGCGCCGCACCGCCTGGACGCTGCGCGACCTGCTCGACGGCGCGCCCGAGTGCTGGCATGACGCCGCCCGCATCCTCGCCGGGCTGCGCCATGAGGTGCTGAAGCACAACACGACCGTCCTCCCCGACGTCGCCGACGCCCTGGAGGCGGGCGATGACCGGCCCCTCCTCGCCTTCGCCGAGCGCGCCCCCCGGCTGCTCGAACGCTTCGAGGAGCACCTCGACGGCCTCGAAGTCCTCGGCAGCCGCTACGGCTTCCGCATCGACCTCCGCCACCGCGACCCCATCCTCGCCCCGATGTACCGCGCCATGCAGCGCATGAGCCGCCCCGCCCGCGCCACCCCCGCCGAGCTGCGCGCCATCTCCGGGGCCATCAACGGCGCCGGGTACGCCGCGCTCGGGCGGATCGTTCAGGAGATCTGCGTGCTGCCGATCACCCCCGACCTCGTGCGCGCCACCTACGATCGCATCCTCACCGAGCCCGGCATCGCCGGCACCGTCACCCCCGAATTGGAGGTCACCCTCGACGGCGAGTCGCTGGCCGTCCGCATCTTCCGCAACGATCTGGAGGACATCCTCGCCAACCTCCTGAGAAATGCCCTCGCCGCCGGGACCACCCGCCTCTCCGTCCTGCTCACCGAGGACGACGATCCCATCACCGGCGTCGGGATGGTCGAGTTCCGCATCACCGACGACGCCCCCGGCACCCTCACCAACGCCATGATCCGGGGCCGCTACATCGGGCGCGGCCTCGGGCTGGCCGTCGACATCATCAACCGCCACGAGGGCTCCATCCGGGTGCAGCCCGTCCCGCCGGACAGCGCCCCCGGCGCCCCCGGCGCCCCCGGCAACGCAGACAGCCGGAAGTGCATCATCGTCCAGCTCCCCCGCGTCGAGCCCGCTGCCGTCGAGGCGGAGTGGTCTGGATGAGCAGGGAGGGCCGGTATTATCGCTTGACGCGGTGCCATCAGAGAGAATAGCAGGCCGGGACAAGGAGCTACCGGATGAATCAGATCAATGAGATCATCTCATCATTCTCTCACCTGACCACCACCGACATCCCCATCATCCTGGTGCTCGTCGTACTGGAGGGGTTGCTGTCGGCGGACAATGCGCTGGTGCTCGCCGCGCTGGTAAAGGATCTGCGCCCAGAGTCCGATCAGCGGCTGGCGATGAAGGTCGGCATCTGGTTCGCATATATCTTCCGGTTCATTGTCATCTTCTTCGCCAGCGCCCTGCTGCAGTACCCCATCGTCAAGTGGGGCGCGGCGCTCTACCTCGTCTACGTCGGCATCACCGGCATGATGTCCAATGCCGATGAGGACGACCCCTCCGACAAGGCCGGACCCTTCGGGCGGCTGGCGGCGAAGATCGGCCTCTCCCCGTTCTGGCAGACGGTCGTGGCCGTCGAATTGGCCGACATCGCCTTCTCGGTCGACTCCATCGCCGCCGCGCTCGCCTTCTCCAACAAGCTCGCCGTCATCTTCATCGGCGGCTGCCTCGGCATCCTGGCGATGCGTTTTGTGGCGGGCTGGTTCCTCTCGCTGATCGAGAAGTACCCGGTGCTCAACAAGACCGCCTTCCTGTTGGTCTTCGTCATCGGCGTCAAGCTGTTCCTCCACTGCGGCCCCTTCCCGGGCATCTTCGGGATCACGCTCTACACCTTCGAGTTCCACATCCCGGAGGCGATCTCCCTCGGCTCCACCTTCGTCATCTTCTTCGGCTCGCTCGGCATCGCCCACTTCTTCCCGAATTCCTACATCGCCAGCATCGGTCGTAAGGAGACCAAGGAGATCAAGGAGGAGATCGGCATGCTCAACGACAGCAACAAGGGCTGACCGGTGGGCGGAGAGGGACAGGGCGGGCAGGAGCCGGAGGGCGGCAGCGCGGTCCGGGTGCTGGTGGTGGAGGACGGCGAGGAGTACTCCCGCAACCTCGCCCGCTTCGGCACCCAGACCGATCAGATGATCCTGTCGTTCGTCCGGGCCGGTGACGGCGCCGCCGCCCTGGAATTGCTCTCGCAGCAGCCCTTCGACCTGCTGTTCCTCGACATGCGGTTCGACCGGATCTCCCCGGCCCAGCTCCTCGGGGACATGGCCGAGACCGCAGACCGCTTCAACGGCGACCCTGTCCGCGCCCGCCGCTTCCTCGAAGAGCATCAGGGCACCTACATCCTCGCGGCGATCCGGGCCGCCGGTCACGCGCAGCCCGCCATCTTCAGCCACGACTTCGACGGCGAACCCCGCCGCTGGGCGCACCTGAAGCGCGCCTATGCCCCCGTCCACTACCTGCCTGACAACGCCTCCGCCGCGCAGATCCTCGCCACCTTCAGCGCCGCCCGGCAGGGCTGATGCCGATCAGGCCGATCAGGCTGCCGCCCGGACGCAGGCTGTCGCCGCTCCTCCGGGCCTCCGTCGCCGCGCTGGGGGCGCTCGCCTGCTTCGCCGGTCTGCTGGCGTACCGGGCGGGCACGCCGGGGCGCGCCGCGCAGATCAGCGCAGCGCCGGGGCTCCTGCTGTCCGCCGTCGCGCGCGGATCGGCGGAGTGCGCGGCGATCCTGCCGCTGGCGGAGGGGGAGGCGGCGCCTGGGGATGTTCTGCCGCTGGTCATCTACGTCCAGAAGTCGATCCGGCGGCTCGGCCTCTACCGCGCCGGGAAGCTGGCGGCGCAGCCCTCCGGGGCGCCCGGCTGCTTCCCCATCGGCCTCGGGTTCTCGCCGGAGGGGACGAAGCGCCGCGAGGGGGACGGGCGCACGCCGGAGGGGCGCTACACCGTCTTCCACAAGAACCCGGACTCCCAGTACCACCTCTCCCTCGGCGTCTCCTATCCCGGCCCCGATGACGCGCAGGCCGGGTTCGACGCCGGGATCATCGACGCCGCCACCCTCGCCCGTATCCGCAAGAACCCGTCCTGGCCCCCGCAGAACACCCCGATGGGCGGCGCCATCTACATCCACGGCGGCGGCGGCAGCGCGGACTGGACGCTCGGCTGCGTGGCGGTGGACAACGCGGCGATGGACTGGCTGTTCGCTGAGAGCCGCGCCGGGACGCCGGTATGGATTGATCCCTGATCCGGGCCCTGATCCGGGATAGAGCCGCGCCATGCAGCTCCTCCCCCTCGGCGTCGGTGACGCCTTCTCCGCCCTCCGCTACAGCTGCTGCCTCGCGCTGCGGCAGCACACAGCCCCGGACAGCCCCTGGGTGCTGATCGACTGCCCGCACCCGCTCAGGAAGATCCTCCACGAAGGCTGCGCCCGGAGCGGCATCGATCTGCCGCTGGAGCAGCTCCAGGGGGTGATCCTCACCCACCTCCACGCCGACCACGCCTCCGGCCTGGAGAGTTTCTGTTACTGGTTTTATTTTGTCATGCAGCGGCGGCTGCCGCTCTACCTCCACCCGGCGGTGCTGGCGCGGCTCTGGGAGGGCCACCTCGCCGCCGGGATGGAGCAATTGCTGCCGGCGGTCGGCGCTGAGCCGCGCCGGATGGGGCTGGAAGACTACTTTGAGATCCACCCGCTCTCCGAGGATCAGCCGGTCGCCTGCGGACCGTTCCAGGTGTCCTGCCGCCCCACCATCCACCACATCCCGACCTTCGCGCTGCGGATCACCGACGGTCAGGCCACGCTCGGCCACTCCGCCGACACCGCCTTCGACCCGGCGCTGATCGGCTGGCTCGCGGACGCCGATCTCATCGTCCACGAGAGCAACCTCGGCGTCCACACCCCCTACGCCGACCTCGCCGCGCTCCCGGAGCCGCTGCGCCGCCGGATGCGGCTCATCCACCTGCCCGATCACTTCGACCGGGAGGAGAGCTGCATCGGCTGCCTGGAGGAGGGGGTGCCGGTGCCGGTGACAACGCGATCCGCGCCGGATCAGCCCTGAATCAGCGCGAGGATGTTCTGCGGCAGGTTCTTCGCCTGCGCGAGGATGGCGACGCCCGCCTGCTGGAGGATCTGGTTGCGGGTGAGGGCCGCAGTCTCGATGCCGAAGTCCAGATCGCGGATCCGGCTCTCAGCAGCCTTGCTGGTCTCAGAGTAGGTCTCGATGTAGTTGAGCGCGAAGCCGAGGCGGCTCTCGACGGCGCCGAAGTTGCCCCGGGCGGCGGAGACGGTGTCGATGGCCGTGTCCAGCAGGCCGAGGGCGGACTGGGCGTTGGTGGCGCTGGAGAGATCGAGCGCGGTGACGCTCAGCCCGGTCGTGCTTAGGTCAGCGGTGTTGATGGTGATGCGGTTGTCGGCGTTGCCGTGGATCCCCACCTGGACGTCGATGCCGGTGGCAGCGGAGATCAGGGAGATGCCGTTGAACTCGGTGACGCTGGAGATCCGGTCGATCTCCGAGAGCAGCTCCGCGCCCTCGTCCTGGATGTAGGAGCGCTCGCCGTCCGCGAGGGTCTCGGAGGAGGACTGGATCGCCAGCTCGCGCAGGCGGATCAGCACGTTCGAGATCTCGTTGGCCGCGCCCTCGGCGACGCCGATGACGCTGATGCCGTCGTTGATGTTGCGGGCCGCCACGTCCGCAGACCGGTGGCGGGAGCGCAGGCCCTCAGCCACGGCCAGCCCGGCCGCGTCATCGGCGGCGCGCGCGATGCGGAGGCCGGAGGAGACCCGCTCAAAGTTCCGGGCCAGCAGGCGGCTGCTGCGGTTGAGCTGGGTGATGGCCTGGTTGCTGGCGAGGTTGGTCTGGATGGTCAGCGGCACCGCATCTCCGTGGGTATCCCATCAGTTGTAATCGACACGCCGGGCGACGTCCCTTATCCGGCTCTGTCTCCGTGGGGCGTCCTGCCTCTTTCCGTGCGGCGGGCTGTTCAGGGGGGGGGGGACAGGTTAGCCGTCCCCCGGAAGCTGGAGGTCGTCGTGGCAGAGGAGCGGGAGCAGAAGGCGGGCGGGGCAGGGGAGCAGGGGGCGGCGCAACAGGGGATCGTGGAGGGGAACCTGCCGGTCCCGTCCACCCCCGATTCGGCCATCGAAGGGGCAGACGGCCCGGCCCTGCCGCATCCGGTGACCGGCGAGAAGCCCGGATCGGGGCCGCCTCCGGAGCAGGACGTCCTCTTCAAGATCCAGATATGGCTCCAGGATCTCGCCGCCAACCACGCGGCCACCTTCGGCTACGCTGTGCTGGCCTTCCTCGGCGTCGCGCTCTGCTACGGCGTCTGGCAGAGCTGGAGCGAGAGCCGCGCCGACGCGAACTTCTCCGCGATCGCGGACATCGACTTCAAGATGCCGAGGCCGGACCCGCTCTCCCAGATGGGCCTCGGCCCCGCCGACGACCCCGCCGACGCGGGCCGGATGAAGGATCTGGAGACCGGCGCCACGCTCTACCAGGGGATCGCTGAGGGCGCCTCAGGCGCCGCCGCCGTCACCGCCTGGATGCGCGCCGCCGAGGCGTGGCGCCGGGCTGAGCGGCCCGACGACCGGA
>JBEIQZ010000020.1:0-27215 GCA_040376255.1 Alphaproteobacteria bacterium
CTGCCTGGAGGATCGCGATCTGGACGCGCTCTACAAGACGCCGACCTCGGAGGCGGTCTACGGGCTGGGGGTGCAGAGCGTCCGCTGGCAGATCGCCGCGACGGTCCTGCTCTGCCTCGCGCTGGCCGCGTGGCTCGCGTCGCTGCCGGGGCGGGGCTGGGTGGGGCCGTGGGTGATCGCGGGGCTCCTGCTCGGGTGGAGCTACTCGGCGCCGCCGATCCGCTGGAAGGCGCGGGGCTGTGGCAGATCCTGGCGCTCTGGGCGCTGATCTTCGTCGGGCCGATGGTGCTGGCGACGGCGGCGTTTCTGCCATACCCGTCGATAGATCAGCTCGCGCTGTTCATGGTTTTCGGCCTCACCCAGCAGGGGATCGTCCTGGTGAACACCGCAGAGGATCTGCGCGAGGATCGGGAGATGGGGCTCTACACCTCGGCGGCGGCCCTCGGCGCGGCGGGGAGCCTGCGGGCGTCGGCGGCGATGGCGGGGCTGGGCGGGGCGCTGCTCATCGGGCTGCTGATCCGCGCCGGGGCGGACAGCCCGCTGCCGCTGCTGCCGCTGGCGGCGGGCTGGCTCTGGGCGGTGGCGGAGATCGGGCGGGGGGCGTGGAAGGCTGGCAGCGGGACGGCAGCGGAGGCAGAGGCGCGGTGCCGCGATCTGGCGAAGCGCGTGCCGCTCTGGCTGACGGCGGTGGCGTGGGGGACGCTGTGGGCGGTCGGGTGGCTCCGGTGGGGATGAGCGCGCCGGAAGGCAGCCCGGAGGACGGGCAGACCGTGGCGGAGGCCATCGCGGCGTTCCAGCGCAGGAGCGCCGGGGCGATCCAGCCGCCGGGGAGCCGCTGGCTCCGCATCGCCGTGGGGCCGCTGGTGTTCCCGGTGCCTGACCCCGGCTGGATGGCCTGGCACGACGCGCACCACGTGGCGCTCGCGGCAGGCACCGATCTGCGCGGGGAGGCGCGGGTCAGCATCGTCGATCTGCAGCGCCGCCCGCCCTCGCCGCTGATCGCGCTGCTGTCGGCGGGATCGGTCGGGATCGCGCTGATCTGCTGGCCCCGGTGGACGCTTGCAGAGTGGCGGCGGGCGCGGGGGCGGCGGACGCTGTACCATGTGCCGCTGCCGACGCTGATGGCGATGACGGTGGCGGAGGCGCGGGCGGAGATGGGGGAGGAGACAGGGGCGGGCTAGAACAGGCTCTGCTGCCTCAATTCCTGGATCGTCCCCCAGCGCGTCCGCACATAGCCGGGCAGCGCCTCGCCGGTGCCGATCAGCGCCTTCAGCAGCGCCCGCGTGATCGGGTCGGAGGGGTAGCCGCTCCCGACCGGCAGCGGGGCGTGCGCGTTGAGCGCCTCGATCGCCTCGTCGCGGCAGAGCTTGGCGAAGATGGAGGCGGCGCCGACGACCGGGAAGGTGTGGTCGGCCTTCGGCTCGATCACCCAGGCCGCCACGCTGGTCTCGCGGACGAGCCGCTGCTGGAGCTTCGGGATCAGCTTCGGGTGGACGGGCGCGTCGAGCCAGACGGCGTCGGGGCGGAGCGCGCGGGTGAGGGAGATGAAGGCGCGGATCTCCAGCTCGTTGATGTTGCCCTCGTCGATCTCGGTCGCCTCGATCCGCTGGACGTGTCCCCCGCCCAGCGCCCGGAGCCGCTCGCGGGCGGCGGCGCGCTTCGCGGGGCTCAGCATCTTGGAGTCCTCGGCCCCGGCAGCGCGCAGCGGCGCCTGATCGGCGTCGCCCGCTGTTCCGGGCGCGCCAATCGAACCTCCGGTCTCATACAGGAACGCGCCCACCACCAGCGGCCCCAGCACGCAGCCCCGCCCCGCCTCGTCCAGTCCGAGCAACCTCATAGGCGCTGCTGTATCGCAGCCGCACGGCAGGCACAAGCCTTGTTTCCGGCGGGGGGTAACCCCCACAAAGTAGATATAGCTGCGCCCAGGGCATTGACTTTCAGTGACAGACGGGATTAGGGTTGCCCCCTTCTGAGGGGCGCCTGCAGTGGATCCCTATGTTCCCGTCCTCGTCTCCCTGGTGATCGCGATCCTGTTCAGCCTCGCCTTCGTGGGGTTGAGCAAGTTCTTCGGTCCGCACCGCCCCACAGCGACGAAGACCGCGCTCTATGAGTGCGGCATGCCGCCGGTCGGCAACGTCCACCAGCGCTTCAGCGTGAAGTTCTACCTGGTGGCCGTGCTGTTCATCCTCTTCGATCTGGAAGCGGTCTTCCTCTATCCGTGGGCGGTGATCTTCCGCGACATGGTGCGGGACGGATCGGCGATCTACATCTTCTTTGAGATGCTGGTCTTCCTGGGAACCTTGTTCCTGGGCTGGGCCTACTGCCTCAAGCGTGGAGCGTTGGAATGGGACTAGAGACAAAGATCGAGCAGCCCTATATCGTGACCCGCCTCGACGAGGTGGTGAACTGGGGCCGCAAGTACTCGATGTGGCCGCTCCCGTTCGGGACGGCATGCTGTGCGATCGAGTTCATGGGCGTGGTGTCGGGCCGCTTCGACATCTCCCGCTTCGGCGCGGAGCTTGTGCGGTTCTCGCCGCGCCAGGCCGATCTGCTGCTGGTGATGGGGACGGTGAACCAGAAGATGGCGCCGGTGCTGAAGCAGATCTACGACCAGATGCCGAACCCGAAGTGGGTGGTGTCGATGGGCGCCTGCGCCAGCTCGGGCGGCTTCTACGACAACTACGCCGTCGTCCAGGGCATCGACGAGATCATCCCGGTGGACGTCTACGTCGCCGGCTGCCCGCCGCGCCCGGAGAACGTGCTGGGGGCGGTGGTGAAGATCCAGGAGAAGATCTCGCGCGAGTCCATCCAGGAGTGGAGGTAAGATGCCCCCGGTTCCCTCTCAGGGTCTCCCGCAACAGGAGATCGTCGCCCGCCTGCAGGAGAAGCTCGGCGCCCGCGCGCTGAAGGTGACTACCTGCGCCGGTCAGTCAGCGGTGACGATCCGCCCCGCCGATCTGCGCGAGGCGCTGATCTTTCTGCGGGACGACAGCGCGCTGCAGTTCTCCTGGCTGATGGACGTCGGCGGGGTGGACTGGATGGGCTACGGCGGCGACGAGGAGCAGGACGCTCAGGAGTGGCGGTTTGAGGTCGCCTACCAGCTCTACAGCATGGAGAAGAACCACCGCATCCGGATCAAGGTCGCGGTCGGGGTGGACGGGTCGGGCAACGCCGAGTCCGTTCCCTCCGTGTGGGATCTGTGGGGCGTGGCGAACTGGATGGAGCGCGAGGTGTGGGATCTGTTCGGCATCTCCTTTGATGGCCACCCGAACCTGCGCCGCATCATGTGCCACGACGAGTTTGTGGGGCATGCGCTCCGCAAGGACTACCCGATCAACCGGCGCCAGAAGCTCTCCCGCCCGTCAGAGATGCTGCTCTGCGGTCGGCATGAGTGGGCCTGAGGAGGTCTTATGAGCCACGACTTGACAAAGCCGAGCGCCGTGAACGGCCATACCCGCGGGCATGGCGGCACGGACGTCCCGCCCATCGCCACTGAGCTGCTGACGCTCAACATCGGCCCCTCCCACCCGGCGACCCACGGGACGCTGCGGCTTCAGGTGCAGCTCGACGGCGAGACCATCGTCAACACCGGCTGCGAGATCGGCTACCTGCACCGGGGCTACGAGAAGCAGTGCGAGACGGTCTACTACAACCAGATCGTCCCCTACGCTGAGCGGCTCAACTACTGCTCGCCGGTCCACAACTCCAGTGCGTGGTGCTACGCGGTCGAGCAGCTGATGGGCGTGGAGGCGCCGCCGCGCGCGCAGGCGCTCCGCGTGATCACCAGCGAGATGGCCCGGATCATCGACCACTGCGTCTGCATCGGGACGAACCTCGTCGACATCGGCGGCCTCACCAACTTCTGGTACATGTACAACTACCGGGAGAAGATGTACGACCTCTACGAGGAGCTGACCGGCGCCCGCATGATGGTCAACTACCCCCGCGTCGGCGGCGTCTGTCTGGACGCGCCGGACGGCTGGTTTGACAGTGTCCTGCGGGTGATGGAGGAGCTGGAGGAGGCGGTCGGCGAGGTCCATACGCTCGTGGCCCGCAACCGCATCTTCATGGATCGCACCATCGGCACCGGCGTCATCACGCCGGAGATCGCGCGCTCCCACGGGGTCACCGGCCCCTGCGGGCGGGCGTCGGGCGTCAACTACGACGTGCGCCGCGCCCACCCCTACTGGGGCTATGAGAAGTACGACTTCGAGGTTCCGGTGCTGCATGGCGGCGACAACTACGACCGCACCATCGTCCGGTTCCTGGAGATGGAGCAGAGCCGCCGCATCGTCGAGCAGGCGATCAAGATGATCCCGGACGGCCCGGTGCTGCTGGACAACCCGCTGGTGACGCTGCCCCCGAAGGACAAGGTGTACAACACCATGGAGGGGCTGATCAACCACTTCAAGCTGGTGATGCACGGGGTCCGCCCGCCGAAGGGCGAGATCTACTCGGTGACCGAGGGCGGGAACGGCGAATTGGGCTTCTACCTGATCTCCGACGGCGGGCCGATCCCCTGGCGCGTCCGCATCCGGCCGCCCTGCTTCGCCAACTACTCCTGCTTCCCCAAAATCGTCCAGGGCCAGATGATCGCTGACGCGGTCGCCTCCCTGGGAACCATCAACATCATCGCCGGAGAGCTGGATCGATGAGCGGCAAGACCAGACCGGTACAGAGCACGGGGCCCAAGAGCTGGTCCCCGGCGCAGGAGGCGGAGATCGTTGAGATCGTCGCCCGCTATCCAACCAGGAAGGCGGCGATCATGCCGGTCCTGTGGTTGGCCCAGGAGCACTTCGGCTGGATCGATCTGGAGGTGATGCGGCTGGTGGGTCGGACGCTCGACCTGCCGCCGAGCCATGTCCACTCGGTCGCGTCGTTCTACACGATGTTCAAGAAGCAGCCGACGGGGAAGTACCTGATCCAGGTCTGCCACACGCTCTCCTGCTGGCTGGTGGGGGCGGAGCAGATCGTGAAGCACCTGGAGCAGACGCTGCAGGTGGACGGGGAGGGCAACTCTGCGGACGGGCTGTTCACGCTGATGCGCGTGGAGTGCCTCGCCTCCTGCGGGTCGGCCCCGATGGCGCAGATCAACGACGACTTCTATGAGCGGCTGACGCCTGACCTCATGGATCAGATCGTGGCGGCGCTGCGGGCGGGCAAGCCCGCGCCGCAGCCCTATGTGAGCGAGTGGGTTCACCCGGCGCGGCCGGTCTGAGGGACACATGGCATCTTTTCCGAAGATCCTGACGGCGAACTGGGAGATCCCCGGCTCCCACACCCTCGCGGCGGTGCAGCCGCACGGGGCGTACTCCAGGCTGAAGGCGGTGTTCGCGATGACGCCGACGCAGGTCACCGATCTGGTGAAGGCTTCAGGCCTGCGCGGGCGCGGCGGCGCGGGCTTCCCCACCGGGATGAAGTGGAGCTTCGTCCCGCCGCCTGAGAAGCGCGGCGGCAAGCCGGTGTACCTGCTCTGCAACGCCGACGAGTCGGAGCCGGGGACGTTCAAGGATCGCTACCTGATGTGGATGGATCCGCACCTGCTCATCGAGGGGATGATCATCGCCAGCTACGCGCTCGGGACGCGGAAGGCGTACATCTACCTCCGGGGCGAGTTCAAGTTCGTCCAGAAGCGGCTCGACGCGGCGATCGCTGAGGCGTACGCGGCGGGCTTCCTCGGCGAGAACATCCAGGGGAGCGGCTTCTCGCTCGACCTCTACAGCCACCTCGGCGCGGGCGCCTACATCTGCGGCGAGGAGACGGCGCTGATCTCCAGCATCGAGGGAGACAAGGGCCAGCCCAAGCTCAAGCCGCCGTTCCCGGCGGTCGAGGGGGCGTGGAAGTCCCCCACCATCGTCAACAACGTCGAGACGCTGGCGGCAGTCCCCTGGATCATCCAGAACGGCCCTGACGCCTACAAGGCCATCGGTGTCGGCAAGAGCGTCGGCACCAAGCTGATCTCTGCGTCGGGCCACATCAAGCGCCCCGGCGTCTACGAGATCGCGCTCGGCTACCCGTTCAAGGACTTCATCCAGAACGAGTGCGGCGGGCTGCTGCGCGGCGAGGGGTTCGACCGGCTGAAGGCGATCATCCCCGGCGGCTCCTCAGTGCCGATCATGACGAAGGAGGAGGTGCTGCGCTCCTCGTTCGACTACGAGCAGCTCTCCACGCCGATGGACAAGGGCGGCCCCGGCACCTACCTCGGCTCGGGCGGCTTCATCGTCATGGACGACACCACCGATCTGGTGGTGGCGCTGACGAACCTGCTGCGCTTCTACGCGCACGAGTCCTGCGGCCAGTGTACGCCCTGCCGCGAGGGCTGCGGCTGGATGTACCAGATCCTGGAGCGAACCAGCCGGGGCGAGTCCACAGTGGAAGATCTGGCGACGCTGAAGGAGCTGGCGGACAACATCTACGGGAAGACGATCTGCTTCTTCGGCCCCTCAGCGGCGATGCCGGTGCAGAGTTTTCTGTTAAAGTTCAAGGGCGAATTTCTGGAGCGTATCGGGGCGCTCCAGGCTGGAGCGGTCTGATGCCGAAGGTCAAGATCAACGACGTTGAGGTGGAGGTCCCGGCGGGGATCAACATGATCGAGGCCGCGAAGCGCGCGGGCATCGACATCCCGCACTACTGTTACCACCCGCACCTCTCCATCGCCGGGAACTGCCGGATGTGCCTCGTGGACATCGTCGGCGGTCGCGGCCCCGACATCGCCTGCAACATGCAGGTGCGCGAGGGGCTGCACGTCCGCACGGACACCGAGACGGTCAAGAAGATGCGCCAGTCCGTGCAGGAATTCCTGCTGGTCAACCACCCGCTCGACTGCCCGATCTGCGATCAGTCCGGCGAGTGCCGCCTGCAGGACTACTACATGGAGCACGGGCAGTACGAGTCCCGGCTCAACGATCCGAAGGTCTCGAAGGAGAAGCGGCAGGACATCGGGGAGCACATCGTCCTCGACGCGGAGCGCTGCGTGCAGTGCAGCCGGTGCGTGCGCTTCGGCGACGAGGTGACGAAGACCGGCGATCTGCGGCTGATGAACCGGGGCAACCACACCGAGATCGGGATGTTCCCCGGCGAGCGGCTGAAGCACAACTATCAGGGCTGCCTCGCGGACATCTGCCCGGTCGGCGCGCTGACCAACAAGGACTTCCGCTTCCAGCGCCGCGTCTGGTACCTGAAGGAGACGGGGAGCGTCTGCGATCAGTGCGCCTCCGGCTGCAACATCAAGGTCTGCCACCAGGAGGGCGCGGTGTTCCGCTACCTCCCCCGGCGCAACGACGCGGTGAACAAGTCCTGGATGTGCGACGCGGGCCGCCAGTCACACGAAGACGTGATGTCGATGCGCCGCATCCTGAAGGCGACGGTCGACGGCAGGGAGAGCACGGTCGACAACGCCGTGGCGACGGTCGCGAAGCGGGCGCAGGCGGCGGGCGCGGGGCTGGGCGTGGTGCTCGGCACGCGGGCGACGCTGGAGGCCAACTGGGGGCTGCTGCGGGCGGTGCGGGACAACCTGCCGCAGGCGCGGGTCTTCTGGGCGGAGGGCAACGAGGCAGAGGGGCTGGCGGCGGATCACGTGCTGGTCGACGCCGACAAGAACCCGAACACGGCGGGCGTGCGGCTGATCGCGGCGCATGACGGCCGGGTCGGCGGGCGGGCTGAGCTGCTCGCGGCGCTGCCGGAATTGAAGATGTTGATCGTGCTGGCTGACGATGTCCAGTCGCGGCTCGGCGCGGTGACGCTGCCGCCGGTGGCGTTCATCGGCAGCTACCGGGGCGGGACGGTGGCCGGGGCGGGGAGCGTGGTGCTGCCGATGGCGCACACGGTCGAGCAGGACGGCAGCCTGGTGAACCGGCAGGGGCGGGTGCAGCGCATCCGTCGCGCGGTGAACCCGTCGGGCGAGTCGCTCCCCGGCTATATGCTGGCGGAGAAGCTCGGCGCGGCGCTCGGGCGGTCGCCCGGGACGGGGATGCCGGCGGCGGCGTTCAACAGCATGGCGCGGGCAGTGAGCCGGATGCAGGGCATGGAGTTCAAGCTGCTGGGCGATGGGGGGCTGCCGCTGGCGGCCGATCCGGCGCAGGCAGGCAACACCGCAGACAAGACAGCGGGCAACACAGCGCAGGCGGGCGTGTAGCATGGAAGAGGCAATCCCGTATCTGATCGTCCTGGCGAAGTGCGTCTTCGCCGTCGCGTTTGTCATGCAGATCGTCCCGCTCCTGATCTGGGCGGAGCGCAAAGGATCTGCATACATCCAGGATCGCCCCGGCCCCAACCGCGCTGACATCCTCGGCATCCGGGCGGGCGGCCTGGTGCATACGCTGGTGGACGTCGTCAAGCTGATCATGAAGGAGGACATCCTCCCCGATCATGTGAACTGGTTCTACTGGTTCATCGCTCCGGTGATCGCGATGACCGTCTCGCTCTGCACCTTCATCGTCGTGCCGTTCGGGGACACGTTCCTCGGCTACGATCTCCGGGTGAGCGCCATCGACGGCGGGCTGCTCTACGTCCTGGCGATGACCTCGCTCGGGGTGTACGGCATCATGCTTGCGGGCTGGGCGTCGAACAACAAGTTCTCGCTGCTGGGCGGCCTGCGCGCCTCGGCGCAGATGGTGAGCTACGAATTGGCGATGGGCCTCTCGGCGGCGGTGATCTTCCTGCTGTCGGGATCGGTGAGCCTGCAGGAGATCGTCGGTCAGCAGATCACGGGCTTCTTCCCGAACGGCACGCTGCTGAACTGGAACGTGTTCTCCCCCTGGGGCTTCGTGGCGTTCATCCTGTTCTGGACGGCGGCCTTCGCCGAGACCAACCGGACGCCCTTCGATCTGCCGGAGGGCGAGGCCGAATTGGTGGCAGGCTACCACACCGAGTACAGCTCGCTGCGGTTCGCGCTGTTCTTCATGGCGGAGTACGCGAACATGATCGTGGCGGCCTCGGTCACCACGACGCTGTTCTTCGGCGGCTACAGCACGGGCCTCCCGTTCGTGGACGGGACGTTCCTGCGCGCGCATGCCGATCTGGTGGTTGCTGCGGCGGGCTTCGGCGCGGTGCCGCCGCTGCTGTTCTTCGCATCGGTGGCGTGGAAGCGGCGCAACCGTCCGTTCTACAAAGCGATCCCGGCGGACGATATCCGGCACCGGGAGCCGAAGTTCTTCACCGGCCTCTGGGCGGGGTTGGCGGTGGCGCACGTAGGGCTCGGCCTCGCTGGGCTGCTGGGGCTGCCCGGCAAGCTCTCCTTGAACCTGCTGAGCATGGGGGCCATCGAGGACGCGACGGTGTTCGGGCCGGATCTGGTGGCGGCGGTGGTTCACCTGACGGTGTTCTCGGTCAAGGTGCTGATCGGCTGCTGGTTCTTCATCTGGGTGCGCTGGACGATCGTGCGCTTCCGCTATGATCAGCTCATGGCGCTCGGCTGGAAGCGGATGCTCCCGATGGCGCTGGCGAACCTGTTTGTGGCCGCCCTCTGGGTCATCGTCAAAGAAACCTTCCTCGTCTGAGTACTGAGAAAAAGATGCCGCTTCCTGTACCGAGCCGCAAGATGAACAGCTCTGAGGCCATCTACCTCTGGGAGGTGGTCAAGGGGCTGGCGCTCACGATGTCGCATGTGATCAAGAACATCTTCCAGCCTGAGCGCTTCCGCACCATCGAGTACCCGGACATGCGGAAGCCGATGGCGGCGCGCTACCGTGGCGCGCACCGGCTCCTGACGCGGCCGGACGGCGCGGTGAAGTGCGTGGCCTGTATGTGCTGCCCGACGGTGTGTCCGGCGAAGTGCATCACGATCATCGCCGGGGAGAACCCGGATGATCCAGCGGAGAAGTTCCCCATCGAGTTCGACATCGACATGCTTCGCTGCATCTACTGCGGCTTCTGCGTCGAGGCCTGCCCGAAGGACGCGATCCGCATGGACACGCGCATCTACGAGATCAACGCGTTCACCCGTCAGGACATGGTGCACAACAAGCCCTACATGGTGAACCTGATGGACGGGCTGAAGCCCCGCGCCGAGACGGTCTACCGCGACGATCCGAAGGCAGCGCCCTCCGGCTATACCTTTGATGAGAAGCCGGTTGTCTGAAACCCTCTCCCCTCGACCCTCCAGCCTGGACGTTGACCGTGCCGTTGACAACCTCGCCTGGATGTCGTACATCGCCCCCCTCCTCTGCGGGCCGCGCAAATGACCCAGCCGGTACTCTTCTATCTCTTCTCTCTGGTGGCCGCGCTCTCCGGTCTCTCGGTGATCACGGCCCGGAACCCCATCACCAGCGCGCTGTCGCTCGTGCTGTGCTTCTTCTGCCTCGCGGCGGACTATGTGCTTCTGGACGCGCACTTCGTGGCGGTCATCCAGGTGCTGGTCTACGCGGGCGCGATCATGGTGCTCTTCATCTTCGTGATCATGCTGCTCAACATCCGGGATGACATCCCTTCCCCGCTCGGGGACGTATCGGGGCGCGCGATCGTCGGGCTCATCGTGTCCGGGGTGATGGGGATCGGGCTCATCACGGCGATGGACAAGGGCATCCGGGACGCCACGTTCACGGCGGTGGACGAGAATTACGGCACCATTCAGGCGGTCGGCATGGAGCTGTTCCGTGCGGGCGGGCCGTTCCTGCTTCCCTTTGAGGTGATCTCGGCGCTGCTGACCGTGGCGGTGATCGGAGCGGTCATCCTCGCAAAGAAGGAGATCTGATGGAGTCCGTCGGGCTTTTTCCGGTGCTGGCGCTCAGCGCGACGCTGTTTGTGACGGGCATGGCCGGGGTGTTGACCCGGAAGAATGCGCTGATCGTGTTCATGAGCGTCGAGTTGATGCTGAACGCTGTCAATCTGGCTTTTGTGGCGTTCTCACGCCAAACCCAAAACCTCGACGGTCATGTCTTCGCTGTCTTCGTGATGGCGGTGGCGGCGGCTGAGGCCGCTGTCGGTCTGGCGCTGGTGATCCTGTTGTTCCGCAACCGGATCACGGTCAGCCTCGATGACCTGAACATTCTGAAGGGCTGATCATGGAAGGATCCTCTCCGCTTGTCGCCCTCGTCCCTGCGCTCCCGCTGCTGGGTGCGATGATCAACGGCGCGCTCGGCATCGCCAAGAAGCCCCTGCCCCGCCTGATGGCGGGCGGGTTGGCCTCGGCGGTGATGCTGGGCGCTGCCGGGGTCTCCTTCATGCTCCTGTTTGGAATGCTCAGCGGGCATGGGGAGGGGGGGCACGCCGCGACCCTGACTCAGACCCTCTGGACGTGGATGAAGGTCGGGCCGGTGAGCCTGGACGTCGGCTTCGCGGTCGATCCGCTGACGGCGGTGATGATGTGCGTGGTCACGGGCATCGGCTCGCTGATCCACATCTACTCCATCGGCTACATGGACGACGAGGCCGACAAGGACAGCGTGTGGCGCTTCTTCGCCTACCTGAACCTGTTCGCCTTCGCGATGCTCTGCTTGATCATGGGCGACAACTTCGGGATGATGTTCGTCGGCTGGGAGGGGGTGGGCCTCTGCTCCTACCTGCTGATCGGGTTCTGGTTCAAGAACTCGGACTACGCGTCAGCGGGCAAGAAGGCGTTCGTCGTCAACCGGGTCGGCGACTTCCTGTTCCTCTGCGGGCTGTTCTGGCTGTTCTGGACGGTCTCAGGACGGACAGACGCGAACGTCATGAACTTCGCGGTGCTGTCTGAGGTGGTGAGCAAGGATCCGATGATCGTCGGCGGCGCGGGCGGGCTGACAGTGACCGGCATCTGCCTGCTGATGTTCGGCGGGGCGACGGGCAAGAGCGCGCAGATCCCGCTGTATGTGTGGCTGCCGGACGCGATGGCCGGGCCTACGCCGGTCTCGGCGCTGATCCACGCGGCGACGATGGTGACTGCGGGTATCTACATGATCTGCCGCCTCAACTTCCTGTTCATCCTCGCCCCGGCGGCGATGGCGGTTGTGGCGACCATCGGCGTGCTGACGGCCTTCTTCGCCGCCTCCATCGCCATGACCCAGACCGACATTAAGAAGGTGCTGGCCTACTCGACGGTGTCGCAGCTCGGCTTCATGTTCCTCGGCGTCGGCGTCGGGAGCTTCGTCGGCGGCTTCTTCCATGTCATCACGCATGCCTTCTTCAAGGCGCTGATGTTCCTCGGCGCGGGCAGCATCATCCACGCGCTGCACCACGAGCAGGACATGCGGAACATGGGCGGCCTCCGTAAGTACATGCCGCTGACCTTCGCGACGTTCACCTGCGGCTGGCTGGCGATCATCGGCTTCCCCGGCACCTCCGGCTTCTTCTCGAAGGACGAGATCCTGTGGCTGGCGTTCACGACGGAGCTGTACAAGGATCTGCCGCTCGGCATGGTGATGCCGAAGGTGCTGTGGGCCATCGGCTTCGTCACCGCGCTGATGACGGCGTTCTACATGACCCGGCTGATGTGCATGACCTTCTTCGGGGCGTACCGGGGCGGCCACGGGCATGACGATCACGGGGCGCACGGCGATCACGGGGCGCACGGCGATCACGGGGCGCACGGCCACACGCCGCACGAGTCTCCGATGGTGCTGGTCGGGCCGCTGGTGGTGCTCGCGCTGCTGTCCATCGTGGGCGGGGCGATGAACCTGCCGCACTGGATCGCGGAGCACGGCTGGCTGCACCACTTCCTGTCGCCGGTGTTCGCGGGCTCTGAGGCGCTGGCGGTGTTCGACGCGCACAGCCCGCTGGAGTTCCCGCTGATGGGGCTGACGCTGGCTGGGGTGACGGCGAGCGTGGGGGCGGCGTGGTATCTCTACGTCCTGCACCCTGAGAAGCCTGCGGAGATCGCGGAGCGCATCCGCCCGCTGTATGTGGGGTCGCTCAACAAGTGGTTCATCGACGAGGTCTACGGGTTCACGATCCTGGCGCCGCTCTACCTGCTCTCGCGGCAGGTGTTGTGGGCGGTGGTGGACGCGCAGATCATCGACGGTGCTGTGAACGGCGCGGCGGCTGCGGCGACGACGATCGGTCGTGGTCACGGCGCGGCAGGCGGCGGGCGAATTCAGGTCTATGCCATTGCCATCGCGGCGGGGGCAGCGCTCTTTGCGGCTGCCTACGCCCTGAGCTGAGGGGAGTCGATGCCCTGGTTGTCTCTGGTCACATTTCTTCCCATCGTGGGCGGGCTGCTCGTCGCTGCGCTGCCTGCCTCCATGACGCGCACCGCGTCGCTCGGGGTGAGCCTGGTGGTGCTTGCGGCCAGCCTGCCGCTGTGGTTCGGCTATGATCCGGCGGGGGCGGCCTGGCAGTTCGAGGAGCAGATCCCGTGGATAACGGCCTTCGGGGTCACCTACCACGTCGGCATCGACGGGGTGAGCCTGCTGCTGATCCTGCTGACGACCTTCCTCACCCCGATCATCGTGCTGTCAGGGTTCTCGGCGGTCGAGCACAAGGCGCGCGGCTACTTCCCGCTGATGCTGGTGCTGGAGGGGGCGATGATCGGCACCTTCACCGCCCTCGACATATTCCAGTTCTACATGTTCTGGGAGGTGGTGCTGATCCCGATGTACCTGCTGATCGGCATCTGGGGCGGGGAGCGCCGGATCTACGCGACGATGAAGCTGTTCCTCTATACGGTCTTCGGCTCGCTGATGATGCTGGTGGCGCTGATCTGGATGTGCGTGGAGTACAACGTCAGCCACGGGCGCTGGAGCACGGATCTGCTGGATCTGATGGCGATGGACATCCCGTTCGATACGCAGTGGTGGCTGTTCGTGGCCTTCGCGCTTGCCTTCGCGATCAAGGTGCCGCTGTTCCCGCTCCACACCTGGCTCCCGGACGCGCACGTCGAGGCGCCCACCGGCGGATCGGTGGTGCTGGCGGGCGTGATGCTGAAGATGGGGACCTACGGCTTCTACCGCTTCGCCATCCCGCTGTTCCCCCAGGCTGCCGTCGCGCTCGGGCCGGTGATGATGTGGCTGGCGGCGATCGCGGTGGTCTACGGCGCGCTGGTGGCGATGGTGCAGGACGACATCAAGAAGCTGGTGGCCTACAGCTCGGTCAGCCACATGGGCGCGGTGATGCTCGGGCTGTTCGCGTTCACGGCGCCGGGGATGAGCGGGTCGGTGTACCAGATGCTCAACCACGGCGTGAGCACGGGCGCGCTGTTCCTCCTCGTCGGCGTGCTGTACGAGCGCCGCCACACGCGGCAGATCTCGGAGTACGGCGGCCTCTCAGCGGTGGTGCCAATGTTCGCGGTGATCTTCCTGATCGTGACCTTCAGCTCTATCGGGCTGCCCGGCCTCAACGGCTTCGTCGGCGAGTTCCTGATCCTGCTCGGCGCCTTCAAGTACGCGCCGATGCAGACCGCGCTCGCGACGACCGGCGTCATCTTCGGCGCGGTCTACATGCTGTGGGCCTTCCAGCGCATGATGTTCGGGCCGCTGCAGAACCATGAGAACAAGGAGCTGAAGGATCTGAGCGCGCGGGAGCTGGTGTACCTGCTGCCGCTGGTGGTGATGATCTTCGTGATGGGGCTGTTCCCGCAGCCGTTCCTGGATCGGATCAACCCGTCGGTGGACGCGGTGCTGAAGCGGGTCGAAGCGCAGTACGATCAGAGCCCCTACCACAGCGATGCGTGCCTGCCTGGCTGGCTGGCGGAACCGCAGAAGGGAGAGTGAGATGTCGGACAATCTCAGTCAGTCGATCCAGCTTGCTATCCCGATGCTGGTTCAGTTCGTCGGCGGGATGGGGCTGATGATGATGGAGGCGGTGGTGCGCCCGGCGAACAAGTCGGTGTACCGCCCGATCTCGCTGGGGCTGATCCTGCTCTCGACGGTGCTGACGCTCGGGATGATGGGGCTGGTCCACGAGCCGGTCGTCGCGTTCGGCGGGATGCTCCGCATGGACGCCTACGGGATGGCGTTCGGGATGATCGCGCTGCTGGGCGGGGCGGCGTCGGTGGCGGTGAGCCATGAGTACCTGGAGAAGATCCAGGTGCGGGTCGGCGAGTACTACGCGCTGACGCACTTCGCGCTCCTCGGCATGATGCTGATGGCCTTCGCGACGGACATGATGATGGTGTTCATCTCGCTGGAGGTGATGTCGATCTCGATGTACATCCTCTGCGGCATCCGGCGCTCGGATCAGCGGAGCGTGGAGTCGGCGTTCAAGTACTTCATCCTCGGGGCGTTCACCTCAGCGATCCAGCTCTACGGCATCGCCATGATCTACGGCGCGACCGGCGGCACCTCGCTGGAGGGCATCGCGCAGGCGCTCTCGCAGGGCGAGCTGAATCCGCTGCTGATGGTGGGGCTGGCGCTGCTGTTCTCGGCGCTCGGCTTCAAGGTCGGCAACGCGCCGTTCCACATGTGGCTGCCGGACGTGTACCAGGGCGCGCCGACCTCGGTGCTGCCGCTGCTGACGACCGGGGTGAAGGTGTCGACCTACGCGGCCATCGGGCGCTTCATCATGATGGCGCTCGGGGATCACGGCGCGTGGTGGAGCACGGCGCTGTGGATCATCGCCGCGCTGACGATGCTGATCGGCAACATCGGGGCGCTGGTGCAGCAGGATCTGAAGCGGGTGCTCGCCTACTCCTCGATCGCGCACGGCGGCTACCTGATGATGGCGCTGAGCATCGATCCGGACGGCGGGATGAGCGGCAGCAAGACGATGGGGAGCATCCTGTTCTACTCGCTGACCTACACCTTCATCGGCGCCACGACGCTCGGCATCCTGACGCTGATGGTGCGGGACGGCAGCGAGGGGGACACGCATGTGTCGCGGCTGGCCGGGCTGGGGCACACCCGCCCGTGGCTGGCGGCGGGGCTTTCGATGTGCCTGATCTCGCTGGCGGGCATCCCGCCTTCGATGGGCTTCATCGGGAAGTTCTACCTGTTCGCGTCGGTGCTGGAGGCGGGCAATCCGGGCCTCGCGGTGGTGGGCGCCATCGGCGCGTCGATGGGCGTCTACTACTACCTGCGGCCCATCGTGTACATGTACATGCACGAGGGGCGCCCCGATCTGCAGCGCAGCCCGTGGGTGAACGCGATGGTGGGGATCACCTGCGCGCTGACGGTGGTGCTGGGCGTGGTGCCGGGGCCGGTGCTGGCGTGGGCGGAGGAGGCCGTCCGATCCATTCTGGGGTAGGATATGAGGGGGGGCGCTTGCGGAATGTTGTCCGCGACGGGTATACTGTCCAGAAGCGGTGGTGTGCCATGCTCCGGAATGTCTCCTGTCTGTTTCTGCTGGGTCTGTCCGCCCTGGTCGGTTGTGAGGGCGGCTCCAAGGTTGAGGACTCCGCGCAGGCGGGCGTCGGGGAGCTGAGCTTCTGGCCGCCGGAGGCCGGGCGCGGGCTGACCTTCGACGCGCGGCTGACCTCGACGACCTCGGTGTTCGAGTACGAGACATCGACGCTGCAGATCGGCGCGGGCGTGACGGTCAACAGCTTCACCGTGCTGGACGGCTGGACGGCGGTGGCGAACCTGACGGTGGCGGACGACGCGGACATGGGCTGGCGCGACGCGACGGTGCTGACGCACTTCGGCGAGCAGGTGATCGGCGAGGCGCTGATGATCGTGCCGGACGCCTTCACGCTGACGCCGAACCGGGGGCTGATCGGGGAGAGCCTGCAGGTCGAGATCATCGGGCAGAACACCACATGGGAGAGCGGGCGCACCTGGGCGAGCTTCGGCGACGCCATCGAGGTGAACGCTGTCGACATCCTCTCGGAGAGCTACGCGGTGGCGACCGTCACCATCGGGCGCGAGGCGGTGCCGGGGGCGCGGGACGTGGCGATGGAGACCGGGCCGAACGTGACGACCTCCTACGGGGCGTTCCAGGTGGATCGCGTCGCCATCGGCGCCTCGTTCACGCCCTCTGTCATCGACCAGGGCGCGACGATCGACTTCACCGTCGAGGGGGTCGGCACCCACTTCGACGACAACACCCAGATCAACTTCTGGAACACCGGCCGCGACAACCCGGACATCGCAGTGGAGCGGCTGGTGGTGGTGGACGCCGAGAACATCTACGGCACGGTGCGCGCCTCCAACGCGGCGGAGATCGGGTTCCGCGACGTCCACATCGACACCTGGCAGTCGGACGGGACGCTGGAGGGGGTGGTCGTGGAGGACGGGCTGGAGGTGAAGGACGCGATGCCCGGCCTCGACAACGTCTGGATCTCGCTGTCCTTCTATGTGGCGCGGGGCATCGACAACGCGACAGGCCAGATCACCGAGGTCGTCCAGGGATCGGCGATCTTCGGCATCCCGCTCGATCCGCCCTGCCCGAACAGCCCGGAGTCGGCGGCCTGCACGGACGGGGTTGACAACGACTCGGACGGCTACACCGACTGCTACGACAACGACTGCGCCTCCAACCCGGCCTGCGGCTCCGGGCCGCAGCCCTACGACGCCAACGGCGTGTTCCAGACCTACGCGCAGGGCGGCGCCTCGGACTGCCCCTCCCCGGAGACGCTGGGCGCAGGGGAGCGGGTGTGGTTCGAGTCGGAGTGCAACGTGGTGACCCTGTACCGGCAGGTCGATCCGGCGTCGGGGATGATCTATTACACCGCCGATCTGACGCTGGAGGACTACTGCTTCGATCAGGTCTACGACCTGCACACTGAGGGCGAGGAGAACGGGATCGGGGAGTACATCCTGGAGGACGTCCAGCCGACCGTCCCGGCAGACTTCGAGATCCTGACCCCGCAGCTCTGGAACAACTACACCCAGAGCCGCGCCGAGGACTTCAATTATACCTGGACGCCCGCCCAGACCTACCCGGACGCGATCTTCGGCACGCAGATCTCAGGGACGCTGGTGGCGACCGGAGAGGGCGGGTTCGCCGGGTCGCTGCCGTGGGACGACGGCGTACACGCCTACGTCCCGGCGGAATTGTCGGAGCTGGAGCCGGGGCCGGTGACCTTCGTGGCCTACTCCTACATCGAGGGGCGCGAGTTCGGGTTCCCGTTCAGCACCATCCAGACCAACAAGAGCGACTCGGTCGTGCAGGTGCAGGCCAGCATGGTCCTCGAATGAGGAGCGGGGCGGGGATGGGCAGGATGTCTCTGGCGGGCGCGCTGCTGCTGATCGGCTGCAACGAGCAGGACTTCCGCGAGATCCAGATCGAGGAGCTGGCGGTGGTGCTGGGCGACTTCGACCATGTCGGGGACGTGCTGATCGGGATGGGGATCGGGACGACCGAGTACGACGGCTTCATCGTACAGGCGACCTACCAGCCTGAGGAGGAGCGCGTGCGGCGCGGCGAGATGCAGCTCACCATCGAGGGGCTGCTCCAGAACGTCGACAAGCAGAACCGCATCGAGATCAACCTCTATCAGGTGGCGTTCCTGAACTCCGGGGTGCGCGGGCTGAACGCGGTGCAGTACAACGATCCGCTGCTGCCGGACGACGCGCTGCTGCTCCAGCCGGAATTGCTCGATCCGCTCTGCGACTACGTCGAGTCCGGCAACACGCTGGTTGTGAGCGACTGGTCCTATGAGGTGATCCCCTACTGCTGGCCGGACGCGATCCGCTTCAAGGGCGACGGGGCGGCGGAGGGGGCGCAGCTCGGCCAGCCCGGCGACGTCATCGCGACGGTGGGGGGCGACGAGGCGTTCAGGAAGCGGGTCGGGAGCGCGACGGTGAACGTGGCGTTCGATTATACCGGCTGGGCGGTGATGGACGGGGTGGGGAAGGACACGACGATCCTGCTGTCGGGCGACGGTTTCTATCAGCCGTCCGCGTCAGAATTGCCGGAGCTCGCGACGGAGATCCCGCTGATGGTCCGGTTCACCGCCGGGAAGGGGCAGGTGGTGTTCTCCTCCTTCCACTGGGCGACGCAGGGCGGGCTGTCCCAGAGCCTGCTCGGAGGGGCGATCGAGGGGCTGGACGCGGCGGCGGGCAACAGCGATGTGACGGGAGAAAACACGGGCGGGGGGACAGAATGACGAGCCGCATGACGGGAATTCTGGTGCTGTTATCCGGCGTTATGGGCTGCACAGAGAACAATTTCAGCCAGTTTACGCAAGAGGACTTCTTCCAGCAGAGCCGCATCAACACGGTCGACGTGCTGCTGGTGGTCGACAATTCCTGCTCGATGGCCGAGGAGCAGAACAAGCTCGCGGGGAACTTCGACACCTTTATCCAGTACTTCAGCGAAGCCGAGGTCGATTGGCAGGTCGGCGTGGTGACCACCGATGTGATCACCGAGGGCTTCATGGGGCGGCTCCAGGGCGGCAGCGACGAGATTGTGCTGACCGATCCGCTCGGGAGCGTGGTGGACGAGGTGCGCTACAATTCGGACTGGCCGCTGGCGCCGGGGACGGTGTTCGCGCTGGATCCGTCGTGGAACGCCGGGATCCGCAACGACGAGCTGGATCACTGGTGCGCGGTGGAGGCGGGGACGCCGGGCGGCGCCAACCCGACCTGCGCGGCGGAGCAGGGGACGGGGCCGGACGACCGCTACGGGGAGGTCATCATCACCGAGTTCCTTCCCGATCCGGCGGCGGTGGCCGACGATCAGGGCGAGTGGGTGGAGCTGACGAACCTCGCGGACGTGGAGACCGACATCAGCGGGTGGATCCTGCGGGATGACGGGCGCAACGCCTACGTCTTCCCGGAGGGGACGGTGCTGGCGGTCGGCGGGTCGGCGGTGGTGGCGCGGTCGGCGGACAGCGCGGTGAACGGCGGGGTGGAGGGGGCGCTGGAGACGGGCGCGGGCTTCACGCTCAACAACGCGGATCGCTACCTGACGCGCGACAGCGAGGGCGCCTCTGAGATCTTCGCTGAGATGGTCGCGCAGGGGACGACGGGCGCGGGCATCGAGATGGGGCTGGAGGGCGCGTGGATGGCGGTGCTCGATCCGGCCAACACGGAGTACAACGCCGGGTTCGTGCGGGAGGAGGCCAACCTCTCGGTGATCGTGGTCTCCGACGAGGAGGACGCCTCGCCGCGCTCGGTGGACGACTACCTGAACGATTTTGCCGCGCTGAAGGGCGACGGCTGGCGCAACCACCAGCGCATGAACGTGTCCTCGGTCGTCGGCGCGGAGCCGCCGCAGTTCGAGGGGGAGCCGAGCTGCAGCTCGGAGAGCGGGTTCGCCGACTACGGCAGCCGCTATGTGTACGCGACGCGGGCGACGGGCGGGCTGCTGGACTCGATCTGCAACGAGGATTTTTCACCGATCGTGGCCGAATTGGGCCTGACGCTCTCAGGGCTTCAGGTGGAGTTCGCGCTCTCCCGCGTGCCTGAGATCGACACGCTGGTGGTGTCGATCTACGACTCGCCGGAGGAGTCGTCAAAGGTGCGGGATCTGACGATCGATGTAGACTTCAGCTATGTCGAAGAGCGCAACGTCGTGGTGTTTGAGAACGATCAGATCCCTGCGAGCGAGCAGTACATCAAGGTTTCCTACCGGGTCAGGAGCGGCGCATGAGCAGGGCGATGGCGGTGCTGTGGCTGACGCTGGGGATGATGCTGGGGCTGGCGGGCTGTACGGGCAAGGCTGAGGTGCAGTGTTCGGAGGAGAAGGCCTGTCCGTTCGGGAGCATCTGCCTGAACGGCGCCTGCCAGGAGCAGGTCTGCGCGACCTCGGATCAGTGCGGGATCGAGCAGTACTGCTCGACCGATCACCGGTGCGTGACCGGCTGCCAGGCGGACAGCGACTGCATGTTCGGGGACGGCTGCGATGGCGGCACCTGCAAGAAGAAGAATTGTGCGGACTCGCGCACGGACTGCTCCTTCGGGGAGTTCTGCAGCGTGGCGGGGGAGTGCTACGACGCCTCGGGCTACTACTGCCTGCCCTGCGAGGACGACTCCTACTGCGGGGACGGGAACAGCTGCTACGGCGGCTACTGCGCGGTGGCCTGCGAGTCGGATCGGGACTGCCCGAACGGCTACGACTGCCTGCCGTTCACCGACTTCAACGGGAACGTCATCTCGTACAATTGCTATACGTATTGCTGGCTGAACGAAGAATAAAGGTGAAAAACATGCGGGTGCTCTGGATTCTTCTGCTCAGCACAGGCTGTAATGACGGCAAGACGGAAGATACGACGGCGGAGTACCTGGGGCCGGAATTGGCGCACACGCCGCCGGCCGGGGTCGCGGAGGGGGTGGAGCTCACGCTGACGGTGGACGCCGCCGATCCGGAGGGCGTGCGCGGGCTGACGCTGTACTGGCGGGCCGGGGGCGGCGCGTGGACGCAGACGGGGATGGTGCCGGGCGAGGGTGAGGCGTGGACGGTGACGCTGCCTGGGGACTCGGTGCGGGCGCCGTCGGTGGACTACTACTTCAAGGCGACGGACGGGGGAGATCCGGCGGCCAGCAGCTATCTGCCGGAGCAGAATGAGTCTGCGCCGTTCTCGGTGCCGATATCGGTGCAGGGGCTGGCGCTGCCGTGGGTGCAGTCCTTCGAGGACATCGGCTCGATCATCGAGATCGACATGCACTCGGCCAGCGGCGGGGCGCGGGGCTACGGCTGGGAGGTGGCGTTCGGGGAGGCGCAGGAGGGGGAGCAGGCGGTGTGGCACCCGCGCGGCTCGCCGGACATCGGGCTGCTGCAGGACTGGATGATCAGCCCGCCGCTGGACTTCAGCGCGACCGATCAGATCCAGGTGACCTGGCAGGAGAAGGGGGAGTCGGTCGATGGCGCGGCGCATGCGCTGATGATCGGGATCGGCGATGGCGATCCGACGGACGGCGGCTTCGAGGAGGTCGCGGCCCTGCCCGCGCCGCTGGAGGGGGAGTGGTCGCGCTCGGCGGTCTACGATCTGAGCGCCTGGGCCGGGAACGCTGAGGTCTACCTCGCGTGGTACTTCGAGGGCGAGAATTCCGACGACTGGTACATGGACGCCGTCGCTGTTGAGGCGCTCGCGCCGGACATCGCCCCCGGTTTTGAGGTGGCGCAGTCGCCGCTCTCGCCGGGCGACACCACCGCGCTGACGGTGAGCCTCACCAACCGGACGGCGGTGGCGGCGGCGGATCTCACCGTGTCTGTGAGCTTCCCCTCCGGCGGCGCGTCGGCCTCCGATCCGGTCGTTGGCGTGTCGGTGGCGGGCGGCGGCACGGCCTCGGCGCTGTTCGATCTGAGCATCGACGCGGCGGCGGTCGACAACCGCTACCTGCCGATCCACATCGACGTCAGCGGCAGCGCGGGCGCGTGGGGTTACGACGGGCGGCTGCTGATCGGGGAGGCCAGCACGGCGATCATCGACGTGGAGCCGCAGACGCAGGGCCTGGTCACGCTCTCCATCGGCACCGGCGATCCGGAGAGTCCTGCCTGGGAGCAGACCGTGTTCTCCGGCACGCTCTCCGGCGCGACGACCTTCAGCGAGGACATCACCGACTACGGCGACATGCTGCCCCCGGTGGCGGGGCCGGATCGCTGGTTCCTGCGGGTCGACGGCCAGGGGACGACCACGATCAACCGCTTCGCCATCTCCTATGACGGCGTGGAGAGCGCGGTCGGCCCGGCGACGGCCTACGTCGATCAGGAGGAATTGCTCTATCTGCCGGAGCCGCCCGATCTCACGCTGATCAACACCGGCACGCCGGACACGCTCGCGCCGGGCTCCGCCTCGGTGCCGCTCTCGGTCACCGTCCGCAACCTCGGCGCGGCGACCCAGGGGCCGCTGATGGCGGAATTGATCTCCGGCAGCCCCGGCCTCACCGTCCAGACCGCCGGGCAGGTGCAGATCAGCAGCGGCGTTGTCGCGCGCGGCGGATCGGCGGTCGGGACGGACGCCTTCGTGATCGACGTCGCCGCCGACCACACCGACAGCAACGATCTGCTCGCGACGCTGCGCCTCACCGACGGCGCTGACACCTGGGAGCTCCCGGTCGCGCTGGCCGTGCCGTACCCGGTGCTGCAGGTGACGGGGATCGGGATCGACGACGCGGGCGGGGACGGCATCCTCGATCCCGGCGAGGCCGCCACGCTCAACCTGGCCCTCACCAACGTGGGCGATCTGTCCTGCGACGGCACCGTCCGCGCCAGCGCGGCCCTCGACAGCGCCAGCGTGGCGATCGCGGTCGTCGATCCGGCGGTAGAGACCCTCGGCACGATCTCCACGCGGGCCACCAAGGACGGAGACTTCGCCGTCGTCATCGACGCGGGCGCCGTCGCCGGTCAGACGCTCCGCCTGAAGGTGACGTCGACCGACAACGATCGGACCTATGAGAGCTTCGTCGAGATCCCCATCGGCGAGCCGCCGTGGAATTATGTGAACGCCCTCAACGACAACGTCGGGGACGCGCTGGAGGGCTGGGGCTTCGACCTCGTGAACGTCCAGTACCGGATCTACCAGGATCAGCTCCAGCTCCGGTTCCACTCCTACAAGCCCTTCGATCCCGGCACGCTGTTCGTCGAGGCCTGGGGCAGCTCCCCCGGCGCGGCCTACAGCTACTACCAGATCGCCCTGCAGTCGAACGTGGCCTCGCTCCGCACCTATGATGGCTCTTTCCACGATCTCGGCACGCCGGTCTTCAGCTACCCGGACAGCACCACCGTCGAGATCGACATCGAGCTGTCGCTGCTGGAGCTGGCGCTCGATCAGATCTCGCTCGGGTTCGGCTCAGGCTGGTGCGGCGATCCCGACTACTGCGATCAGTTCCCGGACGGCTGGGGCTACCCCTACACGGGCTGGAACACCGGGATCTGGTACGATCTGAGCTGGTAGGCGCCGGAGTTCCGGGCCTGCCGGTCGGAACCCCTGCGGCGCGGGCTGCGGTCGCCTGCGCTACTTGTCGCCCTGGACGGCGCGGACTTCCACGATGTCGATGGAGGCCTCCGGGTCTTCGGCGGTGACCGCGACCTCGACGCCGTCGCTCCAGCGATCAGCGGCCTTGGCGTCGGTCTTCAGGATCTCCTGGTAGAGCAGGGAGGTGATGATGCGCGGGGGGCTGCTGTCGCCTTTGGCGGGCTTCATTGTGCCGATCATCACGCTGTCCTGGGGGGGGATGACGCCCTCGATGGGGATCTCGACGGACTGGACCTCGCGGTCGGACTTGTCCTTGATCGTGGCGACGAGCTTCACATCGGTCATGCCGAACTTGGACTTGTTCTGGATCATGAACGAGAAGTTGCTGGTCTTGGAGTCGAGCGGCTGGCGCCATGCGTAGTTGGCGATGGAGACGTAGCGGTCGGGGTTGTAGAGCGGATCGTAGTCGGCGCGATCCTTGTTCTCACCGAAGTAATAGGCCGGGACGACGGTATCGACCTCGGCGTAGCCCTCGACCCCGTTGCAGCGCAGCTTGTACCACTTGCCGCGCTTTGCCAGCAGCTCACAGCTCCCGTTCTTCTCCATCTTGCCGGTCTCCGGGGCGGAGACGGAGGCGGTGGAGCGGAGCGGGGCGGACTCGGTGACGAGCACCTCAGAGAATTTCAGCCCCTTATCGCCCAGCAGGTCGATCTCGCTCTGGTCGGGGATGCTGGCGCGGAGCTGGAGCGCGTAGGACCACAGCGCGACGGAGGAGAGCGCCATGACGGCGGCGATGATGCCCTTGGCGGTGGTGGACATCTCAGCCGCAGCGGGGCCGGGGCCGTCGGTGTCGTCGGCATCCGTGCGGAGGACCTTGGTGAGCTCCTGCACTTCGAGGGCGTAGACCCAGTCAGAGGCGCCGGGGGGCTGCACGATGTCCCCGGCCCGCACGTCTCCCTTGCGGGCGACGGCCTTCAGCTCTTCCAGGTTGGCCACGCTGAACTGCTGGCCGCGCGCGTTGATCATCCAGCGGGACATCTTCGTCTCCTTTTCTGCAGACGGGCTTCAATGGCGGGCGGAATACCTGACCTCTTGTGTCGCGTCAAGGCGGCATACCCGTATTGACCAATTTCTTTCTGACCGGGCGGAGCGGCCAATGTAGCGACCCGCATAGCTGCCAATGCAGTAGCCGACAGGCGGCAATTCGTGTATGGGATGGAGCCCTGGAGGAGTGGTGGCGTATACCCCGATCCGGCTGCTGGTCGCCTATGACCCGGCAGGCGGCCTGTGCCGGAAGGTGATCCCGCAGATGAAGCAATTGCTGGAGGAGCGGGCGTTCGAGGTGGACGTGGTGGAGATGGGGCAGCCGATCCCGGATCTGGCGCCCTACCGGGGGCTGGTGCTCGGCTGCGCGGTGCGCGGGCTGGGGCTGGACGGGCTGCGCGGGCGCGGGACGGAGCTGCCGGAGGCGTTCCGCCGGTTCGTGGAGGAGACGCCCGATCTGGAGGAAAAAAAGGTGGCGCTGTTCGCGGTCTGCGCGCTGCTGCCGGGGCAGGCGCTGCTGCAGATGCGGTCGAAGGTGGAGGCGCGGGGGGCGCAGGTGGTGGTGGCGCAGCCCTACCGGCGGTTCGGGGCCGATCCGGGCGTCCACGTGCTCCCGGCGGAGTGCATGGTGCGGATCCGGCGGTGATCACGCTTCGAGGCGCCGCCCGCCCTGCCGGTGGATGTGCCGGATGCGGAGGAGCAGCAGCGCGGCGACGAGGGCGAGCGCGGCGATGAGCCCGTACCAGATGCCGGACAGGCCGAGGCCGTAGCGGAAGGCGAGTGTGTAGCCGAGCGGGAGGCCGAAGCAGTAGTAGCCGACGACGTTGATCAGCGCGGGCAGGCGCATGTCTCCGGCGCCGCGCAGCACGCCGAAGGAGACGCCCTGGGTGCCGTCGAAGAGCTGGAACAGCCCGGCGATGGGGAGGGTGAGCATGGCGAGGGCGAGGACGTCGGCGGGCGGCTCGAACAGCGAGAGCGGCAGGCCCGGCAGGAAGCGGAAGACGAGGGCGAAGCAGCCCATGAGCGCCACGCCGAGGCCGATGGCGAGCGCGGCGGCGGCGCCCCAGGGCTGCCCGGCGCCGATGCGGTTGCCGACGCGGGTGCTGGCGGCCATGCCGATGCCGAGCGGGAACATGAAGGTGAGCGCGGAGAGGTTCAGGCAGAGCGAGTGGGCGGCGAACGCCGTCTTGCCGATCCAGCCCGCCATCAGCCCGGCGAAGGAGAACCCCCAGACCTCCAGCCCCTGCTGGAAGCCGACCGGCGCGCCGAGCAGGGCGAGGTGGAGGGTGGCGCGCAGCTCGCTGGCCGTGTCAGAGAGGACCGGCGGGTACTTCTTCAGCTCCTTCCAGCCCGCCAGCACGATGCACCCGAGCATCGCATACTCGGTGATCACCGTCGCCCAGATGCAGCCGATCGGCCCCATCCCCGGCCAGCCGCCCCAGCCGTAGAGCAGCAGCCAGCTCGTGGCGAGCTTGATCGGGAGGCCGATCACGATGCTGACGGTGATCGCGCCGAACTGTCCGATGGACTGGAGGCAGGCGTGGAGGGCGCCCGCGAGCAGGATCGCCGGGATCCCCCAGGCGAGCACATGGCAGAAGGCGGCGGCGGGCGCGACGAGATCGGCGGGCTGATCCAGCAGCCGCAGCACGGGCTCCGCGAGGCCGTAGGAGGCCATGAGCGGGGGGCTGATGAGCAGCGAGAGCGCGATCCCGCGCCAGAGCCAGCGGGAGATGGTCTGCGGCTCACCGGCGCCGTGGGCCTGCGAGATGAGCGGATCCATCCCCCGGTGGAAGCCGCGCGCGAGGATGATGGTGTTGAACACCCAGATCGAGGCGAGGGCCGCGCTGCCGAGCGCCTCCTCGCTGACGCGGGAGAGCAGGACGGTATCGACCATCGAGAGCCCCTGATAGGCGAGCAGCGACAGCACCGAGGGCGCGGCCAGGCTGAGCAGATCGCGGAACTCGCGTGCAAGATCGGATGGGATCAAACCACCAGACATGAGCGATCAGACATGGGCGAGCGGGAGGATGACCTCGAAGCAGGCGCCGGGGCCGGGGGAGGGCGGCGGCGAGGGCAGTCGGTGGATCAGGCGGCCCTCCATGGACTCAGTGAGCTTCCGGCTGATGGCGAGGCCGAGGCCGGTGCCACGGGTCTTTGTTGTGTGGAAGGGCTCAAACAGGCGCGGGAGGATGTGGGCGGGGACGCCCGGCCCGCCGTCGATCACCGAGATGCTGCCGGGGTCGAGCCGCAGACAGAGCGGCTGCGCGGGGGCGGCGTCCCTGGCGTTCTGGAGCAGGTTGACGAGGATCTGGATGAGGAACTGCTCGTCGGCGACGAGAGGAGGGGAGTCGCCCTCGACGGCGGCGTTGACCCCGGCGAGGGAGATGGCCTCCTGCGCGATCTCCGCTGGACACACCTTGCGCAGTCGCGGCGTGGGCTTCCGCGCGTAGCTGAGCAGATCGCCGACCAGCCGGTCGAGGCGCTGCACCTGCTCCCCGACCTTGCTGAGGATCTGGCGGCGGCGATC